>JAQUOC010000065.1 GCA_028717305.1 Dehalococcoidales bacterium | reverse complement strand
GGTCCTGAAGACACTTGAGACAATCCGGAAAGAGTTCAACAAGTCGCAGCCCGGTAGCAAGAAGGTCTCGCTGGCTGACCTGATCGTTCTGGGCGGCTGCGCTGCCGTCGAAGCAGCGGCAAAGAAAGGCGGACACGACGTAACAGTACCATTCACGCCGGGGCGTACGGATGCATCTCAGGAGCAGACCGACGCAAAGTCATTCGCCGTACTCGAACCATCTGCAGACGGATTCCGCAACTACTTCAAAGCCAAATATGCCGTATCGGCAGAAGAGCTGCTGGTTGATCGGGCGCAGCTGCTGACTCTGACGGCTCCTGAGATGACAGTTCTGGTCGGCGGCATGCGTGTCTTGAATGCTAATTACGGAAATTCCCAGCACGGTGTCTTCACCAAGCGACCGGAGACGCTTACCAATGACTTCTTCATAAATCTGCTCGACATGGGCACGATCTGGAAGGCAACCCCCGAGGACAAAGAAGTGTTCGAAGGCCGTGATCGCGCAACGGGCAAACTCAAATGGACCGGAACTCGTGTCGACCTCATCTTCGGTTCGAACGCTCAACTCCGGGCTCTGGCAGAAGTCTATGGATGTAAGGACTCCCGGGATAAATTCGTGCACGACTTCGTAGCGGCATGGAACAAGGTAATGAACCTGGACCGCTTCGATATCGCCCGATAGCAGCATAAATATTGAAACACTTTATGGAGTATGTTCTGAACTGCAAATCAGATGATCCGCCAGTGGCGACCAATGAGGAGACTCGATGAGACTATGCTACACCTTCCCTAACGTCGCCGAGCTGCATAAGTTATCCGTCGTAGTGAAGAACACAGGTGATATCGTTACAGCGAGTGTGTCAGGGACACGCTCGCTGTGGTGGCGCTTCATTATCGGTCGGTACTTTGCCTTTCATAACAGGGTGGGTAACCTAGCCTTCCGTAGCGGCGGAAACGTATATTCAATGTACCTGCCCCCGTTCCCCAGTCTGCCACACAACCGGATGCTGGAGGCATTCCTGTCTTCAATCTTCTTCAAGCGGATTATCCCCATGGCGGTAACCATCGGCGTGACAAACACATGCCAATGCCACTGTCACCACTGCAGTGCTTTAGACAGGTCAAAATCACGCCCTATGATGTCCCGGGACGAAATTCAGCGCGTCCTGGGGGAATGCATTGATCTAGGTGTTACCAATATTACATTTACAGGAGGAGAACCGCTGCTACGCAATGATCTAGAACAGTGTATCGCTTCAGTCTCTCCGGAAAAGGCCGTTACCCAGGTCTTCACTAATGGTCTGCTGCTCACCCCGGAACGTGCGAAATCTCTGGCAGACAGTGGCGCCTACGGCGTTCAAATCAGTCTTGACTCCCCTGATCCTACGGAGCATAACCGTTTTCGTGGCCGAAACGATGCTTTCTCAGCAGTCGAATACGGCGTGCAGAATGCACTCCGGGCCGGTCTTCTCGTTGGCATCTCGACCTATGCTACCAAGCAGAGTGCCATGCGCCACGACATTATCAGAATGATGGCTTTGTGCTCCCGATGGGGGGTTAACGAGGTCAGCGTTTTTGACGGCATCGAGGTTGGAGGATTGAGAAACCGGAAAGATGTGCTGCTGGATCAGGCTGCCCGCCGCGTCCTCCTCGATGATTGCAAAGCGGCAAACAGGAAACACGGAACAAAACCCCGCGTTGTATCCCAAAGCTGGACGAATTGTGGTAAGGGATTTTCCCGGCTGATCGGGTGCCTGGCGGCTAACAGGCAGTTTCACATTACCGCGCAAGGAGATTTCACCCCTTGCGACTTCACACCATTAGCCTTTGGTAACGTTCGTAACGAACCGGTAAGAACACTATGGGAGAAACTGCTCAGTCACCCCGCCTATCGCAAGCGCACGATAAGCTGCCGGATGCAGGATGCTGATTTTCGAAGACGATACATTGACACCATCCCGGAGGAGGCCGAACTTCCCTACTACGTTCACTAGTAGTGCCTGTTGAGAAGTCGGTAATATTAGTATATTATTATTCCGAAATCACTGCTGATCCCCCGCAAGTAGGCTAACGGGACGGGTCCAGTAGAAGATACAAAGCAATACATGAGGAATCCTGAACGATGAATACCAAGAAATTCACTGTTCTGCACTCTAACGATATGCATGGCGATTTCCTTGCCGAGATAAAGGACGGCGGCAACAGAATCACCGGCGGACTGGCCCTTCTCTCCGGCTACATCAATAAAGTCCGCAGGGAGCAGGAAAATGTCTTCTACCTTATCTCGGGAGACATGGTGCAGGGCTCCCTCATCGACTCGGAATACAGGGGCATCTCCACCATGGAAATCATGAATTATCTGGCCCCCGACGTCGTCGCCCTGGGCAATCATGAGTTTGACTACGGCCTGCCCCATCTCCTCTTTCTGGAGAAAGTAGCTAACTTTCCCATTGTCAACGCCAATCTTTATGTAAACAAGTACAACAAGCGGCTGATGCGGCCTTACCTGATCATTAAAAAGGCAGGCTTCGATGTACTCTTCACCGGCATCATCACCGAGAAAGTGATCGATGCCATCAACAATCAGGACGATCTGATCAGCAGTTTCATCACCCTGGAAGAAGCCAGCCAGGAAATAGGAAAGATCACTAATGCCTACAAAAACGACGACATAGACCTTACCATTATCCTGACCCATATTGGCTTTGAATCCGATATCGAGCTGGCGAAGATGCTAAAGCCCGAGTGGGGAGTGGATATGATTATCGGCGGCCACTCCCACACCATCCTGGAAAAGCCGGCTATGGTCAACGGAATACTGATCGCTCAGGCGGGCGTCGGGACCGACCAGATCGGACGCTTCGACATTGTGGTCGATGACGATACCAACAGCATTGTGGACTACGAATGGCAGCTTATTCCGGTCGACGATAGGCTGGCCGAACCCGATGCTAAACTCGAGGAATACATCGACTCTTTTAAGGGGCAGGTAGACCGGAAGTACAGCACTATCATCTGCAAGTTCGGCGAAGTTCTAACTCATCCCCGGCGGGAAATAGAGACCTCCCTGGGCAACCTCATCGCCGACGCCTTCGCCGAAGTTGCCGAGACTGATGTCATGCTGGTCGGCAGCGGTTCAATAAGGTCGAAGGAAATGGGCCCTGTGGTCACTCTTAAGGATTTAAAGACCTGCTTCCCCTACGACGACGTGATAACAAGGTACCGGATCAATGGTGCCCAACTCAAACGCATTTTCGCCCACATTATGAGGCCGGATAACCGTAACAGCGAGGGGGAATGCTACCAGGTAAACGGCAATGTGAGGGCAATCTACAATGATACTACCAGAAAACTGGAATCTCTCACCGTCAATCGACAGCCGGTTTCCGACGAGCATGGCTATACCATCGCCATGCTTGGTTTTCATTCCAAGAACTCGAGCGCCTATCTCAATATCACCAACGAGGAGCTTCTTGCTTCGGGAAAATCCAAGGTTATCAGTACCTCGGCTCAGGAAGTGCTCGAAGAGTATCTTAGAAACCACCAGAACATCAGCCGAAGGGTCGAAGGCAGATTAGTCTATCATTAGATTGAAAATACGGTTTATAGTTTTCCTAATTCATCGAGTATTTTGATTACTCTTAACGATTCGCCCAAACCGGATGTACCGCTCATAGCCAATTCCACCGCCAGGGTCTCCAAAATTTCATCTTTACTGGCCCCGGATTCAAGTGCCCGAACAGTATGGGAAAGGATGCAATTTTCACATCCGGCCCTGAGGGCTATTCCTAAAGCGATAAGATGCTTCATTTTTCGAGGAAGTACGCCATCCTGATACACGGATTCCAGGATGGAAGTCTCCTGGGCCATCAATTCGGGAAATAATTGCTTGAATTTTTCTCGTAATACAATCCGCTCGTCATTTAGTTTTAACTGATTTTCCATATCTGCAAAACCTCTCAATTATTAGGCTTCAAATAAACACGTGGTGCGATTAATGTTATGATATAAAAAGCCTATATAACCCCTAATAATACCACAAACCGGCGCCTTGGTTTGTATTTTTTTGACAGCCTGAAAGGAGATCTGTTTTGCGCTACTTCAGGGTACCACGAGAGATAGTATTCGGCTATGGCTCCATCAACCATCTGGCCAAAATGAATATGAAGCGGGTGGCGGTGATCTGCGGGGGAAAAGCCACTTCCAGACTAGCCGGGGACAAGGTGCTGCCGCTGCTGACAGAGTCAGGAAAGGAGGTCGAGTTGATGGCAGGCGTACTTCCGGAGCCTCCGATCAGGCAGGTCGTGGATTTTAAGGAGAGACTCCTTGAATTTAGCCCCGACTGGATTCTGGGATTCGGCGGCGGGTCCCCAATAGATCTGGCCAAATCAGCCTGGATCTTCTACGAACACCCGGAGCTGGATGTTTTCGATAAAGTAAGGGAGTGGGGAGAAGGTCCGATCAAGGCAGTACCTCCGCTAAGGCTTAAAGCCAGATTTATAGCCGTCGAGACCACCAGCGGCAGCGGGACCGGCGTCAGCCGCGGCTCGGTTATCTTCGACGAATCCAGCAAGCGGAAATATCCGGTGCGCAGCTACGAAATGGTACCGGATACAGCCATTTATGCCCCCGAGCTGTGTCTTTCTCTGCCGCCCGAAGTCACCGCCAATACCGGCATGGACGCACTCACCCATGCCGTAGAGGCCTATATATCGATTAACGATAATGAACCTGCCAAGTGGCTGGCGCTGCGGGCGATAAAATACGTTTTTCAGTATCTACCCGTAGCCTTCTCGCAACCCGACCACAAAGAGGCTAGAGAAAAAATGCACGAGGCTAACATGATGGCCGGAATAGCTTTCAGCAACACCTCACTGGGCATCAACCATGCCCTGGCTCACGCGTTAGGCGCAGGTTACGGCATACCCCACGGCCTGTGCAACGCCGTTCTGCTGCCCTACGCAATAGAATTCAACCTTCCCGACGCTGAAGCCGGGTATGCCGAGATAGCCCGGATTATCGGCCTTAAAGAGAGTACGGCAACAAAGCAGACTGCAGAACTCAGCAAGGAAGTATTTAGATTGAGCCGGCTGCTCGGTATTCCCAGTCTCAAAGAAGTCCTGGCGACCAATCTGGACCACTTCGAAAAACATATGGATGTCGTTGCCAGGAACGCTTTTTTCGATCCCAACATCGCGGCTAACCCGCGGCAGGTGAAGTCGCCTGCTGAGATAGAGAGAATATATCAGAAGGCTCTGGAATCGGCAGGTTGATATGAGAACCCGTTATTCAGTATCTTCGCGGCTTCCCTCTTCCGAAATTACCGCTGCCCCGCCGATTGTTATAGGACGACCTGCCGCCCCCCCTGTTGTCGCCAGGCGGCCGGGCCGGATTGACAACCAGCGACCGATCCTTCACGATCTTCCCATTCAGAGCTTCAATAGCTGCTTGCCCTTCCGACGTTGAAGCCATTTCCACAAATGCAAACCCCCTGGGTCTACCACTGTCACGATCGGTTATGATATCTACCGCGCTAACTTCTCCAAAGGCTGAGAATTCTTGCTTTAATTCTTCTTCATTTACGTCATAAGGCAAATTGCCGACATAGATTTTCATACTGTTCTCCTTATGTTAACCCGGATTTATTTATTGCTCTATTTCTGAGATGAGAAACCCTTTACTGCGGTTAAGCTCAAGTTTGTCCGGCTTGCTGGTAGCGATTATAACGAGGATAGTTAATAGTCTGTGGCAGGAGACAAACATAGGCCGGGATATGCCGGCCTATGTTTGTCTTTTTAGATCAACCGGATTTATTGATTATTTCTGGATTTACGATAGCAGTCGCTACAGTAAACGGGTCTGTCTTGACGAGGTTCAAAGGGAACTTCGGTGTCCTTACCGCACTCGGCACAGGTTGCCGGGAACATCTGGCGTCGTGATCCATAGCTGGATCCATAGCCACTGTTTCCACCACGCTCTGACTTCCTGGCCTGACGACAGGGCAGACAACGCTTGGGTTCGTTGGTATAGCCCCGGGAAGCGAAGAGTTCCTGTTCGTCAGCGCTGAAGATAAAAGTAGTTCCACAATCGGAACATTGGATCGACTTGTCCTGAAAACTCATAGGATGACCTCCTTTTATAATAGTTGGTTAGGGTTTTCGGTCATCCTGCGTATTAAGAAAGCTAACAACGGCCTATCTAAACTTGTAATAACCTAAACTAAAACCACCGATGTAAGTGTACAACATACTGAAGTCAATTGCAAATGTTCAAAATATCTCGCGCCACAATATAAAACATAGCGGTTATACAAAGCAGGTTACTCAAAAGAATTAACCCGAAGCATTTGAAACTTCGGGTTAATTCTTTATCAGATTCGGAGAAAGAGGGAAAGATACTAAAAGCTAAATCACTTCTATTACATCCGCCATTGCTAACGCTTCCCGATGACTGTAGCCTTTTTCCAGATATCCGGATACCTGGCAGGAACGTCTGTATTGCGGACAGAGGACGCGTTTTACAATATCCTTCAGCTTCGTCTCTCTTTCCCGATTACCAATACCATAATCCTTGACGGCGATGCTCTTACTCACTCCCCTGTTGTCTTCGCAGTCGATTTCCTCACAATTGAAGTACCGCCAGCCATCCCTGTGCGAGACGACTATTTTGCCTTCGCATGGAGACTCAGAGTATTCCGGTAATTCTTTTCGATATAATTCGGGCTCTAACAATCTATCTTTCATCTGCCTTACCCCCTGCTCATTCCAGTTTACCTATCTCTCGACAACTGATACTACAGTCCGACCCGGATACATCTGTTTAAATTTATCCTTAGCTTCCTGCTCCGTTTTGGCCTTGATGTCGACGACGAAAGTACCCAGCTCATCAGGTCTTTCATAGCTGATTGAATATTTCTTAGACATCCGTCCATCACCTCTATAGTCTATATAACGTATTGTAACAGGCAAATGTTATTATTTTGTTAAAATATGAATGGATAAAGATGAGAAGAGGCATATGATGGACTGTCACCATACGCCTCCTCCCTTTCCGCTATTTCAGTTAGTCCAGGATATCGTAAGCAATCTGAACAGATATGCTTATCGTGAGCTCTCCCGGTTCGATGGGCGTTGCTGCAGGTGCAGACGCTTCCTCCATCACGTAATCCCGATAAACAACGGGGTAATAACCACCGCTCTCGGAAATATAGGTTACTTTGCCCAGTTCAACACCGGCCAGAGAGGCCATATTTTCCGCCTTTGCCTTGGCATCAGCAACCGCCAGGGCCCTAGCCTCTTCCTGATATGCCTTGGGATCGTCTATCGAGAAGCTGATATTGTTAACCCGGATAAAGTCACCGCCGGCCAGGGCCACGGCATCAATGACCGGGCCCGCCTGATCTATTTCTCTTATTTTAGCGGTCACCATGTTGCTGACCCGATAACCGGTAACGGTTTCTTCCTCTCTATCGTAGTCCCATCTGGTAATCCGCTGGATGCTGAACTGCTCGGTACTAATATCCTTATCGGCGATGCCGCTGTTTTTCAAAGCCGTCATTACCTCATTCATCGCTGCGGCGGCTTTTTCCTGAGCAGCCGCCACCGTAATATCTTCAGCTTCGACACCAAGCCATACCGTAGCCACATCGGGAACAGCCTGAACCTCGCCCTGGCCGTTGACCCAGATACCCTGCTGTTGGTTAACCAACTCGACCTTTACCGATTCCGGAGAGCCGTTGCCAGCCGGGCTGGTAACGCATCCGGTGAAGACCAGCAGGGGAACTACCATTGCCAGAATGCCGATAATAATAAACCTCTTCCTATTCACAGATTATCCTCCTTACGACTAATGATTATTTTTCTAAGTAATATAACGGCAAAAAACCGCGGTAGTTACCCCAGCCATTTGA
>JAQUOC010000064.1 GCA_028717305.1 Dehalococcoidales bacterium | reverse complement strand
TCACCGACGGTGACAGTGAAGGGTATCACCAGTACCGATGCTGTGGTCAGTGTCAACGGGCAAATCGTTGCCGTCGATACCGACGGCGGTTTCAGTGAGCCCGTTGCTCTGGATCTGGGGCCTAATCTCATCGAGGTGCTGGCCAGCGATTTCTACGGCAATTCGGCATCGGTACTTATCACGGTAATATACCGTCCTTAAACAGACAGTCGTATTGAATTTTTGCTACCAATGAAAGAATAGGGAGGAAGTAGAGATGAAAAAGACAGGGGTTATCTTAGGTGTAATGGTCGCCGCTGCGACGCTGTTCGGCAGCGGAGGCGCTGTTCTGGCTGCCGGCGAAGCTGCAACGGCCCATAATGTCGCAGTGGCTCAGGCTACCCAGCCTTATCAGGGGATTGTCGGCGTCGTTAGCGCTGACAGCGATATCGCTAACGGGATTATTGTACTCGAGACCGATGACCTGGGAGAAGTTACGGTTCTTCTGGCGGACGATACGGTTTACCGGGTGCCGGGCCAGGAAGCAGCCGTGAAGGATGATATCGAGGTAGGCGATCGCCTGGCAGTACTGGCGGCTGTAGCCGGGGACGGGAGCTACACGGCAACCCGGGTTATGATTGTCCCTGCCGCAGCCACGCGGCAGCACCTCAGCGGAGTGGTTGTCTCCGTGGAAGACGGAGTGATGACTATCATCAACGCCGCCGGCGAGACGATGACAATCGAGCTCCCCGAGGGAGTGAAAGGCGGCGTGGTGGGAGATTTTATTTCAGTAGCGGTACGCCAATCCGGCGGGAAGGGGAACTTCGTAGCCAGCGGTACTCAGACCGCCGCCGAGGTTCAAGCCCGGCTCCAGACCCGGTTGAATGCACTGGCCGGTGAGCAGGTCGCCACCCAGGCTGAGGTGCAGACGAGAGAGCAAAAGATGGCTCGATTGGGCGAGAAGCTGGAAGGCTTGATGTTGAGAAACAGGGGCGTGCTGGAGCAGGTTATGGCCAAAGCTCCGGAGGCAGCCCAAGCTGCTATCCAGGCGGCGATCGGCCGTTGCGAGCAGAAAATGGAACAGATTCGCCAGACTATCCAGAACGCGCAGCATCAAGGTTCGGGCGCGCAGCAGTCGCATCAGCAGTCCGGCCAGTCAGGGCAACCCGACGATACCAAGGGGCCGAACACAACACCCGGCGGGCAGGGCGGCGCTCAGAAGGGGCAACAATCTTAACCGGGCCGCCTGTTGATAGGCATCGCTAAGATGAAAATACCGAATATAATATATAGAAAGAAAGGAGTCGAACTTATGAGGAGAACGCTGAAAATAGTGGGGTTGACAATGGCATTGGCCGCAATCATGATAGTTGCTTTTGCGGGTGTTGCCTCCGCCAACTCCGGACCGATGGGGCCTGCTCCTGATGCCGGAGATGGTATTTCCGATGGCAGCGGCTTTGACGGACCTAACGGAGCTAATGGTGAGGTCGGTTCCGGTTCCGGTCCGGTCGGTCCTGCCCCCAACTCCGGCGACGGCATTCCCGATGGCAGCGGCTTCTAACCCTCCGGCGTAGATTATTACCGGGTAAAGAAATAGCGTAGTAGATTCGGGTAAATCAAAGGGCCCGGGTGAGCAGATTCGTTCGCCCGGGCTTTTTCAATGTACGGCATAACCTTTGCTCTCAGTATGTAGCGATACATCACTGGATATACCTGTTAGTTCGGTAGTTTTCTGATAATCAAGTGTAAACGGTAGGCACTGGCGGGTATTTACTCGGCAGCCTCGAGATCCCCAGAGTATGGCTTTACATCGATGAATTCGCAGTTTATTGAACCGAAGCATATCATACGGATTATGCTCTGGGGAAGTCCGTACTTCATGGAAGTCATTATGAATTTTTTAGGTGAACTCGGGAAAGAGTAGCGAGGTAAATGGGGTAAATAAAGTGAGCAGCAATTCAGGAAGAATTCCGCAGGAGGTTATCGATTACATAGATATCATTTCGGGAAATTATTCGCCTTATACAGGCGAAATTCCGGTTTTCCCGGATTCGGATATGACCCGGCTTGTCATGCCGGTGATGTATATCGCCGGAGAGGATGACAAACTCACGAACGCACCGAAGTGCGACGGAAGGCTTAAAAACTTCTCCCGTAGCCGACTGTATATGTCCTGAAAAACACCGGGCACGTCATCTATGACGTCCTGGATAAAGTAATACCGTTCCTGCAGGAGCAGGTCTGATACATCTTTCTGCAATTACTACTTATAATTTGAACGACTGCAGGGCAAAAGTATCACAAAAGGGAGCTATGGTTTAGCTTGGCCCGGCACTCGCGATTACCCGCTTTATTTCTTTCTTCAGACTAGCGATGTCAAAGGGCTTAGTGGAATAGGGAACTCTTGTTCTCTCAAGGAACGCTCTGGTGACAGGGCCCATCACGTCTCCGGTGATAAAGATGGCCCTCTTCTGCAGGGAAGGTGCTATTTCCCCCAGCTCATCGTAAAGCTCGGCACCGCTTAGGCCGGGCATCTTGATATCACAGATGATAAGGCTGTACCTCTGCTCCTTAATCATCCCCAGGGCCTCTTTGCCGCTGCCTGTCGTCGTCACCTCGTAACCCTCGCTGTCGAGCACCTTCTTCAGGAACGCCAGTATGGTCGGTTCATCATCCACCACCAGTATCCGGCCCCCGATGGTCTTCCCGGCTGCCTCGACCGCCTCCGTCTCCTCAACCTTCTCCTCTTCCGCTACGATGGGCAGCTCGACGAAGAAGGTGGCTCCGTTACCCTCCTCACTCTCGGCATAAAGCGCCCCGTCATGCTCGGTGATGATGTCCCGGGACAGGCTCAGGCCCAGGCCAGTCCCTTCTCCCACCTCTTTGGTGGTGAAGAAGGGGTCGAATATCCTCTCCAGGTTCTCCCTGGCGATGCCCGGCCCGTCATCGGCAAATGATATCCGTATTCTGTCGCCGGCCCGCTCCGTCCTGATAGTAAGCCTGCCCCTGCCGTGGGCCTTCTTCATCTCCGTCTCGGCGTTGACGATGATGTTGAGGAACACCTGCTGGAGCTGGCCGGCGTCGGCCACCGTCCAGGGCAGTCCGGCATCGAGCCGGGTAACCACCTCGATGTTGGAGGTCTCCAGGGCGTACTTGCGCAGGGCCAGGGTGCTTTCGATTATCTCGTTGATGCCGGTGCGGTTCCGTACCGGCTTGTGCTGGCGGGCGAAGGTAAGCAGCCCCTTGACGATGCCGGCTACCCTCTGTGAACTGTCGTAAATAATTTTCACATCCTGCCTCGAGTCTTCGGGCAGGTCCTTCTCCATCAGCAGCTCGGAGAAGCCGACCACGCTGGTTAAGGGGTTGTTTATCTCGTGGGCGATGCCGGAGGCCATTTCGCCGATGGAAGCCATCCTGTCAGTAATCTGTGCCTTCCTCTCCAGTTCCCGCTTCTCCGCCTCTGCCTTCTTACGCTCTGTGATATCTCTGATCACGGTAATGAATCCGATTAATTCTCCGTCAGATTCATTATTGAGGACACTGGAGCTTAACTCTCCGGGGAATCTGTCGCCGTCCTTCCTAACAAATATGTACTCAATATCCCGTGTAATACCAGTCTCCAGAGTCCTTGTCATATCTTTTATGATTCTATCGTGATCAGTTTCATCTACATACTCAACAACCCCATGGCCGATAACCTGGTCTTTATGGTCATAGCCAAACATAACAAGGGCCGCTCTATTTGCGTCGATTATATTACCATCCAGATCGGAGCACACGATACCCTCGCTTACAGAATGAAACATGAGACGGAATTTGCCCTCCGATACCTTCAAAGCATCCTCTACCTGCTTACGCTCTCCAATTTCCTCTGTTAGCTCTCTGGTCTTTGATTGCACCCGAGACCTAAGCAGGTAATTTCCCCCTACAAGTATACCTGCCGCAACTCCTATACCGATGAGCAGCCACTTCACCCAAGCGGGAATGATGGGTTTTTCTTCTGGCTTTACTCCAAGCCACTTTTCCTGAGATTGATAATAGACGGAATTATTGTCTGCCTTTAGCTCCTTCATGTGTGAATCAATTCTTGCCATGAGATATGGAGTTAAACTTGACTCTTTGGGGAAAGCGAAATAAAGGGTATGGGGCTGGAATATTATGGCAGTCCTGACGAGGTTAAACTGCCCTAAATGCTGGTTGGCAAAGTCCCTGTTGGAGATACCGGCATCTACCTCACCACTTTTCACCAGTTCAAAAACCCGGGTGTAACTATCTACCTCGATTAAAGTGCAACTAATATTAAAATCGCTAGCTAATTCTTTTATACCTCCCGATCCTTCAACACTGGAGCTACCCGCCAATACCGCTATGGTTTTTCCTTCCAGGTCAAGGATGGATTGTATATCGTTACCTGCTTTCGCATACACGCTTGACCAGCTCACATACGTATTCTCGTTTGGAAAATCATACAGTTTGCCTCTATCCTCGGTATAAGCAACGTCGGGCATTATATCAATTTCATTAGTTTCTAACCTGGAGAGACACTCCGTCCAAGTACCAGTTACATACTCTATATTCCAGTCTTCCTCTGAGGCGATGTATTCAATAATGTCTGGCCAGAATCCAGCAGCTTTACCGCTATCATCGGTAAAGATTTTGGGGTGATTCTCATAAACCCCTACTCTGATTGTGACTGAATCATTCGCAAAAACGATTGGAGAGGTGACGGCAGCATGAATCAGTAACAAACCCAATAGAAGCATTGGATATCTCTTTATTGTTCTCATTATTCTGATCTGCCCCCAGTAGTGATACCACCTGTTAAGTCACAGCCATGGTTAGATAACCCCGGGTGCTGGTTGGTCGAGTATTTCTGGTACTGTACGGTGGTACTGGTGGTACTGATTATATTCCTTGCACCACTTTTCTATCAATACCCGGCTTATTGAGGCGTGGCTTTCATCCTCACCATTTAGCTCTCTTACGGTCTGAAGCCTAAAAGATATCATGCCTGGATGCAACCAGTTCGGCTTGATGTGCAGCTCCAGCTTAGCGATGATTTGTTGAATCGTCCGGTAAAACTTACTTCGTATAATGACGCTAGAAACCTATCAAAAAATGATATAAGATTAGTCAGCTCAGGAACGATACGATTCTTATTCGCAGCCTGTCGTAGGGAAGATGTAATACTCTCCCTGCTGAATCGTATAAACTAGTAGAACCCTGGGCGGTATATAGATAGAGAAACCAGGGTGAAAGTAAGAGGGGAAGAGCCCAGTTTAAGTCAGACCTTTGCTGATCTCTACGAAGAGTATCTGCCGAGGGTATTCCGGTACGTGAAGTGCAGGGTTAACGACGTGGCATCTGCCGAAGATCTTACCTCGTCAGTTTTTGAAAAGGCGGTGAGCAACTTCGCCAGGTACAATCGTGATAAGGCTGCTTTCTCTACCTGGATATTTACCATTGCTCGTAATACCCTGACAGATTATTACCGGGTGGAAGCCGGTAAGAAGAAACAGCATGTTTCCCTGGAGGAGGCGGAAGAAAGACCCGCTAATATCCCCTCTCCGCCCGAGGAACTGGAGAGGAAAGAGCTGGCAGAGAAGCTCAGTCAATGTGTCGCTCAGCTCTCGCCGGAGGAGCAGGAAATCATACATCTGCGGTTTGAGGCCGAGCTGACCAACCGTGAGATTGCTAAGATTATGGGCTTCTCTGAGTCTAATGTTGGTGTGAAGCTCTACCGGGCTATAAGAAAAATGAGGGATTCCTTGCAGAGGTTAGAATATGTCTCGTGATAAGAACCGGGAAAGAGACTTTATTAAAGACCTGGACAGTTTACTTGCCGGTAAGCAGGTAAACACCGAGGGCAAGAGCGAAGACGAGCGCACGATCCTAGCATTGGCGAAACGTTACACGGAGTGTCGTGCTGAACCATCGGCCGAATTTCACGATTCGCTCAAGAGTCGGCTTTCGTTGAAATTGGCTGAACAAGAAGCCCGGGCGCAACAAGATGCCGAGCGGCGAGAACAGCGCTGGTCCTGGTTAAGCGGTTTTATGGTGCAAAGCCCGGTCCGCAGGGCAGCTATCGTCGCAGCCATCGCCGTTGCGATAACTTTCGGCACCTTGTGGGCAAGGGGCATTTTCACGGAGCAGGCCGGTCCGATTGTGGTGACACCGACTCCAGAGCCCGAAATCCCCATATTGACTGTACCAGCGCCTGGTCCGTTAACTGAGCCGGTTTTCCAGGCTGTCGCTACGACGGAGAAGGCCATCTATGCATCCGGTGAGGAAATCACCATTGAGTTTTCCTTGCGCAATACCGGTTCGGAAACGGTAACCATGGTAGCCTACCCGCCCCAGATTGATATACGTAACGCAGAAAATGGCCAGACAGTAAGAAGGTATCCCGCCGGGACTGGCAAGCAGGAACTGGCTCCGTTTGAAACGTTGGGCTATACACTGGTATGGGACCAGATGGACAGTCGCGGTCATCAAATACCACCCGGTACCTACACGATAACCATAGACGATATCAGCTTCACGTCACCGACTCAGCCGGAAGCAGTGCCGGCTCCTTTGGGAAATCTGGCTGAAATCAGTATTCAATCCCCTTAAACAATCTAAAACAATAACGCTTCTACATTAATAGTTGCCGGCCGCCTTCACGATTATTTTCAACATTTTCTGTCACCGGTGTAATACTTTTGGGGTTGCTTCGTATACACTAACAGAAAAGCAGATGGGAAGATCGGCCGATCAAGTACCGAAGCAAAAAAATGAGGGAGAAAAATGATCAAGTCAAAATTAGTCAAAATTGCACCGATATGCGCCATAGCTCTGTTAGCTGTAGTATCGACAGGTTGTGCCAACGACCCACAGGCGTCTGCAGAAGACCTGCCCCTGGACCCGATTTCAGTATCATGTGACGAATTCTCGGCTAACCACAACATCAGTAAGGAAGTTCAACTTACAGCGGGTAGCACGGTAACGGTAGCACTCTGCTCAAACCCCACTACCGGTTTTCAGTGGGGTCAGGCCAAGGTTGCTGATCAGACTGTGGTAGCAGAAACCGGCCACGAGTTTGTCGCGCCAGGCAATGCTGAGAATGGCGAGCCGCTCATGGGTGCCCCCGGCCAGGATGTCTGGACCTTCAAAGCCTTGAAGAAAGGCAGCACTAACATCTCCATAGAGTACAGCCGGCCCTGGGAAGATGGCGAGAAGGCCGAATGGACCTTCAATCTGACTATCAACGTTAAATAAAGCTGAACAAAACGGTAAGGGAGTAAGAAAATCAGACAGGTGGGATGTTCACCCTTCTCACCTGCCTGATCGCTCGTAGAAGCGGCGGCAATATCACAGAACATTGCGCTCCGTAATGATAAGTTATTGAGTCCGAAGTTACCGAATAATTCATCCCTTCTTAGTAACCCGCTTCGTCCGGGTTCAGCGCTAACCTTGTCTATCTTCTATCGTTGTAATCTGTAGTAGAAATTAAATTGATGAGGAGTCAGTAAAAGATGAAGAAATCCGCTGTAATTACCATATTACTGGGAACTATTGTCACCCTAGTGGCTACCGGTTGTGCCAGAGGGGTGTCAGAAGCCGACTACAACCGCGTGGTTGAAGAGCGTGACCAGGCCCTGTCTCAAATAGCCGGCCTGGAGGGCGAACTGTCTACAGCCAGGGAATATATAGCCTTTCTCCAGCAGAAAATAGCCATCAATTTTGTTAAAAATAGCCCCACCTTCATCTTCGACGGGATTGAGGATACTCTGGAACTGGTTGACAGTGAAGAACTGGGGGATTCCGTTACCTGGATCTATACTTACGAATTCCAGAGTCGGCACGCCGGATACGGTGACCGCACCGGACAGATTCTGCTTCAGGTAATCACTCCGAATGAAGCGGTGATAACGTTCTTTAACGGCGAG
>JAQUOC010000063.1 GCA_028717305.1 Dehalococcoidales bacterium | reverse complement strand
TTTCAGTTCTTTTTTGATTCGATTGCCTACCAAAAAGGACTGCTCAATGAGGTGGAAAGGTCCGTCATAGGTCAGTTCCTGCAGAAGGCGGGAATGCAATAGATCAACATGTGATCGGCAGAGCAAAGCTTACCGCATGAGTTTGCGGTTGATTTGGAACGGGGGGATTTGGCATAATAGCGGCATGGTTTACAAGATTAACCCTGCTCTGATCATTATCGATGTCCAGAACGGTTTTGTAGCTCCGGGAGGGTCATTCGATAAACTCGGCTATGACATATCCAAATACCGGCAAGTGTTGCCGGCCGTTCAGGATTTGTACCGGAAAGCAAGGTCGCTAAACATTCCGGTGTTTTTCTCCCAGGCACTTCGTGAGAACTCTGGAATCGATATGCTGGAGAGGCAGCATCAGATTCTACCCCACAAGCGGCGTGAAAGAATCGATAGGGTACCTCTCTGCATCCGGGGTACCTGGGACAGCGAGATCATCGATGAAATGAAGCCTCAGGAAGATGACTATATTGTGCGCAAGAGGCGCGACTCCGTATTTCAGGATACCGAGATTCAGCTCTGGCTACGGTCAATGAAGATAGACACCATAGTATTTTCCGGGATTGATACCTCGATTTGTGTCGAGTCCTCGTTACGTGATGCCTTCAACAGGGGGTGGGACGTGATTCTGATATCCGATGCTACCGCTTCCTTGAATGAAGCCTTTTGTCAGACGACTATTGCCGAAGTCAGTGAGAACTTCGGGCTGGTCATGAAGTCAGAAGAACTGTTTCGTAACCTTGAGCCTCTGGGTAACGGGCAATTCCTGTTCAAGGCCGATTGAGATTATGTCCCCTGCCCGGTGTGTTGTTTAGTGCCGTCGCCCTAAGGGTAGGAGGGATAGTTCTGTGAAGATAATCGGGATATCCGGATCTCCACGGAGAGGCAACACCGAGTGGATGGTTAAGGAACTGCTCGCCAGAGCGGCCGAAAGCGGGGTTGAGACGGAATTGATTCTTCTCCGGCAAAAGAAGATCAAGCCCTGCTGCGGCTGTTTATCCTGTGAGGAGGGTGGCGTAAACCGAAAGGGTGTTTGCAGGCTCCGGGACGACATGCAGGAATTGTATCCTAAACTGATAGCCGCTGACGGCTGGGTTGTCGGTACACCGGTTTACTTTGAGATGCTTTCCGGCCTGCTCAAGAATTTTATGGATCGGACATGCCCTATCTGGCCGAGACTGTCGGGGAAACCGGTTGCGGGGATAGCGGTAGCTGAGGAAGGTATTGGCAAGGCAATTAGTAACATAAGGACCTATGTTTCCCTCTGTCAGATGCGTTGGATGGGCAGCGTTACCGGTCTGGCGACAAAGCCGGGGGAAATAGCAGGAAACAAAAGAGTCAAAAAGCGTCTTGATCGGCTGATCATGAAGCTAATCCGTGGAGCTCAATCATGATTTTGTTTGCTTGATTAATTGGACATAATAATTGTTCAGAGGTAGGTTTCGTGAATATTATGAGGAATACGGAGGAATCAGTATTTAGATGCTTGATTTAGAGAATACGGTCTTGGTTATTGTTGATGTTCAGGATAAACTGGCTTCTGTTATGAGCGATAAAGATGAGCTTTTCTTAAACCTTGACAAGCTTATAAGGGGTGCGCAAGCCCTCGGGGTCCCGATAGTAGTAACCGAGCAGTACCCGCAGGGGTTGGGCAGGACCATACCGCAGCTGGCACGGTTTTTGTCCGATGTCCGGCCGATAGCAAAGCTTAGCTTCAGCTGCTGTGGTGAAGAGAGCTTCTTGAGAGAGATTAAGACGCTAAACCGCAGGCAGGCACTGGTGGCCGGCATCGAGTCACACGTCTGCGTTTATCAGACGGTAGCGGATCTACTCGGGATCGGATATGAGGTTCAGGTTGTGGGTGACGCGGTCTCTTCGAGAACGGCCGGGAATAAGGAGATTGCTCTCGATAAGATGAGAAGCGCCGGTGCCGGCATTACCAGCACAGAGATGGCTTTGTTTGAGTTGCTCAGGGTGGCGCGTGGAGAAGTGTTCAAGGAAATTATACGGATAGTAAGGTAGTTGTCTGTTCCTGTTAGCGCTTTAGGTAGTGAATCAGGTGCCCTGTCCCCGGTAAGGTATCAGGCTGCGCTTGATGATATCGAAGAGTCCGGTATTCTCATACCGCTCCTGCATCGTGTGAATTATTTCAAATATCCTCTGGTTGCTTTCATATTGGTTGTTCTCCAGTATTTTCAACCTTTCTTCGATATCCTGAAGCAGTGGTTTAATCCATCCTGAGGCAATATAGGCCTCTTTAGCCTTCTCAAGGTCCTGGCTCAGATTACTCACCTTGAGTTCCAGCTCCGCTACCATCTGTTTCGTCTGGTAGAGAGCATCTTCCAGTTCGGCCTTCCGTAATTCGGTGGTTTTTAGTTTTGCCTGTGCTGCCTTAGCCGCTTTCTCCCCGTGTCTCACCTTCCGCTCTAAGACAAGCTGCATGTTCTTCAGACAGGCAGTACAAAAGACAGAGGCCTCTTTATCCAGCTTGGTCCCGCACTGCGCGCAGGAGTGATTGTGGTTATGATTGTGATTCTCTGCTAACGGGGCTGCCGAGCGGCACTCTCGGCAGCGGCTGGGGGGAAGGAATCCTTTCAGGTTATAGAAGTCCTGCTCGGTTTCGGTAAAGACAAATTCTCTACCGCACTGGCGGCAGGTAAGGTTCATATCACCATCTCTCGACATTACCGGCTCCTCAGGGTATCCCTTTGTGTATTTTATAACGAAAAACAGGCCGATAGGTTAGTGGTAATCCCTGTTATTTCGGGAAATTTTTCCTGCGAAATTGACATCGCAGGGCTGATAGGTTAATATTTATTGCTATTCGGGAAATAGGGAGGATGTTATTTATTATGGAAACAGTCGAGACCAAGTACTACCATAGCTTATACAAGGTGGCGGCAGAGATAAACTCCGCTCGTGATTCCGAACTGGTTCTTAAGTCTATAGTTGAGAATGTGGCTAAGTCCATGAGGGCCAAGGCCTGCTCACTGACGCTTCTGGCTCCGGAGAAAGAGCTATTGTTTCATGCCGTAGCCTGTGGTCTGAGTGACTGGTTCGTTAAGATGGGGCCGCTGTCGGCTGTTAAGAGTATTCCCGAAACGCTTAAAGGCAAAGCGGTTGCTATTCTGGATGCTACCAGCGATAAGAGAATACAGTATCCGGAGCAGGTTAGGAAAGAAGGGATCGCCTCAATCCTGTCCGTACCGATGATGCTGAGGGATGAGATTATTGGTGAGCTCAGGGTATATACCGCGGAGCAGCGTCAGTTCAGCAAGGACGATATCTATTTCGTCACCGCGGCGGCTAATCTTGGTGCTATCGCTCTGGAGAATGCCAAGCTCTACGAGGCCTGTCATAAGGATTACGAAGCGGTTATGCATGAGATGCTGGAGTGGCGCTCCCATCTGGAGGCATAAACCGGATGACTTCAAGTTCATAAGTCCTCTAATTTCCCTTTTGGTGAAGGTATAATCAGACCCGGATGGATCGTGTTATATCTAAGACTATCCTCGTGTTCAGTACGCGCCTGATTCAATTACCGGATGCCAGCGGTGTCAAGGCAGGGTTCTCAAAGTGATGCGCAGGTCGATGCCCCCGGGTTTATCCTTTTCCCTTCTGGCGATCAGCGCTCCGTGCTGTAGTCTGGGAGCGGAATAGCATGAGGTGCAAGAAAAGGATCGATAGTCTGCTTATTGAGAGGGGGCTGGTTGAGACCCGGGCCAGGGCGCAGGCGCTTGTTATGGCGGGAAAGGTAGTGGTGGGTGGTAAGACGGTGGCCAAAGCGGGGACTCTGGTGGCTGAGGATGCTGAGGTTACTGTCGCCGAGCCACCCCCTTTCGTCGGACGCGGTGGTATTAAGCTTGACCATGCCCTGAGCCAGTTCGGACTCGATGTCTCGGGCAAAGTGGCGGTTGATATCGGTGCTTCAACCGGTGGTTTTACCGATTGCCTGCTCAAGCGGGGGGCAAGGCGGGTCTACGCCGTTGATGTCGGCTATGGTCAGCTTGACTACCGGCTGAGGCAGGACCCCCGGGTAGTGGTTATGGAGAGGATAAACGCCCGCTATCCTTTTGTTCTTCCGGAAAAGGCGGATCTGGCTACCTTTGACTTATCCTTTATCTCGGTGGAGAAGGTGATACCGTCGGTGGTCGGATTGCTTGTAGATGATGGTTATCTGCTGGTGCTGTTGAAACCCCAGTTCGAGGCCAGAAAGGGAGAGGTGGGCAGGGGTGGCGTGGTGAAACGACCTGAGATACAGGCCAGGGTATTAGGGCGCTTCATTACCTGGCTAATCGAACACGGCTTAAGACTGGGAGGTCTGGTAGCGTCGCCTATAGCGGGGGCTTCCGGGAATAGAGAGTTCGTTGTTATGCTGAGGAGAGCATAGGATGATTGTCCGAGTCGTTGCCTTTGCTGCGGATGAGGTGAAGATTTCCGGTCAGCTTTACCTGCCGGGTGACGCCGGGGCATCTTTATACCCTACGGTTTGCATCTGTCACGGTATCCCGTACGGTACCCCTGACGTAAATCCTGATCCGGATGATGGGGGTTACCCTGCTCTGGCGGAGAGGATTTGCCGGGAGGGATTTGCCGTGTTGACTTTTCGTTTTCGGGGGGTGGGCGACAGCGGTGGTAATTTCGATATTCTGGGTTGGACCAGGGACCTGGCAGCGGCTGTCGACTACCTCTGGGTGCTTCCCGATGTAGACCGCTCTCATCTGGCGCTGGTTGGTTTCAGCGGTGGGGCGGCTGTTTCGGTATATGTCGCGGCGCAGGACACCAGGATCTCTTCCGTGGCTGCTTGTGCCTGCCCGGCGGAGTTTGACTCACTTAAGGACGGCTTTGCCGGAGGAGAGTCTATTATTGATTACTATCGAGGTATCGGCATCATCAGGGATAGGGACTTTCCTCATTCTGATCGGGAGTGGCTGGATAACTTCAGTCTGGTCAGCTCCATTGAGTACATCTCCGGTATCGCACCACGGCCGTTGCTGCTGCTGCACGGCAGTCGGGATGATGTAGTCGATGTCAGCCATGCCTACCGGTTATACCACCGGGCGGGTGAGCCCAAGAAGTTAGCCATTATCGACGGGGCGGGACACCGTCTACGCCGGGACGAGCGGGCTTTGACGGTTATTATAGACTGGTTGAAGGCCCACTGCGATGGTGGTTCTACCCGGCCGGAAGCCGTTCGGTAAGGCCTTTTTTACTATGCCGGTGTGACACTAGCATATCAGGATAGCGCGTACCGGCGATGCCTCGGCGTCTTTCATCTTCAGAGGCAGGCAGAAGAGGGTATAGCTTCCCGGGGGGACATCCTTCAGGTTAATGCTCTCCAGAATCAATATTCCATTATCAAGAAGCTTTTTGTGAACGGGGAACGGATCTGCGTGACATGGCTCAATTGTATTGAAGTCAATGCCGACCAGACCCAGTTTTCTCTTAACGCATAAATCGGCGGCCTCCGGTGAAAGATAAACGAAGCTTCCCCGGAATTCTCCGCTTGTAGCATGGCCGCTTATCGAATTCTCTGTCTTAAACAGGAGGGCATCACCCGCTCTGGTGTGCAGCTTCTCCAGTTCGGAGGGCCAGATTACCTTCTTGTCTTCGATAGGTATCACCTGGGCGGGTAGAATAAATGCCGTAGCAGGATAATCGTCGATATTCTTGCCGTCCGGGATAAAATGGGCGGGAGAGTCCAGGTGTGTACCGGAGTGGGTACTCATGACCAGCCGTGACAGGTTGTTCGTATCGCCGTTCTTCAGGCTGTTTATCAGTTCTCTGGAGTACGGCGGAGTGCCCGGATAATCAATATCCTCGACACCGAGTAAGACGCTTATGTCATAGACAGCTTCATATCTCATCGCGCAAATTCACTCACTATTCTACCTGGCAGTTGTATTTCTTTGAGTCTGGTCAAATTGCTTGATTTAAGCAAGATATCCGTCTGATTTTTCGTTGACCCTGTACCTATCGCTTGATTTCTCTCATTACGCTGGTCAGTTCTGACTTGAGGGTGCCTACCAGGTCGGCTTCGACCGCCAGCTTAGCGTGGCGTATCTTCAGTGCCACGTGAGGTGCCCGGCTGGCCCCGTGCAGCTTACGGATGAGGCCGTTAACTCCCCAGATGATGCCACCGCCCAGGTCGGCGCCGTTTTCTTCCCCTGCCGAGTCGTGAAACAGGCCTATTGATTCCACAAACTTGAACAGCACATTACCAACGAAGGCATCGCAAACGAGGACATTGGCACTGCCGTTCATTATCTGGTTGCCTTCCACATTTCCGATGAAGTTCAGTCCGCTTTCCTTGAGAATGCGGTAGGTTTCCTTGGTCAGCTGATTACCTTTCTCTGCTTCAGCGCCGATGTTGAGTAATCCTATAGTAGGGTTATCGATATTGAGCAGCTTCCTGCAATAGACAGAGCCGATGAGGGCGAAGGTAAGCAGTTGGTATGGTTTGCAGTCCATATTCACTCCGCAGTCGAATACTACCGTGCCGGGAAGTGCATCAAAGATGGCTCCTCCGATTACCGGCCGCTCTATGCCGTCTATCATGCCCACGTGACGGATGGCGCTGGCGACCACCGCTCCGGTAGGGCCGGCGCTGACCAGGGCATCTGCCTCCCCATTTTTGAGTAGCTTTGCCGCTACCGATATCGAGGCGTCTGGTTTGCTTCGTACCGCCAGGGCCTGATCCTTACCCTCTTTGATAATGTCTTCAGCCGGGACGCAGCGGATAGGTAGATGTGAGGCATCGTATTTGGAAAGCTCGGCCTGAATGATGTCCGGTGAGCCGACCAGGATGACATCCAGACCATTTTCCCCGGCAGCCATGACCGCTCCTTTGATTATCTCATGAGGGGCGTAGTCACCACCCATTGCATCCACCGCTATCCTCGCCCTGCGGTTAACTTTCACTTTAAGATACCTCCTTGTCTCTCTTCATGACCTCAGTGTTGCCGGTGGAGCTTGACATGATCAGTAGCTGATTCTGTCAGGATACTCCCTATCGCTAGCGGCGTCGGCCGGAGATGTTTATCTGAAGATCGCCATCTTACGCGGTATCCGTTTTTATTCGGCGTGCTTCACCAAGTATATTGACAATGACATCTACCGGCATTTTAGTTATCTTGGCCAGTGTCAGTACTGCTTCCTGGAGCACACTATTCAGGTGCCAGGTATTCTTGCTGTTGGCGAGGAGGGTAGTAAAGGCGCTCTGCAGTTCGCCGATAGGAGCGTCATCTTCGTGTAGTTCCAGACATTGCTCACAGTCAGCCGCTACGTCAATCAGGTCCCGCAGGTTATCCTGAAGCGGTATGCCCTGTCGAGCGAAAAATCTTTTGGCGCGCTCAAGCTGTCCTTTGTCAACCTTAAAACTATAGACGTTCGACTCGCTCAAAACTTACTTCCTTCTCTACATGCTGTTGACTAGTGATACGGGGCAGGTCTACCGAGATTATCACTAAAAGCATACTCTTTTGTCAAGATTCAGTTAACCCGATTAATTGACCTCTGGTGGGGAATTTGGTTATAATCTCAGGTAGAGGGTGGCTATTCGGGTTGAATCGAGAGGAAGGCAAAGTTGCACGAATCTTGTGGCGTTTTTGGTATATATGCCCCGAATGAGGACGTATCCCGGCTAACCTTCTTTGCCTTATTCGCACTTCAGCACCGCGGTCAGGAGAGCGCCGGCATTGCCACTACCGACGGTAATAGGCTTCAAGTTTTTGCCGATATGGGATTGGTATCCCAGGTATTCAGTGAGGAGTCTCTCAGTAGCCTCACCGGGAGTATCGCTATCGGTCACAACCGCTACTCTACCCGTGGCTCCAGCCGGATAACAAATGTCCAGCCGATCG
>JAQUOC010000062.1 GCA_028717305.1 Dehalococcoidales bacterium | reverse complement strand
GATATAAAACATCTTCTCGACAGCCAGCGGCATTCTAAAATCAGCGCTGTGAATCCTCCAGAAACCGGTCAGTATCTCTCTGCCATAGGCCTGATAATTCTCTTCTTCCTCAGCGGATTGATACCCTTCAGAAAGCCAGTTTTGCCGATAATAGTCGAGCAGTTCCTCCAGCGACGGTGGTGGTGGCACTTTGACCCTGAAGAAATGCTCGGCACAAAGATGCAGGACCGAGCCAAAGCTGAAATAGCCCTTCTCCTTCGGCTTCAAGCCATCAATATACTGCAGCCGGTAAAGCAGAGGGCAACTCTGATAGGTAGCAACCTGGGTATAGCTTAACGGCCTCATACTTTCCCCTTCTACATTCTAACAATGCCAGAGATAATATTTCCAGTGGAGCATCACTAACCTGTCGGGCAACTCACGTTTTGATAGATGGTGTATACATTATGCTATTATATATAAATGGAAAATATATCAGTAATAGCCGCTTTTGTCGCCGGGCTAACCTCCTTCCTGTTGCCCTGTGTACTGCCCCTGGCCCCGATATATATGGCTATCCTGGCCGGTCCGGAAATCCTTGAGCACGGAGCCGATAAAAAGAACGTCCGGATATTTCTTCACTCCCTTACTTTCGTCGCCGGTTTTAGTGCGGTATTCGTCGGACTGGGTGCCGGGGCTGGTCTGGCTGGCCTTGCCATCAGCATCAACTTCTTCCTAATCAAACAGGTTGCCGGTATAATACTGATAGTCTTCGGGGCACTCTTTCTGCTATCCCAGAAGGTACCGCAGCTAAATTTCCAGAAGCGGCTAACCCCGTCTCAAAGTACCAAGACCGGCTACATACGCTCCTTCGCCACCGGCGCCATATTCTCAATGGCTTCGATGACCTGTGCTACCTACATACTGGGAGGCATCTTAATGCTCGCCGCGGCTTCGGCCACCGCCTGGCACGGCGCCTATCTGCTGGCAATATATTCCCTCGGCCTGGGAATACCGTTTCTGATAATCGGGGCCGCCTTCGACCGGATAACGCCACTACTAAAACGCATACAACGTCACTCCAGAGCGGTATATATTACCAGCGGCGCCGTACTGATAGTCCTGGGAATATTGGTCACAACGGGCAGGCTTACTTTGTTAACCGGAGCAATTTAGTAGTAGAATTAAATGATAAACAGGAGACCAAAAGTGAGCAAGCTACCAAGAATAATGCTAACAGTAATACTGGCCTCTCTCAGTATGGGGCTAGTGATATCCGGCTGTTCCGGCGGTTCCCCAACCGATGCGACGGGAGTGGGCAGGAAAGCACCCGACTTTGAACTGCCCAATGCGAATGGTGAGTTCGTATCTCTAAGTGCCTTCAACGGCAGCCCGATACTGATCAACTTCTGGTATACCGGCTGTCCTCCCTGCCGTAACGAGATGCCTTTTTTGCATCAGGTGTATAGTGAAATGCAGGGGGACGGGCTGGTAATACTTGCGATTAACGTCGGCGATAGCTCCGGTGCGGTAAGACAGTTCCTCGAGAACAACGGAATTGCCCCTTTTCTTAATACCGTGCTATTCGACAGCAATGGAGCTACCGTCAAACAATACAGCGTTCAATGGTACCCGACCAGCTTCTTTATTGACCGGGACGGGATAATTCGAGAAAAAGTAATCGGCGGCTTCCAGAGCAAAGAGGCTATCGAAAAGAGGCTGGATAGTATTATTTCATAGAAGGTGATGGTTGCCTCAAGTCGCTTAGTTATCAGCCGAAAAGAGGTTTGCTATGAGTGATGTTTTAGATGAAGCCCACGGGATAATCCAGTGTAAGGAATGTCCCTGGTACAAGTCCTGCATTATACCGATGAGGTTTACTGCCGAGGATATCCGTCGGCAGCTTCAGCAATCGGTATCCGGAATGGACTCCTCACAATCCCCCGATATAAACATGCAGAACCTTATGTCAAGTATGGCGATTGCCGCCCAGAACTCACTGCTGGAAGGCTGTCCGATATTTATCGAGCGTCTGCGTAATAACCCTAAGATCGCCCAGCGTATTAAGGAGATTATGCAGAACTGGGGAAAAGAAGAGGAAAACAAGGACTAAGGCTGACCCGCCACAACAAATCTCTTAACACCAGCACCGGTTCTGCCCTACTGCCAGATGGTACGCTCCCATCACTAGACAAACTCTGATGACATATATTATAATGAGTGTCGGTGACCTTACTTCACCAAAATTGCTTCAGTAAACTACCTCTACCCCGGTCAACCTGCTTTACGCCAACTAAGGTAAACAACGAATACTGCAGAGGTGTGATTCAAATAGGGCTACGAGCATGTCTGACAGTCAATACCTAGCCCTCATTATTAACAGATATTCCTGACGAGGCAAAAACTTCAGATAAACATGAGTAGCGAGAAAAGGAGATGACCATGGCCGATGGAAGCATGACCGACGGGAAAATAGACTTTAGCGTAATCGATGCCATCGCCCGTAAACACAGCGTAGAACGTGGTGCCGTAATACCGATTCTACAGGAGGTTCAGGATACGCTCGGCTACGTACCCAAGGCAGCGATACAGCGGGTAGCCGACGACATCGATGTTCCCGCCAGTGAGATATATGGCATCGTCACATTCTATGCTCAATTTCGCCTCGAACCGCTCGGTAAATACTTGATTAAGGTCTGCCACGGTACCGCCTGTCACCTGTGCGGTGCCGAGATGGTAGCTGATACCATCGCCCAGGTTACCGGTGCCAAGGAAGGGGCAACCAGCGAGGACAAGCTGTTTACCGTGGAACGAGTCGCCTGTCTCGGCTGCTGCAGTCTGGCACCCTGTATTATGATTAATAGCGATACCCACGGAAGGCTTACTCCGGAATCTATCGACAAGACGATGCAGGAAATCCGGAAAAAAGAAGCCGCCTCCGCAGGGTAAGTCATCTCCAAATATATATCCCGGACATGATAGGAGGAACTGATGTCCTTAGCGAAAGAAGAAAAGTGGACCATAAAGATAGGGCTCGCCTCCTGCGGCATAGCCGCCGGGGCAAGAAAGGTATACGATGCTTTCAAAACTCAGCTCAAAGACAAGAGTCTCAATGTAGAGATTAAGCAAACCGGGTGTATGGGTATGTGTTATAACGAGGCCCTGATTGAGATCATATCACCTCAAAACGAAAGCACATTCTACAGCAAGGTTACGCCGGATAAGGTCGAACGCATCATCAATGAGCATATTGCCCGGAGTACCCCGGTTACCGAATGGGCTATCCCGCAGAAAGAACTAAAAGGTCTGATGGCGAAGCAGAAGAGGGTTGTTCTGCGTAACTGCGGCATAATTGATCCTGAGTCGCTTGAAGATTATCTGGCTGCTGCCGGTTACCAAGCACTGGAGAAGGTGCTAAACAGCATGTCCCCCCAGGAGGTAATCGATGAGATTACTACCTCCGGTCTCAGGGGCAGAGGTGGCGCCGGCTTTCCTACCGGCATCAAGTGGGGCTTCGCCCGTAAAGCAGAAGGAGAACCAAAATACATCGTCTGCAATGCCGATGAAGGCGACCCGGGCGCATTCATGGACAGGAGCGTCCTGGAAAGCGATCCGCATACCGTCATCGAAGGCATGCTAATCGCCGGTTACGCTGTCGGCGCGTCAGAAGGCTATTTCTACATAAGAGCAGAGTACCCACTGGCAATCAAACGCCTGGAAATAGCGCTGGCTAAAGCCATGGAGAAGGGGTTTATCGGAGAGAATATCAAGGGCTCCGGTTTCAGCTTTAATATCAAGATCAGACAGGGAGCCGGCGCCTTCGTCTGTGGTGAAGAGACCGCACTCCTAATGTCCATAGAGGGGAAACGGGGTATGCCCAGGGTCCGCCCACCTTTTCCGGCCAACTCGGGCCTATGGGAGAAGCCAACCACCATCAATAATGTCGAGACTCTGGCCAATGTTGCCTGGATTATTCTCAACGGTGCCGGCGCCTTCAACAGCTACGGCACCGAAAAAAGCAAGGGGACCAAGGTCTTTGCCCTCGCCGGTAAGGTAGCCCACGGCGGTCTGATCGAGGTACCCATGGGAATAACACTCAAGGAAGTCGTCTTTGATGTCGGCGGCGGAACCTCAAGCGGCCTGGAATTCAAGGCAATCCAGATCGGGGGGCCATCCGGCGGCGTTATCCCGGCCAGTATGGCAGACACCCAGGTAGACTACGAATCGGTAACTAAAACCGGCGCCATTATGGGCTCCGGCGGCTTGATAGTAATGGATGAGTCCAGTTGTATGGTAGACATCACCAAGTTCTTCCTTAACTTTACCCAGGAAGAATCCTGCGGTAAATGCACATTCTGCCGCATCGGCACCCTTCGCATGCTGGAAACACTGAAGCGGATTGCTAACGGCGAAGGAAAGGAAGAAGATATCGAGCTCCTTGAGGAGCTGGCCCATAATGTAAAACGGGCTTCACTATGCGGGCTGGGGCAGACAGCACCCAACCCGGTATTGACCACGATTAAATACTTCCGTGATGAGTACGAAGAGCATATCCGCGACCATAAATGCCGCGCCAAGAAATGCCAGGCATTGATTACCTACGAGGTTATCTCGGAAAAGTGTCCCGGTTGCGGGGTATGTGCCAAGTACTGTCCTACCAAGGCTATCTCCGGAGAGAGGAAAAAGCCCTTTGTTATTGACCAGGAAAAGTGTATTCGCTGTGGATTATGCATGAATGTGTGCCGTCTCGGCGCCATATCTGTCCAGTAAGGAGAGGGAAATGCCCAAAGTCGCTTTTACATTGAATGGGAAAAGGATTGAAGCAGAGGTCGGAACCACTATTCTGGAAGCGGCCGAGCAGCAGGGAATTCGACTGCCTACCCTGTGCCATGACTCACGTCTCAAGCCTACTGCCGCCTGTCGACTCTGCCTGGTAGAGGTAGAAAAAGCACGCGGGCCGATGCCGGCCTGTACCACACCGATAACCGAAGGGATGGTAATCAGAACCGCCAGCGATGACCTGAGCGACATGCGCCGCATGGCCCTGGAGCTAATACTATCCGACCACTATGGCGACTGTATTGCACCCTGCAAACTAACCTGCCCGGCAGGAATAGACATTCAGGGCCATATCGCCCTTACCGCCCAGGGCAAGTATCGGGAAGCACTGGCTTTAATCAAGGAATCCAACCCGCTGCCCCTGGTCTGCGGCCGGGTGTGCCCCCGTTTCTGCGAAACCGAGTGCCGCCGCAACCGGGTAGATGAACCGGTAGCGATAAACTCGTTAAAGCGATTCGTCGCCGACTACGATATGAATAGCAAGGACCAATACCTGCCGGAACCCAAACCGGCAACAGGCCGCCGGGTTGCTATCATCGGCGGAGGTCCGGCCGGTCTGACCGCCGCTTACTACCTCGGACTGGAAGGACACACGGTAACCATTCTTGAAGCCAGTCCCGAGCTCGGGGGAATGCTGAGATACGGTATTCCCGAATACCGGTTACCCAAGGCGATTTTGGACAAAGAAATAGCTGCTATCACACGCCTGTGTCACAAAGTCCGCTGCAACGCCTCACTGGGCAAAGACTTCACCATCGAAAGCCTCAAGAAAACAGGTTACGAGGCCATCTTTATCGCCATCGGAGCACAAGCCAATCAGAAAATGAGAATCGAAGGGGAAAACCTGCCCGGTGTACTCTCCGGAATCGAATTCTTAAGAAATGTAACCCTGGGCAATAAGGTATCCCTGGGTAATAAGATAGCCGTAATCGGCGGTGGCAACACCGCAATGGATGTCGCCCGTACTGCTATCAGGCTGGGGGTGAAAGAAGTAAATGTCGTCTACCGCCGCTCCAGATTGGAGATGCCAGCTAATGCCGAGGAAATAGAACAGGCTGAGGAAGAAGGGGTCCACTTCCAGTTCCTGACCGCCCCGGTAAAGGCCGAAGCCAGAGCAGGCAAAGTCGCTGCTATGGAGTGTATCAAGATGGCACTGGGTGAGCCGGACAACTCCGGCCGGCGCCGCCCCGAGCCGATAGCCGGCTCCGAATTCACCATGGAGGTGGATAATATTATCGCCGCCATCGGGCAGGCCATGGATAATCCCAACCTGGACCGGGACAGCCAGATCGAAATCAGCAAGAGAAACTACATCAGTATCAATGATGAGACTATGGCTACCTCCGTAGCCGGAGTATTCTCCGGCGGCGACTGTACCTCAGGACCAGCCACTGCGGTGGAGGCCATCGGCTCCGGGAGGAGAGCAGCCAGCTCGATAAACAAATATCTCAGCGGACAGCCGGTAGTATCGGATGTAAAAAGCTACAGCTGTAGCAAGGGTAAGCTGAATGACATCGACTCCACCGATTTCGCCGATGTCGAGCGAATTGCCAGAACCAAACAAGCTATCCTCGATCCGGAAGAGCGTAAGAAGAGCTTTACCGAGATGGAGTTCACCCTCAGCGAGAAAAAGGCGCTCAAGGAAGCGGAACGCTGCCTCGGCTGTGGCTGCCATGCCAGATTCGACTGCAAGCTGCGCGAGCTAGCGACCGAGTATCAGGTAAACGATGCCCACTACGCCGGCGCAAAACACCACCTCCCCACCAACAAGAACGAGCACCCGTTTATCTTAAAAGATCAGAATAAGTGCATTCTGTGCGGCAGGTGCGTCCGGATATGCAGCGAGATTAAAGGACTAAGCGTCTGGGGCTTTGTCGAGCGAGGCTTTGAGACTAGGGTCGAGCCGACCCTGGGTATGCTGTTATCCGAAACAAGCTGTGACTCCTGCGGTCTTTGTGTTTCCACCTGTCCTACCGGAGCGTTGGGAACAAAAGCACCACTGCCCGAGATATTAACCGACTAACAGACCAGCAAGCAACACAGCATAAAATGGTATCTGCTGAATTACCGCTGAAGTAATTAAGCTGTATCGGGCTTTATCCCGACCCCCTTAAACCAGGTGTAGAAGAAGGTACCGCCGGGAGATTCCGCAGTATGGTACAGGTCATCAATACCTTTACGCCAGGTTACCTCGGCAATAAGCCTCAGATTGAGCGCCTGTTCTCTCGCGGTTTCAAGCATCGGCACCATAATCTTACTGACCCCATCGTTCATCAGTCGAGGGTTGCTGCCATCGGCATACAGCCAGCGGGGTAAGACGTATCCGATGTCGAAGCCGGACCGTTTTAGCAGCGAGTATAGCTGGCGACCGATCAGGGGATTATGATCAAGGTTTTTCTGCACATCTATCAGACACTGCCATACCTTACGGGACTCAGCCGTCTCCGGATACCAGAAACATGATCCATGGTCGCCCTCAATTACCGTTATCGTACCCCCCTTCTTAAGCACCCTCTTCAACTCGATGAGTGCATCAACCGGTCGATCCAGATGCTCCAGGACAAAGCAGACAAAGACATGGTCAAAAATTCCTTCCCTAAACGGTAGGGTCAGAATATCAGACTGCTGTAGGGAAACGACACCCATACCCTGATTATCAATAATGGCACCGGCCTTTCTGAGAGAGTCCAGAGAGATGTCTACCGATATAATTCTGGCGTGGGGACTACGTCTGGCCAGGATCACCGTCTGTGCACCGATACCGCAGCCGGCTTCTAATATCAGGCTACCGGCGGGGTAGCTGGGATCAGAATGCAGCAGATTCTCAATAATCAAGGACTGCTCACGCAACCGTTGCGCCTCCCTATCCGAATAACCGTGCACATACCGGTGCATATATCACTCCTTCACAAACAAAAGCTACTCACATAATTATACAGGCCGTCCCCCAAATTACCAAACAGAAGAGCAGGCGTGGTGACGATAGATACAGGTGATATTTTCTTGATAAGCAAACCCGACGGTGATAAAATATAGCTAGGAAATAAACACGGAAAAAGCAACAAAATTACTGCAGAGGGGGCATAAAAGATGGAAGTTGGCACCTGGAAGGTTAAAACTGGGCTGGCGCAAATGCTGAAGGGGGGAGTGATCATGGACGTCGTTACTCCCGAGCATGCCAGGATAGCCCAGGAAGCCGGCGCCTGTGCTGTAATGG
>JAQUOC010000061.1 GCA_028717305.1 Dehalococcoidales bacterium | reverse complement strand
CTGTCAGCTCTATTCTATAAGACTGAACAACCATAAGCAAGTTCAGAAAAAGATGTTTCAATGCGTTTGTGATGATTTGCGTCATATGGCGTTGTCTAACTACAACTTTATCTCTGTTTTACTCGTGCAACCAAGGTATCTCGGTTAGTTAAGCGAGGGGGTATCATTTCCCAGATACTGAGATTAGCAACATAATGTGCTTTTCTAAAAGGAAAGTGCTAAATGGCTCTAATTTGGGCTGGTGAGTCGGTTTGTAACCTGAAGACTGGGGTGCACATGACATTATTTGGCTTTAGAGGATACACTTTGATCAGGAAATCAAGAAAGCCAGGTTAGGTAACAATATAAGCGTAAGTGAAGTAATCGTGCATTTGCGTTCTCATGTATCTAAAAGTATAACTCAAAATAGTTGGAACTAGGGATGTTATGCGCCATCTATGATCACACAGAGGTTGTATAATACCTTAATGTTACGCCGATGGCAGAAATCTATGGCTGCTTTACTCTCAGAGCCGGGTTGAAGCCATACGCGAGTAATTCCCAAGTCTTCACATTCCTTAAGAACCGCCTCGGTTACGGACGGAGGCACAACGAAATCGACCACATCAACCTGCGCTGGTATACAGGCAAGCTTCGAATAGCATCGTGTGCCTTCTATTTCTCTAAGCCTAGGATTGATCGGGTATACCTTGTAGCCACGACTTTTTAAGCTCTGGAATATCTTATAGCCGTACTTACAAGTGTTGTCACTGGCCCCGATTACGGCAAAACTCTTCTGGGCCATGAATTCTTCTATCAGGCTTTGCATATCAAGCTCACTCATGCAAAACAGCTAACCATAATCCCTTGCGTCTCACTCTATCTGCTTCAATAATTAATAGGTCTCTAAGCTATCTAGGTGCACTCTGAAAGAGACAAGTAAAAATTTCTAAGCTCAGTCTTTTCTAGAGTCTGCTTCTAACTACCGTATGGTGGTATCTCAAGGAGTACAGTGTGATAGCTACGCATGCATACTCAGGATAAAGTTACTTCAAAGCTGCGATAGCTTCTTCAGCAGCATTTACTAGGTGATATGCAATTGGTGATGCTGTAAGAGCAGGGTGGGTGCCCATTTGAAAAAGTGAGATATCATATGCAGTTATCGAACTCTGGATCCCAGCTGCAATTACGTTCATTAATTCTCCGATACTTGTACCACCTGAAGCACTACCACCCAGAAGCAAGCCCTTTTCTTTACAGAACACTAGCTTTAGCTTAGTACTGACTGCACCGGGCATACTGCCAGGGTGTTTATCTAGCCCTACTGCCTGTCCTAATATTACGTTGAATCCCTCTCTTTTAGCTGTGGTCTCTCCAAGGCCAGCACAACCGAGCGCTCTTTCACCTACTTTTGTGCAGAAGACCCCGATCGCTCCAGGGTTGGAGTAGCATGTGCCGTAGAGATTAGCCCCAGATATTCTGGCCTCAGCGGTAGCGATAGATGCTAGCATCAGACGGCTTAATCTACCGCTGAAAAACGAGGTTTTTTCCGCGCAGTCGCCACATGCAAAAATATTATTGTCATTAATAGTACGCATATGACGGTCGACTGATATAGCCTTAGTGAGCCCTATTTTCAATCCTGCTCTTTCTGCCAATTCAACATTTGGGACTGCCCCAACCCCGATAATCACCAAATCAGCCTTTAACTCCTCTCCATCCGATAGTCGTACTCCACTGACCTTATGATTACCTATTATCGCCTCAACCTTCTTATTAGTAAGAACGTTAATCTTCCTTTCTCGCAGAATGTCTTCTGCTTCCTGGCAAAACTCCTCATCTAGTGCCAACTGCAAACATGAGTGCGTTCCAGGTTACATCTGTGCCGTCATACGGGTTACCATTCAGGATAATGAGCGCTTTCATTCATACCTCCGATATTGTGATTTTGTTATTAATAGGCAGCGTGATTTGGGAAGGAGAATCTGATTCCACAGACGATGACCAAACTGCATATCTTTCCGGTGATTTTATCACATCACCTTAGGAGTCCGCATTAAAAGATTAGAGCAGCATAAACCGATTGGTAATCAGTATAATATTTGCCCGTTAGTTTGTTAAATACTTACCCTATATTCCTATATCCTTCTGGGCATTGTTCTGCGGTGTAGTTTCATGGCTACTATAAGAAAGACAGCAGTAAAACCAATAATTGCTAAGAAATCTATAACCAGAGGAAGGTGCCCCTGGCCATGCATCAGGTTACGGGCAATGTCTATGAAATAAGTAAGCGGTGAAATGAAGGCGATGTTTTGCCCCCATATTGGAAGCTCATCTAATGGAATAAAGACACCGCTCATAAAAACTATGGGGAATCTTACTCCAGCGGCGATCATGTTTACTGTGGCAGGTGTATTGGTTGGGGGGGTGGAGAAAACATTACCCAATGCAGCGAAGCAAAATGATGATAGGATAATCGCCAGCGCCAGAATGCCTGGACTGGCGATGGTAATACCCAGCGTGAGCCCGATAATTATTGGCACAATTGAAATACCCGCTCCAAAAATAAATGAAGCCAATATATCCCCCAAAATGATTGTCTCGAGCTTTACAGGAGTGGACATGAGCCTCTCCAGAGTTCTGGCTTGCGCTTCCCATGGAACTATTATTGGTGATACCGCGGTGGCGGTAAAAAATAATATCATTCCTAATAGCCCAGGAATCATTAAATCAGCTGGTAAGCTTCGCCCGATGGTGAAGGCAAGAAACAGGAATATCGGCATAAGCACGCCGTAGATAATGACCGGACCCTTAGCATAGTAAATTTGGATGTCCTTACGGGCAATCGTCAGAGAGCGCCGGAACTGCTGTTGAAATCTTACCAACTCAGACATGACTATGTTCCTTTTCGGTTAGGCTGACAAAAGCGTCCTCCAGGGATGGCGCTAGTATGTTAAGCGCCACTATTTTAAGACCAACTGAAGCGCTGTAGTTTACCAGCGTAACCGCAAGATCCCCCGGGGTATTTGTATAGAGGCGATATTTATCCCCCAATCTCTCCACCTCACTTACTCCAGAGAGTTGGGCCAAAGTCTCCGGTTTGACACTTCCCTGGAAACTGATTTCGACCGAATGTCGCCCCTTAGTTGCAAGCCTCAATCTTTCCGGCGTATCTATGGCCACTATTTTGCCTTTGTTGATAATTGCCACTTGATCGCAAAGTTGGTTAGCTTCATCCATGTCATGGGTCGTTAGGAAGATTGTCTTCCCGTAGCGGTTAAGCTTTTGTAACATGATTTTCATTAACCTTGAGCTTTGGACATCCAGACCTGATGTTGGCTCATCTAGAAACAGTATCTGTGGGTCGCTGACCAATGCCATTCCTAGGACCAGGCGCTGCTTCATTCCCTTAGAGTACGACTTAACTTGATCATTCCTTCGTTCGTATAGCCCCAGTTCTTTTAATAAATCATCACTCCGCTGTCGTGCCTCTTTGCTCTTGATACCATAAAGCTCAGCCATCAATAATAGATTTCGCCAACCAGAAAGATCGACATACGCATTAGCTGTCTCAGGCAGCACACCTGTGATTTGCTTTGCCTTTAGGTTGCCCGCGGGATAGCTCGCAATTAATGCTTGACCGCTATCAGCATTTATGACGCCCGTCAGAATGCGAACAGTAGTTGTCTTGCCGGCGCCGTTCGGCCCTAGAAACCCGAACGTCTGTCCGGTCTTTACCTCAAAGCTGACCTTGTTAATCGCCAGGAACTGCCCATAGTATTTCGTAAGATCGCTTACTTCAATGGCGAAATTATTGTCTTCATCTCTGCCCAATTACTTTAACCTCTTAAGACAAGACATTACTTAGTCTGTGGTCACACTAATACTGAGCGTGCAAGAGTTCGGATATACTTGATTCCTCACAATTGTCTACTTGCCAGCCATGATAGCTGTGACGTCCTCTTCAACACTACCTATCGGCTTAATGTCAAATTTTTCTACTAATACTTTGGCAACATTAGGAGATAAAAAGGCCGGTAGCGTGGGGCCCAATCGAATGCCTTTAACGCCCAGAAACAGCAAGGCCAGAAGAACGGCCACGGCCTTTTGTTCATACCAGGCAATATCATAGGATATCGGCAGTTCATTAATGTCTTTTAAACCGAACGTCTCTTTCAATTTCAAGGCAATCACGGCTAGGGAATAAGAGTCGTTACATTGCCCCGCATCTAAGACTCGAGGAATTCCACCGATATTACCCATATCAAGTTTGTTGTAGCGGTATTTTGCGCATCCAGCAGTAAGTATGATCGTATCTTTGGGCAGATTTTCCGCTAATTCGGTGAAGTAGCTGCGAGATTTTTGACGACCGTCGCAGCCTGCCATGACGACAAAACGCTTGATGGCTCCCGATTTCACAGCCTCAATGACCTTATCAGCAAGGGCAAGAACTTGGTTATGGGCAAATCCTCCCACAATCTTCCCGGATTCTATCTCTTCCGGCGGCCGACATTTTTTCGCCATTTCCACCACCGGAGAAAAGTCCTTTGCCCCGCCTTCCGGTCTTTCCGCTATGTGCTTGGCTCCAGGATAGCTCACTACTCCAGTAGTAAACAACCTGTCCAGATAAGTATTGTTATTTTTGATGGGAATGAGGCAGTTGGTGGTAAGGATGATAGGTCCGTTGAAAGATTCAAATTCCTCATTCTGATGCCACCACGATCCACCGTAATTACCGACAAAATGATCATACTTTTTAAATGCCGGATAATAGTTGGCTGGAAGCATTTCACCATGAGTGTAGACATCAACGCCGGTTCCATCGGTTTGTTTTAGCAGTTCTTCCATGTCTTTTAGGTCATGTCCGCTAATCAGGATAGCCGGATTGTTTCTGACGCCAATATTAACCTCGGTGACTTCAGGATGACCATAGGTGGCTGTATTGGCTTCGTCTAAAAGAGCCATGGTATTTACCGCTGTCTCCCCAGCCTTCATCACCATGTTAATCATGTCATCTACCGACAGATCTTTAGTTGTGGAAGCCAGGGCCTCCATGAGGAAGCTGTAGATATCATCCTTTTCATAACCGAGAATAGCGGCATGATCAGCGTATGCGGCGATTCCTTTACAACCAATAACGAGCAATTCTCTTAGCGAACGCACATCATCATTTTCGGTGGCAGTAATCCGCACCTCGTCCGACTTGGCTTTGGCTAAGATTTCAGAATCGTTGTTTGTAATCCAAACAGCACAATCAGGGATTGCAGCGGGCATGGCGGTGCCCACCTTTGCCTTGACTGCTTCCCTAACCTTTAGCCCTTCCTTGATGGCGTTAATAACCACGTCATCATCCCAAGCCACATTGGTGACTGTGGTAAACAGAGCCTTACATATAAATCGGGAAGCATTCTTATCAATAGGACCCATTTCCTTTAGTTTTTCGCCGTAAACGGAAATTCCTTTACAAACATAGATAAGAAGATCCTGAAGGCCTGCGGTTTCCTCTGGCTTACCGCAGACTCCCTTCACTGTGCAACCTTGGTTCTTAGCTGTTTCCTGGCATTGAAAACAAAACATACTCATTAAATCCATCCTCCGGTTTATTTCTTAAATTTTTGTGTCTCTATATCACTAATTATTTTGGTGCTGGTGCCTTTACAACAATAAGCTCTAAAATATCTTGGTGTAAATTTTTTACGTTCATTTTAGTATTCATCGGGATTTTGAGAACGCTTTCTCTCTCGTATTCATGTAATTCTTGATCATTTAATCGAATCGATAATTTACCTCTCAACACAGTCATGTACACTGTAGAATTCGAGTAATGCTCTGGTAAACCGTCATTTGGGGGGAAAACCATGTGCAGGTAATGTATATTCTCGTCTTGAATCACTTTCTCTACAGACTTTTCATCATCGGAAGCCATTTTGAAAACTTTTTCAATCATTTGAGTTCCTCCGCATTGCAGATTTGTATTTTCCCTATTATTTTACCATTTAGCAATTAATTACCTTATATCTATAATGTTCAATCCTTGTTTGTTTGTTGCGATATTATGGCAGAATAATCGATGGCATCGTGAGGGCATGTATCTCCACATCTTTGGCACATATAACATTCCTGCTTCAGGTCATCTCTGCCCGCCTCAGATGTGGGACATTCTTCGTCACATATAGCACAATCGGTGCAGTTCTCGTTCCGCCTCAGCCTGAAGCGGCTTTTGATGGCCGCCAGTGAGAGTATTACCCCGTAGGGGCAGACAAAACGGCAGAAAGGCCTATAGAAGAAAATTGATAAAACTAATAAGCCCAAAAAGACGTAGAAAAAAGCGGAAGACGTATTAAGATAGAAAAAATCCTTGACCCCGAGATATTCCAATAGTCCGACTGATAAGGTCACTGCCATAACTATGAAAACAGCTAAGAATACGTAGCGAAAGATGACTGGCAGTGATTTATTACGTGTTTTAAGTTTCTTGGTCGGTATTTTGTGGAGTAATTCCTGTACTGTCCCGATAGGACACACATAGCCGCAGAATACCCTACCGGCCAATATGGTCAAAGCAACTATAATAACTAGGCCAACAATTGCCAATGGTAGGGGGCCTCCGAGTTGTTTCATGTCCCCCAGGATTACTGCCTGGAACTGATATGGCAGCATAGGTGCAAAAATCAGAAAACCGAGAAAAGTCGAAACGGCCAGAAATATATACCCTATCTTTTTAGTGAATTTGCGCTGACGTAGTAATAAAACAATAATTATGGTTACTGCTATCGCATAGACCATACCTACTATCTTGGGTATGACTTCAATCATCATTTTATCTATCCTTCATCCTTTAATTCTTTCCACCTCTCTTCACCCAGGCATTGGCGGGCAGACGAACACCATTCGATGCAAGAGGGAGTCTTTTCCCGGTAAACGTTCTGCCCACAGTTGTGGCATTTTACCTTTAATTCGTCAGAGAAGATTTCTACTTCAGTTCCGCAGTTTGGACACTTATGTAATGATACGCGCAGATTTCTCATATCTTGACCAGGACATTTGTTGTACATTGGTATTCCCCTCAAATTGTAGGTATTCTGGCCATATTATTACAGATAAACAACGGCACCCACCATGATTTAAATCATAAAGCGGGTGCCGCGATATTTATTTCCTCGCTGAACGTAAAAGTGCTGGTCTAGTGCAATATTTCCGGTGGTCCTTCTCTCAATAGCTTAAGCTTCTTTCTATCTTGAATAATTATCTTGCCACGTGTGGATCGAATAACCCCTCTCTCCCTAAAAATGCTCATCAACCTAATGACCGTCTCAGTGGTGGTGCCCACCATATCAGCAATTTCCTGTCTGGTAAATGGTAAAGTGGATCCAAGTTTATTGGATAGCATAAGTAGTACCCCAGCCAAACGCTGTTCAACCCTTTCCCCTGCGAAATCCCTGAGGCGATCTTGTGCATTTCTAAGTCTTCCACCGAGGACGTTTATTATACGCAGAGCTACTTGAGGTCGGCTCGCCAAGAAAGTTGAGAAATCCTGTCTCCTGATGCCAATAACCCTTACTTCACCTACTGCCTGAGCTGAAGCAGGGTAAGGATTGTTTTCAAAGACAGCTACTTCCCCAAAAACTTCGCCAATCCCGAAGAAGGCGATGATGAATTCCTTCCCAGATGAAGAATGTTTCACCACTTTTACTTGCCCCTCAGCAATAATGTAGAACCATTCGGGTGGGTCTTCATCCCAGAAGATAAACTCACCAGGAATAAAACTCTTGTCAATACACAATCCAGATAGTGCGCTGAGATCTTCATCGTCTAAACCGGAAAAGATGAAGGAACGCTCAAGGACCGCAGCTTTCTCGTCGGATTTCAACTCTGAATATCTCCTATAGGGATTGATAGCATGGTAAATTAAGTGCAAAGTTATGATACGATTATAGTAGGTATTACAACAGACCACAAAGCCCCCCTTGAAATAACCCATTCTCATTTCCCGGATGGCGCTGGGCACACGAAAGTCAGTATCGTGCAATCATTCGAGTCTCAATCTTCCAGAAGGGCGTCCTCTCACACAAATTGGTATTGCTTTCTCTCTTCCGTGGTGCTACTATTGCGATGGCGATGTACTCCTTGATATGCCCATA
>JAQUOC010000060.1 GCA_028717305.1 Dehalococcoidales bacterium | reverse complement strand
GTCTCCCTGAGAAAGCGCGCCCATCAATGGAGAGCGTTGGCATTGACGTATACCAGACTGCCTCAAACCATAACTTGCCCATACATCCAATACGAAGCGAGCAGGATACCTGCAACTGGTATGCACTGATTCTGGTAGATTGAGATTACTTGCCTTCCCCCTTTTTTCTCTTTCAGCAAGTAGGGGCATATCCAGTAAATAAGGTGCTGCCCTGTGGGGTTCGTAGGAGTATTGACAAGTATCTGAGCCACTACTATAATCACCCTGTTTCTATGGAATGGTATTAATGTAGAGGTGCCAAATGCCGAGGAAACTGAAGATAACGCTCCGGGCAGCGATATGGCTCACTGTTGCAGCCTTGCTATGGATAAATTTAAGCTGGATGTGGATGATACGTCTCTACCCCAGTGGTGGGATGTTGCCGAATGTCAACAATATCCCAATTTTCATGATATTCTTTGTCCTTATCTTTGTTTGCGGGGTACTTATTGTGCTTTGGACAAGAAAATACATTACGCAAAGACCTTTGAAAAGATATCTCCTCATGGCGGGTGCATCTGCGATGGGTGTCCTTTTCTTCGGGACTGTTGTGCACATGTTTACCGAGTTCGGCTTTGTGATGTCTCTATTAGTCTGCCCGGCAGCTTTAATAGTGGGTGCGATTCTAGCATTGAGATTTAAGATAAGCTCTCAGGTTACAGCATGATTTTGGAGCGGGAAGACGAGAGATTTCGTTTGGGTCTCTTACAAGGATTTTACTATACTTGTGGTGCACAGGTTTATCCATGCCTTAAGTGCTTAAAGACCTTATACCGAGGGCAATAGATAGTAATATTCCGACCACTAACATAGTGTGGTACACTTGAAGACTCTTCTCTGAGTGTCTTGTAGCCAACATCGTCAGTCCCACACAAGCAGCGAGGAAACCGACCAGTGCCCCCGTGTTGTTCCAGAACGATACATAAATAGGCCCGTCATGGTTCATTCCAACGTGTGGAAATATCGGGAGTGCACCCAATACCGCCAAAGTCACCATAATCGCCGACATAGTAAAATTGTAACGCCTGTTGATTTTCTTTCTTGTCCTCTTTAGTCGAGAACATTCTACATCATTCCCTGCCTGTAATCTCTCCCCACACATATGACAGAAACGAGAGTCCTCAATGACTTTTGTGCCGCACTTTATACATAGTGTCATATTTCACCTTCTGATTCAGACCATTAAGAATATACTGATTATAACACTAGGTGATTATACCTCAAAGTAACGTAGAGGCTATTGTAATCTAACCAGCCTCCAATTCCCGAGCACATGCCCCTAGGAAGTACTGTAATGGGCAGCAGATAGCCCTAGGTAATAGATGGGTGGTTTTGTGCTTTAGGCAATCTGACCTTACCCCTAAATTAGCGCACCGATGATTAGAGTCTCGCGGTTATTTCAGTATACTCGGGGTACTTCCTTCCGACGAGTTGTGTGGTCTGACCTAGTTGTAATCCTCCGCCAGCTCTCTTGCTTAACACTGCTTAACTTTTCCATTTTCTCCCCTCTTTTGGCTCTTTTTTCCTCTTTATAATCCCGGCATAGGAATATCAAAAAAGTATTGACAACCCCTGCAATCGGGTTTACAATCACTTCGCTATTTGAAAGGGTTATGCAAAAAGGAGGTGTAAAATGTCCGCAGATCAGATCAAAAAAAGGATGAGAGAGTTTAAGGAGGCCCTGGAGTCCAGGGATGTGGAGAGGATTTTGTCTTTCTTTACCGAGGATGCTGAGTGGCAGGCGCCCGAAGGGACATTCAAGGGCAAGGAACAGCTGAGGCGCTACATAACCTGGAACAAGCAGATGATACCGGACCTTCAGATGACCGAGTCGGGTGTCAAGATTGTGGTGGAGGGGGAGATAGGGGTTTACGATCACGTTCTATCGGGAACTGTCGATGGCTCCAAATGGTCGACACTGGCGCTATGTGTCTATGAATTTGCCGGCGAGAAACTCAAGGGCATTAGGAGCGTCTACGACAGACTCGCGATAGCCAAGCAGGTATCTAAGGGTGCCATGGCGAAAATGGCCGTAAGTGGTGTCCTGAACAATATGGAGAAGGGCCTGCATTAGAACCTTAATCTTGATCGTTGGTGAGGGGGGAGCCTCATGTGAAACCCGGGCGAGAAGGCTGTCAGATTTAGTCTGGACTTGTTCAATTCATCCGACCAGATTTATAGCGCACAACTGCTGCTTGCTATCTCCTTGGAGGTTTCGGTTACACCTTGTTTATTATGAGGGGAGTTGTGCCTAAGGATTCAGGAATAACAATGGCAGATATCTATCGATCGGTTATTCCCTTTGTTGGTATTCAGGCCGCTTGTTTAGCTTTGGTGATGGCATTTCCTCAAATAGCCATGTGGTTACCCACGAAATTTTTAGGGTAGGATAATCTTGGGTAGCGATAAGTATCAATAATTTCGAAGGAGTATTGCAATGATTAAGGCGAAAATTAAAGAAAAATACCGTGGCCTATCCGTGCAGGAACTGCTAGATAAAGCATATGAATTGGGCTTTAATTATGAAAAAAATTCTGAAAGTTGCTCTCAATGTACGGTGGCTGCTCTTCACGAGATCCTTGGTTTTGATAGCGTAGTGGTTAGGGTAGCGACCTCATCTGAAGGTGGCCAGGCTGATCAGGTGGTAGGAACATGTGGCGGACTCATAGGAGGGACAATGGTGCTTGATTATTACTTTGGTCGCCCAGTAGAAAGTTTGTCCTGCCAAGAACGTATCGATACCAACATTCAAACGTTAGCGGATGCCGCAGGGGTGGCTAAACTACTTTACGATAAGTATGTGGATGAATATGGCACTATCCTCTGCCCCCATATTCAAGTACAGCGGTTTGGACGCCACTACTACTTCTCAGACCCAGATGAAGCAAAGAAATTTGAAGGAGCAGGAGGTCACTCAGGTCCTGACAAATGCTCCCACATCGTCGGTACTGCTGCTCGATGGACGATGGAAATTCTGCTGGATAATGGCGCTATTAATATAAATGAGTAAACAGTTGTGAGTGAGGTATTTAGAAAATGAGAAGGTTAGAGAACAAAGTAGCAATAGTGACTGGTGCCGCCAGGGGTAATGGAGAAGGAACAGCAAGGGTAATGGCCAAGGAAGGTGCAGATGTTGTGCTCACCGACGTTCTGGATTTAGTTCATGAAACCGCAAAAAACATTACCGATGAAGGGGATAAGGCTGTTTCTTTTAAGATGGATATTACCAACGCGTCTGAGGTTAACAGTGTAGTCCAGAAAGTGCTGGCTCAGTTTGGCAAGATAGATATCCTAGTTAATAATGCCGGAGTTTGTCAACTTGTTCCGTTTGTTGATATGTCCGAAGAAATTCTAGACAAAACTCTCGACATCAATGTGAAGGGTGTATTCATAGTTACCAAGGCTGTGTTGCCAAGTATGCTAAAACAAAAATATGGGAGGATAATCAACTTTTCTTCTGTTACCGGGCCACTGGTTGCTGATGTCGGGGAGTGTGCATATGCTGCCACAAAGGCAGCGGTTTGGGGTTTTACCAGATCACTTGCTCTCGAAGTTGCAAAAGAAGGCATAACTGTGAATGCAATATGTCCTGGCATGATTGCAACCGAAATGGTGAAAAATAATGCGTCGTTAACAAATCCTGAGGATCCAGAGAGTGTTCTTAGAGACTTGGCAAAGGGGATACCTATGGGGAGACTGGGAAATATATACGAGATTGGGGAACTAGTAGCATTCTTAGCCTCTGATGCGGCAAAATATATAACTGGGACACCTGTTCTCATTGATGGAGGGAGTACTATACCAGAGTCTCCTGGTTCATTTACAACTATTTGAGGCGCTGTTTGTGGGATTTCGACTAGATTACCGGGGGCAGGATTTATCTTCGATTTGCCGTTATGTAGCCAAATAGTATTATTTTCAGAACGCTCTGGTTCCTCATGGAGATGTTTTGGGGTGAGGTCACCGGAGATTGATTAACCCCATGGTATGAGTAGGCTGAGCGCTCAGCTCAGGCGGCAAATCAATCAAGTGTTAACTGTGGCATCGTTTATAATGAGTTATCAGGCCATCTGGGAGGCCGCACAATCTATAACTCGCTTATCGTAATCAATCGTGCAGGAGAGATTTCGGGGCATTATCGTTGGTTTGGGCCCATCCATTCTAAAGGATCCTAACTGGGTAGGTGAAACAACAGCGATATCCTTTAATCCCCGGTCTTAGGTTATACCGATATACCGGCTTACTTTCGGGTATCGGGTCAGGTATCAGATGCCTGGTGATTCCAGCAGGTGTAATGTAGAATATTTAGAATAAACTGCAGCCGGTTTAGTCTAGGGCGGATTATACAAGGAGGATAAAGTTGAAGGGAGATAAAGCCTCTGATAGAGATAAAACAAGAATTTTGATCGTTGGTGGTGTGGCGGGGGGAGCCTCTTGCGCAGCCCGGGCGAGAAGGCTGTCAGAAAGGGCCGAGATTATTATCTTCGAACGCGGTCCGTATGTATCGTTCGCTAATTGCGGCCTGCCCTATTACGTAGGTGACGTCATCACCGATGAAGAAAAGCTGATAGTAGCCACCCCCGAGCTATTTAGAGAGAGATTTAATATTCAGATACGCACGCAAAGTAATGTCATCGCTATTGATCGCAATAAACGGGAAATCGAAGTAGAGGATTTGAGGACTTCGGCTAAATATCGTGAGAAATATGACGCGCTGGTACTGGCTCCCGGGGCCACGCCGGTTCGACCGCCGCTGCCCGGTATTAATCTACCTGGGATACATTCCCTGAGGACAATACCGGACAGTCGTAATATCCGTGATTGGATTACCCGGCGCAATGCTAAGAGAGCCGTCATCGTTGGCGGTGGTTTCGTGGGATTGGAGATGGCGGAAAATCTGCTCAGGCGGGGAATCTCGGTGACCATAATCGAAATGCAGGACCATGTCATGCCGGCTTTAGATTATGAGATGGCGGCGCCGATCCATGACCATTTGATTACCAACGGAGTTTCCCTGCATCTGGAAGACGCCGTTACCGGGTTCGAGCAGAATGATGCCGGTGATCTGACCGTAAAAACCAAATCGGGTGAGGACTTTATTGCCGATCTGGTTATACTGGCGATTGGGGTGCGTCCGGAGGTTGATCTGGCTAAAAGGGCGGGCCTTGAAATCGGGGAAAAAGGCGGCATTCGAGTCGATGATCGCATGCAGACCAGCGATCGTCATGTTTGGGCAGTCGGTGATGCTGTTGAGGTGCGTGACTTTGTCTCCGGAGAGTGGAAGTTGATTCCTTTAGCCGGGCCGGCCAACCGCCAGGGAAGGATTGCGGCCGGTAATATCCTGGGGCGTGATTTTACCTTCCGGGGTGTACAGGCCACAGCGGTATGCGGAGTGCTGGGGATGACGATCGCCTCTACCGGGCTGACCGAGAACGAGCTGGCCCGTTTTAAAAAAGGTGGGTGTGATATTGACTATGAAAAGGTCTATCTGTCCCCAGGTCATCATGTTGACTATTATCCGGGGCAGAGCACCATTTATATGAAACTGATTTTCTCCAAAGACGAGGGCAGAGTACTCGGCGCTCAGGCGGTCGGTCAGCAGGGAGTGGAGAGGCGGATTGATGTTATTGCCACTGCAATACAGAGTAATGCAACGGTGTATGATCTTGAGGAGGCAGAGCTATGCTACGCCCCGCAGTACGGGGCGGCCAAGGATCCGGTTAATATCGCCGGCATGGTTGCTGCCAATACTCTTCGGGGTGATGCTCCGCTGGCTCACTGGGAGGACATTGAGAATGCGGATGTTTTGATCCTGGACGTGCGCGACCCGGCTGAGTATCAATCCGGTCATGTGAAGGGAGCCCTGAGTATCCCCCTCAACGAGCTCCGTTCCCGACTGCACGAGCTCCAGCCCGGGCGAGAAATCTGGACATACTGTGCCGCGGGACAGAGGTCTTACTACGCGACACGTGTATTGAGACTTAATGGATTCAACGCCCGAAACTTGCCCGGAGGGATGGATACTTTCAACAATATGGCACGATAATCCTGGGCGTGACCATTATGGCCTGGTTGCCGGAGGGGATAACTACTAACTCTAGCAAAGTGGTGAACATGCCTTCAGGAAGCGTTGTGGCGGGCGAGAAGAGGCCTCCGGCCTTTAATTAGATAAATTCTATGGATGGGGGTGTTGACTAATAGAAAGTACTCGCCTACAATATAACTCGTGCCTGCTTGACTGAAAAGTATTCGGGAAGTCGGTGGGAAAGGAGATAAAGCAATGGCTACCTATATGATGCTGTTTCATCTTACCGGACGAGGCGTACAGGATATGACGGATAGCCCTACCTACATCGACACAGCCAAGGAGGTCTTTCGGGACCTGGGGTCAAAGGTGAAGGATTTCTATATGCTGATGGGACATTATGATATGGTTTTCATCGTAGAGTCGCCGAGCTACGAAACTGTCGCTAAGGCTGCGCTTACTCTGGACTCGCTGGGTAGCATGCGTACCGAGACCATACGCGCCTTCACCGAGGAGGAGTACCGGAAGATTATTGCTGAACTGAAGTAGCTGTTGTTTCTTTAGCAGTTGGTAATCAATAGGTTATTATTCCGCCTTTCCTCATTATTATCGCCTCAGAAAACGGGGGAAATCAGGCTTGCTCACCTTGACTTTTGCCTTCCGGTCGGTTATCCTGCAAATGGTTATTTGAGAAGATAACACCAGCGAGGACCGGGAGTGACGCCAGCAGATAACCTTGTGTGTTTTGGATTCACAGACCGTAGTCCTTTCTTAGTGAGTTGGCTACTTTTCTGTGAACAGAGGGCAAGTAGTCTCTCTGTGGTCAAGAAAATCTCTCCGGGTTGATCGTAACCGTTAAATCACCGAAAAATTATGATGCGGGGGTCGGCGCATAAGGAGAAATTTCCAGAGCGTTACTTTGCTTCAGTGTGCTATCACAAAGGTTATCGTGTTACTGCTCGGGTAGCTTGTTGAAAGAAAAGAAGAGGAGATATGAGGAATGGCTAAGCGTGGCGATATTAGGAAGGTGATGATAATCGGCTCCGGCCCAATTCTGATCGGGCAGGCCTGCGAGTTTGATTACTCTGGAACGCAGGCGTGTAAAGCCCTGCGTGGGCTGGGCTATGAAATCGTACTGGTGAACTCAAATCCGGCAACGATCATGACCGACCCCGGGATGGCCGATGTGACCTATATTGAGCCGCTTAATCTGGAGACAATGACGCAGATTATCGAAAAAGAACGCCCTGATGCCCTGCTGCCTAACCTGGGCGGGCAGACCGGTCTTAACTTGAGTGCCGAGCTGTCGCGGGCCGGGGTCCTCGATAAGTACGGGGTAAAGGTAATCGGCATCGAAGTTGATGCTATCCGGCGCGGCGAGGACCGCATCGCCTTCAAGGAAACGATGGACCGCCTCGGTATAGAGATGCCGCGCAGCGAAGCAGTCTACAACATTCAGGATGCGGAGAGAGTGGCGGCCTCACTGGGCTACCCCGTAGTGGTGCGTCCTGCCTATACCATGGGCGGGACCGGAGGTGGCCTGGTCTATAATGTGGAGGAGCTGGGCGCCGTTGTCAGCAGGGGCATTGCGGCCAGTCTTATCGGCCAGGTCTTGATAGAAGAATCGGTCCTGGGGTGGGAGGAACTGGAACTGGAGGTTGTGCGCGATGCCAAGAATCAGATGATTACGGTCTGTTTCATCGAGAATGTGGATGCGATGGGGGTGCATACCGGTGACTCCTTCTGTACGGCGCCCATGCTTACCATCGATAGCAAGCTTCAGAAACGCCTGCAGGAATATGCCTACCGGATTGTGGAGGCAATCCGGATAATCGGCGGCACTAACGTCCAGTTTGCCCATGATCCCGTCACCGACCGGGTCGTCGTGATTGAAATTAACCCCAGGACCTCGCGTTCCTCGGCACTGGCGTCAAAAGCGACCGGATTTCCCATCGCCTTGATTTCTGCCAAACTGGCTGCCGGCCTTACCCTCGATGAGATCCCATACTGGAGGGAAGGGACTCTCGATCAATACACTCCCTCGGGTGACTATGTGGTGGCTAAATTCGCCCGCTGGGCCTTTGAAAAATTCCGGGATGCTACAGACAGACTCGGTACTCAGATGCGTGCCGTAGGCGAGG
>JAQUOC010000059.1 GCA_028717305.1 Dehalococcoidales bacterium | reverse complement strand
AACAGATCAGGTACCCCGTCCATTACCGGATTCCGGTATCGATGTGAACATCAATGGTAATCGTCTCATCAGCGGCTACGGTTATCTTCTCCGGCAGATTATCGGCCGTATCCATACCCATGTGGTTTATATCTATGGTATAAGTACCGGGTGCTAGTTGGGCGGTATAGTAGCCGGTGGCTCCATTACCTATCTGTGTAAAGTAGACCTCTCGCACTAGATGCTTACCGGATTCGTCGTAGATCAATAGCTTCCGCGAGGCAAAGACGTCCGGGGGCACCGGAGGACATTCGCCTGGCTTTTCTACCGGGCTGATCGGTCCGATGGTTACCGCTCCCTGCAAAAGCACCGTCTCCGGTCTAAATGCCTGCTGGCAGGATACAGCTAGAAGACTAACCGCCATTACGCACACAATAGTGAGCATCTTACGCCGTTTCTTCACAGCAACCTCCAAATCTCAGAAAACAGCTATTACCTGTAGTTCTCTTATTCCGTCCTGCTTTTGAAATACTATATCAAACAGAAGTTAGTTTGACGAATTTGAGGGAGAGGAGTGAGGTGTATAGTGCTACCGCCAAATATTCCGATTGCACCAACCATCGGTTTGTGCCGGCGCAATGTGTAGAATGGTCTGAGTCTCCAAATCCAGCTACAGTTTTTGGGTACTACCGGCACGTTGCTAACAGGTCTAGGCATAATGTTTCAAATGAAGTAAAATGTATATACTCTAGCCAATCACCTGGCGTAGCCGGGGAAGCGATAAGGAGGCGGAACCGATGGCAAAGTTCGATCCCGAGGTCTTCTACCAGACAGTTTGCCGTATCCGGGAAAGGGCCCTAGCCGAAAGCAGGCTTACTGAAAACCCTACGGACGCAGAGCTAAGACGTATCCTGGAAAAGGAGCCGGGGATAAAGAAGACCGTGTACGGTAATTTCGTGGCGGAAAGCGAGCCTACCTCCCGGTCGGCCATGTTCACTAAAAACAGTGTCGACCACGACTTCGGCGAAGCCGAGATGAAGCTCCTTGCCCAGTGCGAGGAAGTCCTCGCCAGGGAAAGGCTGATATCGGTGGACTGCCTGGTAGGCAGCGGTGATACCCACACCACGGTGCGGCTCATCGTTCCGGAGCGCTTTGCCCACGTCGCATGCGGCGGTCGGAACCTTTTCATTCCTCTCGAGACTAGGGTTATAGCGCCCACCTATCAGATTGTCTTCTTCGGCGACGAAGCTTTTGAAGCGAACAAGGCTAAGCCGCTACCGGAGAAGGATATCACCATTCGCCTCGCCATGCTTGAGGATGGCCGCTTCGTTAAGGTGATCCGCAACGGTAACTATATCGGCGAGTTCAAGAAGGGTACCTTCGCCGCCGAGGACTGGGTATCCAAGACCAAGCGCGGAGGTATCTTCCTGCATGCCGGTTGCCGGGAGGATTACTTGGAGAACGTCCACGGCGACTACCACCGGGTGCGTACGCTCCTGGTGGCCTTAAGCGCCAACGGGAAGACGACGACTACCTCCCGCATCCTGGCCCGCAAGGGTAGAGAAAAGTCCTGGCTGGTCCAGGACGACGGCGGTACGCTCATGCCGGACGGCTCTTTCCATGGTTTTGAGGGCGGCGGCATCTTCGCTAAGACCGAGAGTGTGGACCCCGGCAACCAGATGGAGATCTACTACGGCCTCTTACGGCCGGAGACGGTTTGCGAGAACGTCTGGGTCACCGCTGACGGGGACTTCGACTTCTATAACTTCCAGCGGACATCGAACGGCCGGGCGGTCATCCCGCGCCGCTATTTCATGCACGCCAGCTCCTTCATTGACGTTGAGCGGATAGATAACTTGATTCTCATCACCCGTGGACCTATCATACCTGCTATCTCCAAGCTGTCCCACGACCAGGCGGCTGCCTTAATGGTGCTAGGGCAGGCAATGGAGTCCTCTGCAGGAGACCCCACGCAGGCCGGCAAAATACGGAGCGAGTTCTTCTATGACCCGTTCGTGGCCGGTGACCTGGCTAAGCACGCCAATACCTTCTATGAGATCACCAGCGGACTACCACACCTCAAGTACTACCTCCTGAATACTGGAGGTATCGGTAGTGGGGAGCACTACGTTGACATCCGTCTCGAGACCACGATGGGCATCCTTGACTCTCTATTGAGAGGTGGGCTAGAGGACTGGGTGGACTCCCCCACAGGATTCAAGGTCCCGAAGGCGATACGGGTGGTGGACGATATTTTCCTGCATCCAGAAAAGCTCTTCCCCGAGGAGGAGTTTGAGAAGCAGCAGCGTGATCTCAATGAAATCCGACATCAGGCAGTGGACAAGATTGGGGCTGGACTGCACCCCGCTATACGCAGCGTATTTGTTCCTTCCTAACCGACTAGCGAATTTAGTGTTGATCACAATACACTTTTGCGTCCTGATGTAACTTCCGCTCCAGGCTTATATCTCAGCAGGCTCATGGCCTTGCACGACATGACGATTTGTGCGAATGACCATCATCGCTATAAGGAACTGACTAAAGTGTAATATTTGGCTAGTGACCGCTGCTTTCATGTTAGAAGACTAGGGAAGATCATTGTTGAGAGTGATTTTATGCTGGGAAATCTACGACTATCTTTGTACCCTTTCCCTTATGCGAACTAATTCGAAGATTACCGTTGAGTAATCGTGTTCTCTCACGCATACTGACCAAACCTATTTTCCCCATGCGAGTTAAGTTGCCTAGTAATTCAGGCGGCTCAAAACCCACGCCATTATCGCTTATACAGAGCTTAACCTTATCTCTCGTAAAATGCAGTTCGATTTTGGCCTCTGTTGCTTGAGAGTGTTTCTTAACATTGTTCAACGCCTCTTGAACAATACGAAATAGCAATACCTCTTGTTCTGATGGTAACCGACGCTCAGGGCCGGATTTTATTACCGTAGTATGTGGACCCCCTATTAGCTCGGATTCTTTAGCTAACATTTCCATTGCGACTGACATCCCCAGTTCATCTAGGAGATCAGGTCGAAGGTTATGGCTGAAGCGTCTAACTCCGTCTGCTATGTTTCTAGTAGTACGTTGAAGATTTCTGAGTTGTTCTACCAACGGCCACGGTAGCCATTTTTCCGTGCGGATCATAGTCTCTATGTTGATACCGAGGGTAAGCAAGGACTGAACCGTATCATCGTGGAGTTCACGGGCGATACGTTTTCTCTCCTCCTCTTGAGCTTTGGTAATCTCCGTTACGTATAACTGCAGATTTTCCTTTAGTTTTTTACTCTCTGTTATGTCATTCCAGCTCTCTAGATAGTAGCCATCAGTCCCGTCTTGTCTTACTGGAATAGCAGTGGTCTCAACCCATATCCAGGTACCGTTTTTCCTCTTAAACAAACGTTCAACAGCTTTTACTCTTTTCTGCAGGTTATGACGCAGAAAATTAGTATTTGTTTCACGTGTTTCCTCCGGCCACCAGGGATAAGGAGCACTTCTGCCGATAAGCTCGGAAGCAGAAAATCCTGTCATACGTTCCAGCGCTGGGTTAGTGTATCTGATAGATGTGTCTTCGTTAATAACTATTATAGGATTTGGAGAATGATCCAATAATATCGAACTGAATTCTTGACTCTCTCTTAGGGCTTCTTGAACCCTTTTGTGTTCGGTAATATCTCTTATTGTGAGTATTATGCAGGGTTCGCCAGCGATTTCTATTAAGTCTGCCGACATTAAACCGGAGCGGAGTCCGCCTGATTTCGATTTAAAAGAGATTTCGAGGTCTCTGACAAAGCCGTTCTTTTGCAGTGGCCGGACCATTCTATTACGATCATCCGGATGCGGCCAGAATCCTATTTCAAATCCGGTACGGCCAATAACCTCTTCCCGTCTGTAGCCCAGAATACGAAGGTGGATATCATTGATCTCAATATACCTGCCCTCGTTCAGGGTACTGATGGCCATTGACCCGGGGTTGGAGTAGAAAGCCTTGGAAAACTTCTCTTCGGAGAGACGTAAAGCTTCTTGAACCCTTTTGTGTTCGGTAACATCTCTTATTGTGAGTATTATGCAGGGTTCGCCAGCGATTTCTATTAAGTCTGCCGACATTAAACCGGAGCGGAGTCCGCCTGATTTCGATTTAAAAGAGATTTCGAGGTCTCTGACAAAGCCGTTCTTTTGCAGTGGCCGGACCATTCTATTACGATCATCCGGATGCGGCCAGAATCCTATTTCAAATCCGGTACGGCCAATAACCTCTTCCCGTCTATAGCCCAGAATACGAAGGTGGATATCATTGATCTCAATATACCTGCCCTCGTTCAGTGTGCTGATGGCCATTGGCTCAGGGTTGGAATAGAAAGCCTTGGAAAACTTCTCTTCGGAGAGACGTAAGGCTTCCTCAATCTTTTTGCGCTCGTTCTTTTTTTCTGTGGACATTTCAGTAAAAACGTGGCACTAACCAGTTACTCTGTTAACTTAACCCTGATAACGATCAACCTGGAAATAAAGTATTATGTGACTTAAACTTCGTTCGAAATCATGGGATACATACATTAAATACGATTGTTAAATCTAGTCATCCAATACAATGCCTGGTTCGTTAACATTAACCCATCCTTTCTTGATGGCATATAATGCCGCTTCGGTGCGGGAACTAACTCCCAGTTTTCTGAATATTTTAACCAGATGACTACTAACCGTGTGCTCACTAATATACAGTGCTTTAGAAATCTCTTTATTGCTCATTCCTTTAGCCACTAACTTCAGCACCTCTATCTCTCTGATATGTAACTCTTCATTCCCATTAAGGCTGGCATATTCGTTACTAGCTGTTCGGCGCACGCATTTACGGGTGACTTCAAGGTTAAAAACACTCTTGCCAGAATAGACTAATCGGATAGCATTAAGTAAGTCGGTAGGATCCGAGTCTTTTAAAAGATACCCGGAGACACCGGCATCAATAGATGAAAAAACGTACTGCTCATTTTTGTAGGCGGTAAGGACGATTATCGCAATGTTTGGGAAAATCCTTGATATCTCTTTGGCAGCTTCAATCCCATTTTTTTTAGGCATTGCGATGTCAAGCAAAACAACGTCAGGATTAATATTACCAGCCATCTCAATAGCTTCTTCCCCGTCTTTAGCTGAGGCTATGCACTCCATATCTAACTCGGTGTTAATGAGTTGTCGCATCCCCTCGCTAAACAGACGGTGGTCATCAGCTATCATGACCCTAATCTTTTTCATAATGATATTCCGTAGAGAATAAAATTAAAGTAGTGTCTGAAATATGCCTGGTAAAATCATCCCGTTTCAACATCATTACTATAAACTAGAATGTCCAAATATTCAATAACAACACCCATGGAATACGCATGAAGTATTCACATGGTTTGTAATAATGAATCTTGTTGATCGTGGTAGAAAATTACCATTATGCCCTGCTCTCTATGGTCTTGCCAAAACCACTAGTACGCTCCATGTAAATACACAATTTACTGGATGATTCTTCTAGCCACTATCTTTTATCATGCTAGATAGTTAAGAAGTGGGCGTGCTTCAAGATGAATCTTCTTACTAGTGTTACAGCTGCCAGGTATTGGAACATACCCGGCATCTGTAACATGATGTTGGATTTTAGATAATCAAAAGTATTATCGAGAAGGAGGGATAATGAAATGTAAAGTTGAAAGCGTTAAAGCCACGCTTCAGGAAACAAATTTTGAAGGAGTCTTAATGTGAATAGAAAAGGACTATTAAAGTTAATCGCCGGTGTTAGTCTGGTAGCGGTACTGGCAGTCAGCATCCCGATGATAAGCGGCTGCACCGGCCCGTCACCGACCACACCTGAACCGACACCGACACCGACGCCGACGCCGACACCAACACCAACGCCTGAACCGGGTGTCGAAGGACAAACCTGGCATCTGAGAGGTATCTCACCGCAGGGCGCATCCATGGTACAGAGGGACACGATTGAGCAGGGTTGTGAAATAATGACCAAAATGAGTGGTGGTCGGCTCACCTTCGACTGGTATGCCGGCGGTCAGATTATGCCCTCCGAGGAAGAGATACCTGCTCTCCAGGCCGGTACTATTGATATGTTAATGTGGTATCCCCTTATGGGTACAGCTACCGAAACAAGGACAATCGAATGCGGTGCCCCCTTCGCCACCAAGAATGCGATAGAGTTCAGGGTATTACTCTACCACCGCGGCTTGATGGACATCTTTCGCCAATCCTATGAAGAACTGGACTTGGTATATTTAGGCCCTTCGTTGCACGACCCTATAGAGATTTGTTCCTCAAAACCGGCTTATTCTCTTGAGGATATGAAGGGGCAGAGGATACAGCTCCTGGCTGAGCACGCCTACCCTTACGAGAAGGTCGGTGTTGCCTGTATGCCTACTCCTCCCGCGGATGTCTACCTGGCCATCCAGACCGGTGCTATGGACGGTTTCGGCTGGTCCGGTGCCGATGAGATTGTACAGTTTGGTAATAACGAGGTTGCTCCATACCTTTGGGACCCGCCCTTTGTTGACGTCTGTAGTGCTCAATTTTTGATTAACCCTGATGTTTGGGCTAGCATGCCCGACGACATTCGCCAGATTATTAAAGAGGGAGTTACGCACCTCGATCTTTGGTGTGAGACGGTAAGGGCCCATGGCGAATATAAGTACCGCACTGATGGCTCCTTCGAGGAAATCTGTTACCTTCCCGAGGAAGATATTGAGGTGCTGCGGGGATATGGCATGGAGTATCTGGACATCGTTGCGCAGAGGAATACCCTATGCGCCCAGGCAGTTCAGATAATCAAGGACTTCCGTGCTGAAGTGGAAGCAGCACGCTGGTACGGCCATTAATTGTGGTCTGATTAATTAATACATATAATATACTTACGTATAATATACTTACGTGAGACAAAGGCTGGTGAATAAAATCTGATGCCTGTGCCTTTAGTTATGTTCACGAAATAGAGTTCAGTAGAAGAGAAAGAAGGGAGTAAGTAGTTTGAAAATTACCAGTGTGGAGATATGGGATACCAATAGCAGTTTGAAGCCCAAATGGCCTACCTGGCATCCTGTCATCATCCGTATCAATACTGACGAGGGTATCAGTGGCCTGGGGGAAGTCGGCCTGGCTTTTGCCATCGGCCATTCGGGTGGCGCAGGATATGTAAAGAATCTTGCCGAGAGTTTCCTGATCGGCGCTGACCCTATGAGAACGGAAAAGATATGGGAAGATATGTTCCGCAAAACCTTCTGGGCTCAGGGTGGCGGTCCTGTGGTTTATGGCGGTATGAGTGCTATCGATATCGCCTGCTGGGATATCAGGGGCAAGGCCATGAATCAACCTATTTATCAGTTGCTCGGGGGCAAGACTAACGAAAGCCTGCGGGCCTATGCCAGCCAGATCCAATTCGGCTGGGACTACGAAAAGGTTATGCTGCTCTCTCAACCTGAGGAGTATGCCGAGGCAGCCAGAATTGCTGTGGCCGAAGGTTATGATTGTGTTAAAATTGACCCTGTTATGGCCGATGAGCATGGCCAGCCTGTGTTTAACCTGAACAAAATCCTGACCAATGATACCATCCGTATGCTCTACCGGAGAATCAAGGCGGTTCGTGAAGCGGTTGGTGAAGATGTCGATATCATTTTGGAATTACACGGACTTCCTAACGTTACCAGTGCCATTCAGATGGGCAGAGTCTGGGAGGAATTTCACTGCATGTGCTATGAAGAAGCTGTGAACTACTGCAATGTCGATCTGCAGGCTAAGGTCGCCCATAACGTTAAAATACCGATGGCTGCCGGCGAGCGTCTTTACACCCGCTGGGGTTACCGCCAGTATTTCGAGAAGCAGATACTGGATATGATTCAGCCGGACCTTTGTCTGGTGGGTGGCATCACCGAGGGCAAGAAGATCTGTGATTACGCCCATACCTATGACATTACCGTCCAGATTCACACCTGCGGCAGTCCCATTACGACCGCGGCAGCCCTGCAACTGGAAGCGGTCATCCCCAACTTCCAGATTCATGAGCATCATACCTTTGCTCTGAAGCGGGCAAACCGGGAATACTGCCTCCAGGATTACCAGCCGGTGAACGGCCGGTACACTACTCCGGATCTACCGGGGCTGGGCCTTGAGCTAAACGAGGAGGTTATCTCCAGGTCTCCTTGTGTGGTGGTGAAGTAGATGTGACGCTGCTTTGAGAGATAATGTAAGACAACGGCGGCTAATCATTATCAATTTCAGACAATTGTCATGTTGAAGTTATGTTCGCTAACGCAGATTGTACTCCATTTTTTTGTGATAGTCTGCGTTAGCGAACTTTGACTTAAAAAGTTGGACTTAGAGAAATATAACGATGATTATTCCGAGATAACGAACTTCTTACCCTCTTTCTTACAGATGCGCTGGATGATGGTCTTTCCTGATTTTG
>JAQUOC010000058.1 GCA_028717305.1 Dehalococcoidales bacterium | reverse complement strand
TGTCCTTTGCCCTATTGACAAATTGCAGGAAGTCCTTCAAAATATAACTAATCATCCCCAGTGGCGATAGCTGCTGGGCCCCTCCGGGTTACGATCCGGAGGTTTTTTACTTTTATGAACCGTGTGAATTTTCTAATTGACGGATTTAACCTCTATCACTCAATCATTGATCTAGGCCGAATTCATAACCTGCGTGTTAAATGGCTCAATATTCGATCAATGTGCTCCTCTTTTCTGTACCTTATCGGTAAAGATGCTAGATTAGCAGAGATTTACTACTTTTCTGCCTTTGCCCATCATTTGAATGACCCAGGTGTAATCAAACGTCATCAGGATTATATCGAGTGCTTAAAATCCACCGGTATTATTTCTGAAATGGCAAGGTTCAAGCCTAAGGATGTCACATGCCCACTGCATTACCAAATGGCAAAGTCGGCTCCAAAGGATATCAAATGCCCACTATATGGGAAATTTGTCAAGCATGAAGAAAAAGAGACGGATATAGCAATTGCAGCCAGGCTATTTGAAATTATCTACAACAATAAGTGTGATACCGTAGTCCTGCTCACTGGTGACACTGATATTTCTCCGGCTGTCAAAACTTGTAACAGCCTTTTCCCTGACAAGCACCTTCTCTTTGCCTTCCCGTTTCACAGGCATAACCGTGAGCTGGAACTGCTTTTACCAGGCTCTTTCAGAATTCATGCCAAGGCTTACAGTCGGCATTTGTTCCCTAATCCAGTCCAAATGCCCGATGGTCGTAAAATATATAAGCCAACTTCGTGGTAGCACGGTACTAACTGACTGAATCCTAAATCGTCAAATCCCTAAGGGAATTCTGTATATCTCTGAGCTCCTCTGGGGTGAGCTCCCACAACCTTGCTGCCGCCTGATCAATACTTTCTTCAATCTCTTTAAGTTTACTAGGCTCTCCGGCTGCGGTTGCCTGGTGTGCCTCTTTCGACAAGGAAGCGAGTTGGGTATGGATTTCATTATCGCGGTTATACTTCGGAATTTTCACATGGGTCAGCACATGAGGCGAACCGAAGCTACCTGTGCTTTGCGACGAATAAGAGGCTATTACGAAGCGAGTTGGGCTTGAATTCATCAGCGCAGCGAAATAATGCGCCTCAATCTCTTCATTGAACGCTACCATCGTTGCCGTATCCGCTGGTATTACTGGCTTTCTCCCTATGAGATTGTTATCTACTGACCCGACCACCGCCGCTTTAATATCTGTGGCTACGCGAGTCCAAGTAACCTTATAATCTGCCAGAGTATAAGCACTCACTCCATACATAGAGTAAAAGGCATCCTTAGAATCACAGTATTTCCTATAAAGGCTTCTTTGCCTAAGTTGCTCTTCAAATTGCTTAAAATAGAAGTATGTCTTTGGTAGTGTCTCCTTCATCCAATCTTCATCCCAACCTACTCTGGTTTCAGGATTCTGTGCCAATATAATTCTCAAGCGAGGTTCGGCTTGCCATCGTTGTATATCTTGGCCTCTTAGTAAGGGATAAAGCAGATCAGGTTCTACAGGAGACTGCCTATTTTCAACATGTTTCTTACCAATGTCAGCCTCATTTCGGACTACTATGCTTCCGTCCGGACGTTTAGCAATAATGCTGACCCAGTAAGCACCATTCAGCCCTCCAGTATTGCTTCCCTCTCTAGCCTGATACTCCGAAGCGGCTATTACTTTGCGCGCTGCCGCTATCGCTCTTGGCCTTCCGGTAATCCAGGGTGAATAAGGATTATCACTATTAACCGGAGTAGCCTGCCACTGCGATGTACGGATATAATCTTCGGTGATAATTTTCAGTGGCATATCTTCCGGGATACCTGTCCCCTTTTTCTTCTTTCTCCAATAGGTGTATTGTATCGGGTACCTGGTCTCATCTCCCTTCTTGATTATCACAACGCTGGTACGGTTAGCAGCACCCTCAAAAGGCTTTATGGCACTCATATCGTCTACATGTAATACTTGGAGGTAATCATTTTCTCCAAGGCGGAACCGTCTGAAACCTTCACTGCCACCGGTGGTTTTGAAAACGGTTTGAGTGATTACAAATCCCAGTTTACCACCGGCCTTGAGATAACCATCAATGGCTACATATGTCATCAGGGCTGAGATATCTTTCTTTCCACCACCCATGCGTGCCTGCCATCCCTTAAGAGTAAAGAGACCATATTTCTCCCAAAGCCATTTGGTCTCATCTCGGTATTGGTCAGGTAAGCTCTCCCAGTTCACCCATGGGGGATTACCGGCTATGTAGTCAAACTGGCCCTGGAAGAGGGGCGCAAAGGCATTCTTAATAATGCGAGCCCATATACCATTAATATGGCTATTCTCAAGCTCCAGCATTTTGTTATATAGCTCTTCAAGTATTTCCAGGTCCTGATGGTCATGGTCTTCAACGAGAGGAAATCGTGACAGCAGGGACTGCCGGAATTGTGCTGGTGAACGGTTTATCTCCACGCTTTCTTCAAGCAGATTTGCTAGGTCATCAATATAACGGGTAGAGACAAGAGACTTGGGTATAGCGAATTCACCGACCGCTGTCTTAAAGCTGTATTTATTCTGCCCGAAAAGGTCCCTTCCTTGCGAAGGCGTCATGATTGAATCCGCCAGGTACACAGGGATACTCACCTCGCCTTTTCTGTATGGTAAAAGGTCACCAACCGCAAGCAAATAGTTGGTCCTGGCCGAAATTACCGCCAGGGGATTGAGGTCATAGCCGACCACGTTGCCCAGTATTTTCTCCAGCAGTATATGTTCCGGGATTAGGTTTTCGCTACCATACTCCTTTATCTTCTGTATTGCGATTACGAGAAAAGTGCCGGAGCCGCATGCCGGGTCAAGGAGACGCTTATCTGGATTACCCTCAAATTTACCGCTTTCCAACTGGTTCAACAGACGCTCCGCGATCCAATCCGGGGTATAATACTCACCCAGGTTGTGCCTAAGATCTTTTGGCATCAGATTTTGGTAAAGCTTCTTCAAAAGGTCGCGTGTCTGCTCCTGGTCCACTTCAAGGGTAACCAGTGAGTAGTTGGCCAGGATTGATATGAGCTCTCTGATTGCTTCCTCTATGCCATCATCCCAGACTTCAAGATACCAGCCGAAGAAATCCCCTTCCAGGAAATTGCTGATACCAAAGTTCTTAAAAACTCCGCCATGCTCCATATCTTTGAGATAACTGGCCAGTTTATCCGATGGGTAACTTGCTACCTCCATCAATCCTGTCCCAAGCCTGGGGAAGGCATAATAGGATGCAATCTGCACTGCCAGGAGCTTGATGAAGGTGGCATAGTAAGAATGGATCGCAAAGAATAAAGGGAATGCCTCTGGGTTCGCTTGCCTCACGCCGAACCGCCGTCCCAGTGTCTTCACATCAAGCCTGGATGAACCTGATTCATATCCGCATACTTCGGCAAATTGCTGCTTCCACTGGGAAAATAGAACTCTGATTTTGGAGTCCTGGCTTTCGGTTAGTGCCGTATATAATGTGCTTACACAGTGTTTAGCCGCTGTTTTTCCTTCACCAAAGTCACGGACTAGATTACTGGCCGTTAAAGCTAGCTCTGTACTCAGAGAATACAAATATTTGATAAAACGCTCTGTCGATTCTTTGGTAACTAGTAGTGGGGTATCTATCTCCCAGCTACCGTCTTTAAAGCGCACAAAAATGAAATAGTTACCGTCAAAGGCAACGCCAGCTATTCTGTCCATCTTATGCCTTTCGACGCGGTGAAGTCCCTCGATATATTGCTTCACCTGGCCGATGGCGTGTTCATTAGTCCGGTATGAATTTACTGTATGTAGGGAACCGGGAGGCTCGTACTCAATGACAAAGCGGTTATAGACGGCATCAGCCCGGCCACTATCTAATAGGGTATACTCTTCTCTCAGGGAAAGGCTGAGGTCTAGCTCATCCGCCAGTTTTTCGATAGTCCGAGTCACAGCAGTCCGAAACTCTGCCTCATTATGGGCACGTTCAGCTGCATCCTGAATTTCACGGGTTACCGCAGCTGACAGCTTCCTAACCGCTTCTTCAACTGATATCGGGCTTTCTTCCCTGAGAGCCATTACTGATTCCTAATCCACAAACTCGCGCTTGGTTCTACAAGGTCGGACATTAACTACAATCGGGTCCCTTAGCTGGGGGCTACTTATAACTGCCTGGCCAGTTCCTAAAGAAGGCACATTGTTCCACATCTCTTCGCTGACATCACCGGCTGTAAGTTTTAGGGCATTCAAGTTAGCATGGCTCTTGATTGTATGGACTATACGTGTATTACATAGTTCAAATATTTCATTCGGTAAATGAGATGGTTGCTGCGAAATAAAACAAAGCCCAAGCCACCTTTTTCGTCCCCGCCTAGCTATTTCACGAAGCATCTCGATGGTTTCCGACATTTTGGAGCTTTTATCACGGCTTATAAATGAGTGAGCTTCTTCAATTACAATAAGCGCCTTTACAGTATTACCACCCAATTTCTCCGTAAATACCTTACTTAATAAATCATATATGACTATGTTCTTTAGCCTTTCGGCACAACCGCTCACATCGAATACAGTGACGTGCCCGTCCTGTAAGAGTCCCTTTGCATTGATGGTCTCGGTATCTTTCACATCAAACGCTTTAGTACGATTGAGCCCTCCTAGTTTACCCATCAGTGCGTAATAGGACGCTTTGTCGGCACCTTTCCCCTCATCAGCCCTGACTGCGCATTCCTTGATAATATCATTAAGAGTATAGGTGATGTTATTGCGACTCCCTCTGGAAAGAGTTCCCCGCAGACTATCTTCTTCTTTGGCTCCCTTTTCTTCCTTCTTTCTCTTACGCAGGCTTTCTACTACATCCAGCAATCTTCTTTCTTGAGCTTCTTCGGCTTCAATCAGTTCAGAAATGATTAATGGGTCAAGGTCTTGCGTGTTAATGGTAAATGGTATTGCATCTTCTCTCGCACACTCACCTGACGTTGGGTAGTATAATTCAAAGTTCCCCAAGCCGACTGGTGTATAATCAAAGGTTTTCAATATTTCATGAAGGCTTGTCTCCTCACTCGGATCATCCAAGCGAATATATTCGCCCTCCACATCCAATATGATGACAGCGTAGCCGGATTTAGATGCTTCTTCTATAATGACCTGGGCTGTATTAGTCTTGCCCGAACCGACGGTCCCGAAAACCCCAAGGTTTCTGGGAATTACTTTCTTTTCTTGTGTTTGTAGAGAGACCTGTACATCAGGATACCCATCTAGCGTTCCCAATAATGCGTCCCCACCTATTTTCAGCAACTTTCTAATGTCATCTGAGGTCAAATCTTCTACTTTAGCTTGAGGTGCAGGCCTGGTCGCTGTGCCATAGACAGCCCAATCACGGAGCTCGCCGAGGATTTCTATTCCACCTACTGCATAATAATTGGGTACTGCTGGGAATGATTCCCCCTTTAGTATCGAGGTTTGAGCTAGTGCGGAATCTCTACCAACTTCCTCAGGATTATAAAATGGGCCTTCTACTATTCGCCCCAGGAATTCACGCGCGTGCCCTGAGCTATCCGCGGGGTTGGTTATTCTGACGTACTTATTTCGCACAAGTTCGCCAATTTTTTCTTTGGATACCAGAATTTCCGTACGATTATTGGTGACACCACTCCGGTCAAAATGCACGTAACCCAACATAATCTACCTCCTTCTCTGATCACCTTCAGATTGTTCGAATGATAGAGATCCTTCTCTAGCGAGTCCGAAGTCTACCATCCTCCTGAAATCCGAAGACGCCAGCATGTGTGTACATAAGCTATCGGCATAGTCTATTAAAAGCGGATAGCCACGCAGTTGTTGAAACATTGAATCACGCATGATGACCGCCGCGGCCTCATCAAAACACTCAGAATGGGCATGAAACATGTAAGATCTTTGTCCTGCCTTGTATATGCCCACATCTAATTTGTCTCCATATGTTTCTATAAAGCGTTGAAATCTTGCTTGGTCAGCCACGTTGAAATGAGCCGCCGGCAAGTAATCCTCCAGGTCCTCCTTGAATGAACGAAGCCGGACATATTCTCCTGAATTCAGAGCCAGCCCAAGACTGATTATCTCCGGTTCCGAGGATGTTCCTATCACTCCAACTATTGTTTTACGCTCTAGCGCTTGTTCGCACAATAACAAACAAGGATCCAATGCTCTCAAGCGCCCAATGCCTGTTCTAAGCTCATAGGGAATTACAGGTCCGTTGAACATAACCCATTCTTCCTGTCTTTCTAAACCAATCTTTCTTTCCATATAGAACATTATTGCTCGAATCAGCATGTTAGAAATAAGTCTGTTTTCTGGTTTACGATTCTTAAGAATACCAAGTACAGATGTTTCGGTAGGATGAAGATGCTGCTCTGAAACGAAAACAACTCCGTCTGTCCTCTTATTCTTGTAAGATGTAGCAGCAACGCCTATTCGACACCGTATCCCCGAAAGCATTGGGTAAGTTGAGTGCGTGCCATCGACCGCAGAAACTTGGCATCCAAACAACTTACCTTCTGCCCATAATAGTTCTTTGTCTCCAACCCTCCTGATGTCATATTCTTTCTCGAGAAAATCGCGCACTTCCTTCCTAATACGCTCGTTTTGTCTGGATGAGGTAGCAAGGTCCTTTGACAGGTCGCTGTTTATTGATCGCGCGTGGCTATCAAAGTCCTTCCACCTCTCGGGTTTGACGAATTCGGTAAACGTGACCTCTTGACGCTCCTGCTCATCGTCAGCCATTAATGCTCCCCCTCACTGGAACCGCGTTCATTTCTTCCTTAGGATCAGAATATATTCGTGACTGTAGATTTTTTTTGCTTCAGAATTGCCAGCAGATGTAAATCGGCCGTTGTGTTTATCTCTATAAGGAGCGAGAACTCTGCCGGGTACTGGCCGCTGGATCTTTTTTTCTAATACAAAGCCGACCTTTCGCATTTGGTGAATAGCTACTTCAGCATTAGGAATTTGCACTCCTCGCAGTTCGGTGTCCCCGATAACGATACATGCTCTTTTGCCTTTTCTCAGCACACGGTACATTTCGCTGTAGACATGGTTCATATCTACGAAATAGCTATTGATGGCATCTCCGAGTCTTGCGTCTGCTATTCTTAAACGTGCGATAGCTTTCGAGGCCTTGGAGTCCGTGAGGTCTTCGTCTCTGTGAAGGTCACCAGTTTTGCACCCAATGAATCCCTCCCTGAAATCTCTAAGAGTCTCGCAGAATCCAAACAACAAAGCCGTCAACTGATGAATATCCGGATATTCGTAAGACGTACTATATGGTGGGGACGTAACGACCAAATCTACACAATTCGCAGGCACTGGGAGATGCTGTGCATCGGCTTTATACATAAAAGCTGGTGGCTCGTCTGGTTTGAACTTCTGTATTTCCTCGTAAAATTCCGCGTTGCGCCTGATCATTCTCGATAAGTGTGACACAAACGCATTATCTGGGGATTCAGGGATTTTTTCACGGTCCTTCTGCGGCTTTGTACTCGTGGTAAGCCAATAAGAGCAGTTTTTCAACACGTGAGATAGACAACAGAAAAAGAACCTTCGGATAGCCGGATCTGTCTCTTTGTTTAAAATACTTTTGATTTGGATTAGTCTCTTTAGGTTCGTTTCTCCAAACCAATACAGAAGTCGGTCACTATTCGGAGGCAAGCTAATTTCCTCAGTTACGTGGGCACTCTTTTCTAATTCATCCTTCCAATAGGCAGACCTTTTTGATAAGGCTTCAGGATAGATTGCGGTAATTTTGGTTCTGGTTATCATGACAGCGACAGGATTAATGTCATAACCAAAACTTAATCGGTTTGCCAGTTTTGCTTCGACGAGAGTTGTCCCACAACCGCCAAACGGATCACAAATTCGATCTCCTGGCATGCTATACTCTTCAACTAATTGGCGCACTAGTTGGGGAATAAACTTGGCTGGGTATCTGTGGTAACCATGTGTCAGGTATTGCGTTTCTGCTGGAGAGAGTTCGGCAAATGACCAAGACGAGGCTGGTTGATTACTCGTGGCGGTTACCATCATTCTTCCTCAGTAAAGTTGAGGTTCCCCTCTTGCCGCGTCGCGGCTCGTTGTATGTTGATGCGAATTTTTCCAGGTAAACCCCGTCAATCAGCCACATGTTGTGGATTTTCTCGGCGGGAATACGACCTTCCCTACACATACGTTTCACTGTTTCCCAGTGAACTCCTAAAACTTTGGCAGCTTCTTTTACATTAAAGTAGTGTTCGAGTACCGGCATTTCCCTCTCCGCCTATGGGCATATCAAGGAGTACATCGCCATCGCAATAGTAGCACCACGGAAGAGAGAAAGCAATACCAATTTGTGTGAGAGGACGCCCTTCTGGAAGATTGAGACTCGAATGATTGCACGATACTGAC
>JAQUOC010000057.1 GCA_028717305.1 Dehalococcoidales bacterium | reverse complement strand
ATTAATAAGGAGGTTTTCGATGGCTGCGAAATTTGAGCTGTACAAAGATGCCAAGGGTGAATTTCGCTGGAGATTGGTAGCGTCTAATGGGCAAACGATAGCCAATGGAGGCGAGGGCTACAAAACAAAAGCGAGCGCAGTGAACGGCATAGAGTCTGTCAAAAAGAATGCTCCGGTAGCTCCGATCGAAGAGAAGTAGAACAAACCGGCGGGCTTGGCGAATCTTCCATTAGGTGGCCATATACCGGAGTTTAGACCGGCAGAATGCGAGCGCATCTGTTTGAAGTTGGGGAATCGTGGGGCTATTTTAGATAGTGTTGAAACGTCTGGTCAAGGCTGAGACGATAAGAACTTAGCCTTATCTTTGTGGCGAAGTAGCTGAATTATACTGCGTCCGTCCATTGCTGCTGGAGGCACCCCCCCACCAGGGTTAACCCACTGCCCAATCATGTAGAAGTTATCCAGTCCGGGAAGAGTTTTTGACACGTTTTTACCGAATGTGTCTACGGTTAAGAGCCAACCTTCAAAACTGCCGTTCCAATTTCCGGTGTAATGTTCAAAAGTCATTGGTGTTGCTACATCACTCATCTCAATCTGATCAGAAATACCGGGGAAACGCTGCTCAAGAGCGGCTATCACTTGCTCAGCAACCCTCTCCTTTTCTGTATTGTATTCATCCGGACTTTGTGCTAATAGGCTCCAACGTTCGTAGTTGGACATTAGCATCACACGCACGACCGTCCTGCCGTGGTGGGCCAGAAAGGGATCAAAATTGTACACCTGGGCGGTCAGCCGTATCAGAATTTTATTGTCTATCATTATCGGCTTGCGAAGTGGAAAACTAACCCCTACCACTGAAGCAGGAAAATCATCGAATGTACGTGTTACGCCCAGTGCCACATAGAGCAACGGCGGAAAAATCGGTAGCCTGTCGTACCGACTTCGGACTTCATCATCCATATACCGTGCACCAAGCATATTAAATATTGTACTGTGGCCATCCGCTGCCGAAATTACCACATCGCCTCGATATTCTTGACCGTTAACAAGCCTTATTCCGACTGCTGAATCGTTCTCAACTAATATCTTCTCTACCCGCGAATCATAATGTATCTCACCCCCAAGACCAAGATATCGCCGCTCAATTGCCCTGGCAAATTCCAGCGAGCCCCCAATCGGGTATCCTGCCGCCCTATTGTGTAACCAGGCCAGTGTCATAATCATACCCGCCATGGGGAAATTGTTGATGTCACCAAAGACAGTAGCGAAAGCTTCCGACAGAAACGGGTTGCGAAATCGCGTGGCGAAGTCGCGCACCGAGATTCTACCCCACTTTGCCATCATCTTCAGGAGAGGGAGCCGGCCAACCATATTGAGTCCATCTTTAAACGAACGAGATTCAAACGCCGCACCCACTGGCAGTTCATATCGAGCGCAGGTACGTATTGCATCGACGAAAGTTTCGATTGTTTCTTCGTCCTCCGGAGCGATTTCTTTCATGTGCTGCTCCAGTCGGTCAGCATCGGTATAGACTACGAATGCTCTACTCCCGTCTCCTTCTACACGCATGAATGTATCGTGATTAAAGAAAGAGCGGCCTTGTATTGCCCCTAGCTCTAGCCAGATTTGGTGTAAAGGACCGTTTGGTGCAGACCCGACCAGCCAATGGATACAACCGTCAATAGTATAAACTTTACGCTTCCATGATGTGCAGAGTCCGCCAGGGTTGTGCCCTTGCTCAAATATCTGCGTTTGATAGCCATTCATTTGCCCGTAACACCCGGCAGACAGTCCAGCAATCCCAGCGCCAACTATTAAAATAGATCCGGTCATATTGCCCTCCTAACAGCGCTGCTGTCAGAAAACTCGTAACGATATTATACCCCACACAGCCATTTTATGACGACAACAGATTACGGCAAACCAGCAGGAACTAAAAAGCAATTCCCCGGCTATCGACAGATTAATAGTGATACCCACTAACTGATGTTGCCGTTGTGCGGCATACCAAGTTGGCGTATAATGAGCAGCAGCGATGATTCCAGAAACACACTAATGGAATCCATGGGGAGTTGAGGATAATTTCGCATGGCCGGAAACCGGGGACCTGTGAGGCGTACGATAACAGCAGGACGGCGGCGACGCCCGAGTCCGTCACCATCAGGTGGGCGTGACAGAGCAGAAGCACCGCGTCGCGAGGTGGGTCATTACGGCGGTAGTAGCGGGGGTGGTGATATGGGAGGTGGCACCTACTCCGGAGGGGGCAGGGGGCTACCTTTCTTCGGCGGCAAGAGTAAACTTTCAATCATAATGACGGTCGTCGCGCTTGCTATTATCTTCGGTATCCAGTACTGTGGTGGCCTTGATTTTAGCGATAATGGGATGACCACTCTACCTACGGAATCCGGCAACAGCCAGATTACTGACCTGCCCGCTGCCGGTGGCTTTGTCAGCAACTACCCTGATACCTCGATTATTCACGGGGGTACCGAGCCTGATCAGACCTGGCTGGTGATGCTCTACCAGGACGCTGACGACAAGATACTGGAAAAGGACATTTGTCTGGACACAAACGAGGCCGAAAAAGCCGGCTCGTCCAGCCGGGTCAGGATAGTATCACAGTTGGATCGTTACAGTGGAGGCTACACCGGCGATGGGGACTGGACGGGGACAAAACGTTTCCTGATCAGCCGGGATGATAACCTAAGTCAGTTAGGCTCACAGCAAGTCGCTGAACCGGGTGAAGTAAACATGTCTGACGGTAAGACACTGGTCGACTTTGCCACTTGGGCCATCAAGACCTATCCGTCTGATAAGTATGTCTTGATTCTCTCCGATCATGGTATGGGCTGGCCGGGGGGATGGAGTGACGCTAATCCTAAAGGCACCGGGGACCCAGACATCCCGTTAGCTTCTTTATTAGGTGATGAGCTTTATCTTCATGAGATCGATGACGCACTCAGTCTGATCCGCGCCAATACCGACCTCGACAAGTTTGAGCTCATCGGCATGGATGCCTGCTTGATGGGCCAACTAGAGGTCTTCACTACCTTGGAACCTCATGCCCGCTATGCGGTGGCCTCCGAGGAAGTCGAACCGGCTCTCGGGTGGGCCTACACCAGCTTCCTGCAGGCGCTTAACCAGAACCCGGATATGAACGGGGCCGAGCTCTGTCAATTAGTGGTGAAAAGCTATATCGAAGATGACCAGAGCATCCTCGACAGCAGCGCCCGGGGAAACTTTCTTAGCCAGGGCTCACCATTCGGAGGACTGTTCGGCCCTTCCGGAGGCACTAATCCGGCACAGATGGCTCGCGAAATCGGCCGCAGCAGCACGCTTGGTGCGGTAGACCTGAGTCAGATCGGTCTACTCAACGAAAGCCTGAACGGGCTGGTATTTGCTCTACAGGAAGCCGACCAGCGGGCAATAGCCAGCAGCCGTACCTACTCCCAGAGCTTCACCAGCATCTTTGGCAGTGACGTTTCTCCTTCATTCATCGATCTGGGTAACTTCCTGGAAATAGTCAAGCAGAAGGCCGGCAACACCAGGATTAATCAGGCAGTTGATGCAGTACTAGCTGCTATCGATAAGACCGTCATTGCAGAGAAGCATGGGGTCCAAAAACCGGGCGCTACCGGAATCGCCATTTATTTCCCCAACTCCGAGCTATATCGGAATGCGGCTGCCGGGGCCGAGTCGTACACGGCCATCGCCGGCCGTTTTGCGAAGCAGTCGCTCTGGGACGATTTTTTAGCCTATCATTACACCGGTAACCAGTTCTCTCAAACCGATACCCAGGCGGTAGTACCACCCACAGGATCCATAAGAGCTCCTGCCGCAGGTGGCATCACCATCTCGCCGGTAGCTGCTTCCAGCTCGGAAGCTGCCCCCGGCCAACCGGTAACACTATCTGCCGATATCAGTGGAGAGAACATCGGGTACATCTACCTTTTTGTCGGTTTCTATGACCGGCAGGCTAACTCTATCTTCGTAGCCGATCAGGACTACCTGGAAAGTCCGGAAACGAGACAAGTGAACGGGGTCTATTATCCCGACTGGGGTGAGGGCGATTTTACCCTGCAGTTCACATGGGAGCCGGTCGTTTTTGCCATCAGTAACGGAACAACCTCTATTCCAGCCTTGTTCAAACCGGAAAGTTACGGACGAAGCTTTGAAGAGGCAGTATACGTGGTTGACGGGATCTATACCTATAGCGACGGAGACGAGCAACGTGCGGCCCGCTTGTACTTCGTCAACGGCGTACTGCGCCAGGTGTTCGGTTTCACCGGCGAAAGGGAGGCCAGTGCTCCACGCGAGATAACTCCAAGTGCCGGTGATACCTTCACTGTGCTAGAGACCTGGCTTGACCTGGACCAGAGTGGCGAGGTGCTCGATACTGCTTCGCAGCAGGGAAGCACGTTAACCTTTGGCAGCGAGATGTTCACCTGGGAGACATTTGACGCGGCTGTAGGCGAATACGCGGTCGGCTTTGTCGTTGAGGACCTGGACGGTAATCAGCAACAAGCCATGACACGAATTAACGTTAAATAAAACACCTGTTAACGCCGGGTAAACTCGAAAAAATGCAGGCAAAAAACAGTAACACCGGTTTGTATAACCGGGTGACCGGGTAGGCAACACCGCCGACAAAATGATATGTTAGAAACCCAAAAGGGCTCTAATATGCCCGCAGTTGAAGTCAGTCACGTATTCAAGTCATACCGGGATAAGGTCGCCGTTGACGACCTGTCCTTCTTCGTATCCCGGAATGAGGTATTCGGCCTAATCGGCCCCAACGGCGCCGGCAAGACTACCACCATCAGGATGATGATGGACATAGTCAAGCCAGACTCAGGCACTGTGAAAATTCTCGGCGAGAAGCTGAGTGAAGCAAACAAACACCGGCTCGGCTACTTGCCTGAGGAAAGGGGACTGTACCGGAAGCTGACGGTAATGGACTCCATCGTCTATCTGGCCTCGCTCAAGGGTATGGACGAACGGCTGGCCGAACAGAGAGCCAACGAACTGCTCAGCGAGACAGGGATGCTTACTCACAGCAGAAAGAGGATCGAGGAGCTGAGCAAGGGCATGGGACAGATTATCCAGTTCATCATTACCATTATCCATAACCCGGAACTGATCGTCATGGATGAACCCTTTAGTGGCCTCGACCCGGTCAACACCGAAATATTGAAAAAGATGCTGATTAACCTGAGAAATCAGGGCAAAGCCGTAATTCTGAGCACGCACCAGATGAATCAGGTGGAAGAACTCTGTGACCGCATATTGATGATAGACGGCGGCCATGCCGTTCTCTACGGCAGACTCTCGGAAATCAAAGCAAAATATCGAAGCAACTCGGTTATCATCGATTTCAACGGTGAGCTGGGGCAGATAGCGGGAGTAATCGAAAAGCGTACCACCAAAAACTATGTTGAGCTTGTCCTTGAAGAAGATGCCACCCCCCGGCAGGTGTTGGAACAACTGGTAAGCGCCGGTATCGTCATCAACCGATTCGAGGTTGCCACCCCTTCACTGAATGAGATATTCGTAAAGGTGGCGGGTAAAAACCATGAATAGGGTTCTTCTGATATTCAAGCATGAGTTCCGGCAGACGGTCGGGAGGACCGGCTTCATTATCCTGACCATCGTCCCGCCCCTGGTCGCCCTCCTTGCCATCGGGGTCTCCCATGCTATATCAGGGATCAGCGAGCCGCCGGCGGAAGCGACCGGAATCGGCTATGTTGATGAAGCCGGCGGATTTGAGCAGTTTACCACCCAGGGAAATCTGGACTTTATCCCATTCGACACACCGGAAGCCGCCACCCAGGCTTTGGTCGACAAAGATATCGGGGAATACTTCGTGATTCCCGAGGATTTCGTCTCGACGGGGCTGATCAGACGTTACACCACGCAGAGAGAGCTTATGCCACCGGCAGCCACCACCACCGCGATTAAGAATTTCATCTCCAGTAACCTTCTGTCCGGGAAGGTGCCCGAGACTACGGTCACCAGAGTCGAAGAACCGCTGACCCTGGTTACCATAACATTGACAGCAACAGGTGCCGTGGCTCCAGAGCAAGGCGGACCGGGGAACCTGGTTATTCCCATCATCGTCGGCGTTATGTTAGCAGTATCTCTTACTTTCTCCTCCTCCTACTTGCTGCAGGGACTGGCCGCCGAGAAGGAAAACCGCCTCATGGAGATACTATTATCATCGGTATCGACCCGGCAACTGGTCACCGGGAAGGTAATGGGAATCGGAAGCGCCGGTCTGATACAGGTAGCTATCTGGGTAGCCACGGTACCACCACTGCTAAAGCTGGCCTCCTCATCCGTCGGTGGCTTCTTCAGTACGATACAGATACCACCCGGACTCATCAGTCTGGCCATACTATATTTCGTCCTGGGCTATTTGTTGTTCGCTGTCCTTTCGATTGGTATCGCCGCCGTCAGCACCAGCGTACGGGAAGGGCAGACACTCGCCTCGATATTCACCCTCTGGGTAATTGCTCCTTTCTGGATCTGGTCTTTAATAATGCTGGCCCCGAACAGTCCGGCCTGGGTCGTTCTCAGCATCTTCCCCTTCTCGGCGCCGGTGATGGTAATGCTGCGGCTCGGTCTGACCGGTGTTCCCACGTGGCAACTTGCTGCCAGCATCGCGGTGCTGGTCTTGTGCATTATCGGTGGGCTCATGCTGGCAGCGAAGCTGCTGAGGACCTACGTGCTGATGTACGGCAAGAGGCCAAGCTTCGGGGAGATTATGCGAAACCTCAGGAGCGGCTAGCCCAGAGGGACAAGAAGAACCCCCTCTCTGGCTAAAGAAGCCACTCCCGAATTCCAGGCCTGAAAGTAATCCGTCTCTATCTGGCCACGTACCCGCCATCGACGACATACTCCGACCCGGTAACCCATCTGGACTCGTCAGAAGCGAGATACAAACTCGCGTAGGCAATATCAATCGGTTCGCCGATGTGGCCTAGCGGAGTCGCTTCGGTAAACAGCTTGTTGTACTGGTTGAACGAGATTCCGTAGTCTTTAGCCTCTTTATCGGTTAGCTCGGTGTGGATCAGACCGGGATGGACGGAATTGACCCGAATATTATATCCGGCTTCAGCACAGGACAAGGCCACCGATTTGGTCATTGCCCTAACCGCCCCTTTCGAGGCGCAGTAGGCAGGCAAGCCGGCTTCACCGATCATGGCATCGATGGACGAGATGTTCACTATCGAGCATGGTTCCCCGTTCTTCTTCATAACCTCAATGCCGTATTTGCAACCCAGGAACACCCCGGTCGCGTTGATATTCATTATCCAGTTCCATTCATCAAGAGAGGTCTCTTCTATCGTTTTCGCCAGTGAAACACCGGCATTGTTCACCAGGATGTTAAGTTTGCCATATTTTTTAACAACCTCACCGAGCACCTTTTTCCAGTCGTCCTCGCTGGTGGTATCGAGTCTGAGAAAGATGGCCTCCCCGCCTTGCTTTTTGATACGCTCTGCCAGCGCTGTTCCCTCATCCACCTTCTTCCTGGTAGTAACGATGACCTTAGCCCCCTCCCGGGCAAACAGCTCGGAATGCCCCCCACCTATGCCGCAGGCACCTCCGGTGATCAGGGCTACCTTACCATCCAGTCTTCCCATCTTTTGTAGTACCTCCTTATTTTATTAATATTAAAGAGCTAACTCGGAAATCGTTTTATATTTAGACTCTCCCGGGTTTCTGAGCTAAACCCGGGTAATTTAGAGCATCCTCTTGTCGCTGTCAGCAGTCATCCTATCCCCTACTTCACCTAGAATACCAACGAGAGGCACCAATTTCAACAGCCGGTCTCAGAGACAATTATATCAGACAGCCACGATACCTCACAGCTTCCTGCTATGATCAACTAACAGTCGGATATTACGACACAACTCGCAATTTTTCTTAAACCAGAGACCAATGAATAGAATAAGTATCGTCGGACATGGAGGAGCTAAATAATTCCGAGAAATGTTTGATACTCAATTGTGGAATAATGGGGAAAATTTGCATAATATAAATTACTGTGTGAGAGCCATCTTTTTCAGTATTATGAATGAGGAGTGGTTGAAGTGGCAGGAAGTCGGGACGAGATCTGAGGATATAGTCTGGATAGCTCAGACAGCAAAGGCGTTTGAGCAAGATCCGATCAGACTAGGACTCATAGAAGAAGAACTGTTTGCTTAAAGTAATTGACTGAGATGGAACAAAGCAGTAGGATATGGCTGTATCTAGTTTTCACTATTTCACGATACCTCGGGAGATCATAATGCGTCGGACTTTCGATAAATTCGCTTTCTTGCCTGACAATCCTCGGAATCTCAGGATTCTCAAAATTGTTGTCGCCGCCTCTCCGGCCCTGTTCGTTCTGCTTTTCGAGTTATTTAGACCATCAATATTCGAGGGGACTCGCTCCGCGATTACATCCAGCCTATTTTTTACTCCAGTCGTAATCTTTGCTGTCTTCTTCTACATGGTTGTCTTCAGTCTCATTAAGAGGATTCAAGAGGAGAACCTACAACGCAACCGGGAACTGGGTATTATTAATGA
>JAQUOC010000056.1 GCA_028717305.1 Dehalococcoidales bacterium | reverse complement strand
TTTCCAGCGAGGCCATGTCGGTGCTCGGTCCCTATCTCCAGGTGGGGATTACTATCGGCAGGATTGCCGTCCAGCTAATAGAAGGCTCCTTTAAATCGCTGACCATCCGCTATCAGGGGGATATCGCCAGAGAGGACACCCAGCCGATAAAGGTGGCCGTGCTGGCCGGTCTCCTGGAGGCAGTGACCGAGGAGCGTGTTAATATGGTTAACGCTGATATTATTGCCAGCAGCCGCGGTCTGCGGGTCAGTGAAGAAAAGGACACTACCTGCGAGAACTATGCTAATATGGTGACGGTGGAGGTGAAGACCAAAGCGGGTAGCACTCTGGTCGCCGGCTCCTCAATGCGGGGCAGGACTCACCTGACCCGGGTGAATGACTACTGGCTGGAGATAGAGCCTTCGGGTGAATATATGCTCTTCACCGAGCATGAAGACCGTCCCGGCATGATCGGGGCGATGGGCACGATTGTCGGTAACGCTGACGTTAATATCAGCCAGATGCAGGTGAGCCGGGGCATCCGCCGTGGCGGTAGGGCGATGATGGTGCTTTGTCTGGATGACCCGGTCCCCGGTGAGTGCTACCGGGAGATACTGGCGATACCGCATATGCACCGGGTGCTGATCGTGAAACTGACCAGATAGCCTTAGATGAGGAAGGGATATGTCAGAGCTTAAACGCATTCCCCGGGCCAGGAACTTCGATGAAATCAAGCACTTTACCCTGGACAGGAACACGCCGCCCGCTCTTAAGGTGGAGCTTGGCGAGTCTTTCGTTGCCGAGACCGAGGACTGCTTCCGGGGCGTTCTAAGGGATAAACCGGGCCGGTTATATCCCCGGGATATGGCGCCCTATTCGGAAAGGGTACCGGCCTGCCTGAACCCGCTCTGCGGCCCGGTGTATGTTAAAGGTGTCGAAGCAGGGGATGTCCTGGTGGTAACTCTAGAGAAGATCGACAACCTGCTTAACGGAGTAACCTGCACCATTCCGGGGGCGCACCACTTTGCCGGGCTATCCGGCTGGGAAGAGTGTGATGAGATGTATACCGGTGTAATAGAGCATAACGGTGGCAGGGGGACCTGGCGCTATGGAGAGCACTGCTACACCTGGGAGCTCAAGCCGTTCCTGGGCACCTTTGCCACTGCTCCGGAGTGGGAGGTTCTATCCAGCCTGGCCACCAGTTTCGGCTCCGCCCTGGCCGGTGGGGGGAACCTGGACTGCCGGGATATCAGGGAAGGAACCAGGGTGTACCTGCAGTCCTTCAATAAGGGCGGGCTGTTGTACTTCGGCGATATGCACGCTTCTCAGGGGGATGGTGAGGTGACCGGTATTGCTAACGAGGTGGCCGGCGAGGTGACCCTGCGGTGCGACGTTATCAAGAATAAGAAGCTGAATAACGTCCGTCTGGAGACTACAGAGTCTCTGATATCCGTCTACTGCTACCGGCCGGTTGAAGAGGCGATTAAACAGGCGCTGAAGGATCTGGTGCTGTGGCTGGAAGAGGACTACGGCATGAGTAAGCGTGAGGCCTATATGCTCTGTAGTATCTGTCCTGATTTCAGGATCAATATCTATCAGGTCTGCAGCGGGCTGGGCCGGTTAATGACTACGGTCGGGGCTGAGTTCCCCAGGAAGATGCTGCCCGGATAAGCAGGATGTCGATCCGGTGCGGCGGTCATACTTTCCGGACACTCCCCGGAGCCCTTGTTGCCGGGGCTTCTTTGGGCATCTCTATTTAAGTAAGGAAGCCTGGTAGAAAATAGGCTATTGCCTTTCTCTTTCTGCTGCATTATTATTTAGCCGGACAAACCTGCCGAATTGGAGCTGTTGCTATGGTAGAGGTATTGCAGAACAAGAACCTGGCGACCCGGTTCCAGATACTGGTGGAGATAGCGGCGATGCAGCCCAATATCCAGCAGAGACATATCGCTAAGAAGCTTAACGTTACTCCCCAGGCGGTATCGGATTATGTTAAAAGGATGTTGGCCGACGGGCTGCTTACCTCCGACGGGCGTTCCCGCTATCGGGTCAGTAATGAGGGTGTCAACTGGATAATAAAGGTACTCCGTGAGCTCAGGGCCTATAATTCATTTGCCCGCAGTGCGATTACCGGCAGCTCGGTGTGCGCGGCGCTGGCGGACTGCGATTTGAGCGGGGGACAGACGGTGGGGCTGGAGATGAAGGACGGCCTGCTCTTCGCTACCAGGAGTGTCGGCCGGGGAGCCTGGGGCAGGGTGGTTGCCGATGTCAAGCAGGGGGAGGATGCCGGCATTACCGACATCGAGGGTATAGTGCCGGTGGCGACGGGCCGGGTCACCATCCTCAGTATGCCCGGTATTCAGAAGGGCGGCTCCAGGAAGGTTGATCTCAAGCCGCTGGATAGCCATCTTAAGGATAGGACCTTCATCGGGGCGCTCGGTATTGAAGCTCAGGTCGTCCTGAGGAAGGCCGGCGTCAGGTTCTCTCTCTACGGCGCCGCCGAGGCAGCCGTCGAGGCTGCCCAGAGTGGGCTCAGGCCGCTGCTCCTCTGTGTTGAGGATGAGATATCCCGCCTGGTAAAGAGGTTGGAAGAAGAAAACATCGGCTACGAGCTGATCAATATCGAAAAAGGTTGATAATGGGTCCTCTCGACATCTTATAACGTGTAAGCGCCACTCGTTTTCCCGGGTTGGTCGTCACTGAATTCCTTAAAATCCCCGTAACCTGATTGACAGGGGTATTTTTTTTGATTATAATCAAGTAAAGTTGTTTATAAACAAATAAATTTGTATTTATTAAGGAGGTTAGTGTGCGACTGAAGAAGCTAAGAATGGTGAAGAAAACGGCTGTTATTTTCGGGTTAGCTGCCCTGCTGCTGGCATCGGTGTTTACCACGCCAGTCGCTGCAGCGGATTCCTATCCCTTATTGGTTACCGATTCCGAGATAGCCAACGCTTTGGATTATCTCATTGGGGAACAAAATACTGATGGTTCTATTGGTAGTTTTGTAGATTCGGCCTGGGTAACTATGGCAATCGCCGCCGTTGGTGAAGATCCACATGACTGGCAAACAGATGGTAATTCAATAGTAGACTATCTAGCAACAAATTCTGGGAGCGCAAGCTCTTCTACCGACTATTCGCGTATGATACTGGCTATAGTAGCTGCAGGTGAAGACCCATTTAATTTTGGAGGTAGGGATTTTATTTCCTTACTGGAAGGCACTTATGATGGCAGCCAGATGGGTGAAGAAACCTTAATAAATGATGATGCCTTCGGTATTATGGCACTTGTTTCTGCAGGATATGATACGGGTCCGTCGGTTATAAGCGACGCCGTTGATTATATTCTTACCAACCAGAACACAGAGGATGGAGGCTGGGGGTTCAATGTAGGTGGTGATAGCGATGTTGATATGACTGCAGCCTGCACCATGGCCCTTATTGCTGCTGGCGAGTCGGAGACCTATTCAGCGATAATTGATGCTCTGGGTTATATCGAGTCCACGCAAGCAGATAATGGTGGTTTCCTGTCTTGGGGTTCTACAAATGCCGATACCGACTCTTGGGGAATCAGTGCTATAGCCGCTGTAGGAGAAGATCCTGATGGCAGTGGATGGACCTCTGGAAACGGTAACAGTCCGGTTGACGACCTTTTGACCTATCAGCAGACGAGTGGCGCCTTTTATTTTCAGGATGGTCTCCCTGGTGCGTGGCCGGTACAGACTACGGCCAAGGCCATAATAGCATTACTGGGCAAATATTATCCTGTCGTATCTCTTGATATTGAAGGCGAGACCGTTGATATAAGAATTGAAGGACAAAGTACGACGATATGGAGTGGTACAGTTACTGTAGATGAGTCTGATATAACTGCAACTAACAGCGGACAGACCTATCACCTGGCAAACTCTACAGCACTCGGAGCTTTAGATGAAGCATCTCAAGATGGTGATTTTTCCTATGAGACTAGCGATGAATATGGCTCTCTATTCATAACCTCGATAGCAGGAGAGGCAGGCTCTGCCACTAATGCCTGGTTATACCGAGTGGATTCAGTTAGTGCCACGGTAGGTGCAGGTGAGTTCGTTATTAACGATACAGCACCACCTAGTCCACCACATCAAGAAATCCTCTTTTATTATGTCGTCGATGGCAACTGGGGCGCACAGCCGTTAAAGATAGAGGTCGATAACGTAGAACCGGAGACCGGGGAGCAGTTCACTGTGACAGTAAGCGAGTATAGTGATGATACTAGTGCTTGGTCGCCTTCCGAGGGGGCTACGGTATATGCCGGTCATAGTTATACCACTGGCCCCGATGGCACGGTAGACATAACAGTTGATACTGATATTACCTTAGAGATCTACGCGGAAAAGGATAGTTACATTCGTAGTAACCGAATTAGCGTAACTGTGGGTACTGGAAGCAGTTCTACCAGCCAGTTAGGTCTTGAGGCGGAAATAATGCCTGCAATTAGCCTGAATATCAACCCCAGCAGTATCGATTTCGGTACTCTTGGACCAAGAGATATTAGTCTCCCCCAGACTGTCACAGCGACCAACACCGGCGCCTGGCAGATCCTTGTCACATGTACGATTTCCGACGAAGCTAACGGTCTATATATCGAAGGTATTACACTGGATGAAATTCCCTGGGATGATTTCAGTGATACTATAGGCCGTGGTGGATCCCGAGATTATGACGTTACACTTACTGTATCGGAGAATTATTCCGGCGTAGGTGCGCAAACCGGTACTATTATCTTCTGGGCTGAAGATGGAACCTATTAATCAATCATAGTATACGTGAATTAGTTGCAGGGAAGGGATAAGCAAGATTATCCCTTCCCTGCAATCCAACTAAGAGGTCTTTCTATTGTTTTCTAGAGCAACTATTATCGCATTTATAGCTTGTTCAGCTATAGCCTTTTTCCCCGATCCGACTCAAGCAGCTGGAGTGGGAGTATCTCCCCATAAACTGGATGTTGAGGTTCAGGCTTCGAGTTCCACAAGTGGTTTTATCAATGTTATCAATAATTCTGATGAAGAGTTGATCTACGTTGTATACGTTGAGGAAGAAGATCTGAGTGAATGGTTTAGCATCACCCCGCAAGAATTTACCCTTGAGCCCGGTCGGTACCGGGAAGTTCACCTAGATATCTCACCGCCCGGCAAAACCTCTGGCGACTATCAGACCGATGTTTGTATAGTGGGGCTGGTTCATAATTCTGAGCTCAGAATAGGCTGCGGAGTAAAGGTACCGGTCAATATTCATGTATTGCCCGCTGGGCTACCGGGTAGAATAGCCAGTGCTCTTCCCGGGAACCTTTCCTTTACCTCGTTCCTAGCAATTATCGGCTTTGTCGCTGTTCCTAGTTTAACTGTTCTTTATTTCAAAAGAAGACGAAGGAAAATTGCAGTTCAATTGTATGCTGAAAATTACAAGAATGACTAACTTCTTACTTAGGACCACTATTACTACTGAGAGGAAATTATGCGAAGCGTGATAATATGCCCTCCCGTTGTTAGGCTTGCCGCTTTATTCCTTGTTGCTGGCTCTCTGGCGGCTTTATCACTCTCCGGCTGCCATGAAAACCAAGAAGCGGCCCCTAAAATAGGTCCGGTGGAGCCGGAAAACGCTGTTTCTCCCTCTCAAGCGCAGCCTGAAAGCAATAGTTTCGGCTCTCCGGCACCGGCGAATGGTTCAAACGATGAAAGCGAAATACTGCTCGTGGTTACCCGCGACTTCGGCTCCGAAATAATGATAGAGGAAACCGTCCCCATAGGCAAAAATACCACTGCCATGGAGGTGCTCATGGCGGTTGCCGAAGTCGATACCGCCTACGGTGGCGGCTTTGTGAATGCCATAAACGGGCTTGCGTCCGACTATACGGGAAGCAACGAAAGCAAAGGGGACTGGTTTATCTACTTTAATGGCATGTCATCGAAAGTGGGTGCGCTCGATTATACACTCTTTCCCGGCGATGTGGAGCACTGGGACTACCGCAACTGGGACTTCCACCAGTTCGTCCCCGCGATAGTAGGCGACTTCCCCGAGCCCTTCATGCACGGCCACGGCGGCACGGTATACCCCACCGTTGTCGTCTACCAGGAAGGCTGGGAGGAAGCTGCTGCCGATGTAGCGGGAGCCCTTTCCTCACGCGGGGTAGCCGGTGTCTCGACGTGCAGCTCCGCTGAGCTCGGGCCGGGCGACAGGGAGACGGCCAACATCATCCTGGTCGGGACCGCTGATTTTCCCCTCATCGAGGAATTGAACGGCCCCTGGAACAGGCTCGGTTTCTACTGCTACTTTGAAGATGACACTCTCGAAATATTCGATGGCGCGGGCGAAATGACTGGCGAGTATGCTCCCGGTGACGGTGCCGGGCTTATCCAGGCCACCCAGAGCATATGGAACCCGGACGGCATCGGCGTCTGCGAGAACGTCATCTGGATGGTAACCGGTACCGACGAACTGGGTGTGGAGGCGGCGGTCGATATTATGGTAAATTCTTCAGATGCCTTTGATTATGCCTGCGCTATCGTTATCGTAGACGGTGAGATGGTCAAGGTGCCCTGATGAGGAGTTTTCGCTACCGTGACCGGGGGACCCCCGTTCACAGTCTCAACCCCTTTGCTAAGCTCGCCTGGCTGGGGAGCATCATCGTGCTGACCCTTATTCTGGATCATCCCTTTTTCCTAATACTGCTGTTCGTCGCCACCCTTCCCGTGGTAAAGGTGGCCCGTGTGTGGAGAGAGTGGCGCTCCTCGATGAGGATTACCGCCTATCTCTGCGGCGCCATCATACTGATAAACGCTTTAGTGAGCTCTAACGGCTCCTCCGTTATCTATACCTTCCCCTTCCAAATGCCCGTCATGGGGACGCCGGTTATAACGCTGGAGGCCATCTTCTACGGGATGGCCATGAGCCTGCGGCTGCTTGCCATAATCTCGGCGTTTGCCATCCTAACCTTCACCGTCCACCCCGACGACCTGATGCTGGCCATGATAAAGGTGAAGCTCCCCTACAAATCGGTGCTGGTGACGTCCCTTTCCACCCGCTTCATCCCCACCCTCATCGACGATACCCAGCGTATTACCGACGTTCAGCGCTCGCGGGGTCTCGATCTGGATAAGGGAAAGTTCACCCGGCGCTTGAGGAGCCGGGCTTCGATCGTGACCGCGCTTCTCTCTAACTCGCTGGACCGGGCGGTGCAGGTGGCCGAGGCGATGGAGTCCCGGGCCTTCGGCACCGGGCGGGGCCGCACCTTCTACCGCGATATCCGGATGACCCGGACCGATACCGCTACCGTGGTGTTTGCCTTTCTTCCCCTCGCCTTTGGTGTCTACATGGCGGCCTCCGGCTACGGGCAATATATTTACTACCCCACCATGCAGCCTCCGGACATGGGGTTCACCGCATGGGCCCTTTTTGCCCTGATGGCGGTGCTCCTTCTCATGATACTTCCCCTGGCCTATCTCAAGCGGAGGGTGGACCTTGATTGAGATAAAAAACCTCACCTTTACCTACAGCGGTACAGACCGCCCGTCGCTGAGGAATATCGACCTGGAGATAGACAGCGGCGAGTTTGTCCTGATGACGGGGCCCTCCGGCGGGGGCAAGTCGAGCCTCTGTCGTTGCTTGAACGGGTTGATTCCCCACTTCTACGGCGGGGCAATTGCCGGCAGGGTAAGTATCGGCGGGATGGATACTCTCGAGCATTCCACCCGGGATCTGGCGACCCGGGTCGGTATGGTGTTTCAGGACCCGGAAAATCAGCTCATCAGTATGGACGTAGAGCGGGAGATCGCCTTCGGTCTGGAAAACCTCTCCTTCCCCCGGGATCTGATCGCCCGGCGCATCGAGGAGTCGCTCGATACACTGGGTATCGCCGGGCTTCGCTACCGGCAGATTCACGAGCTATCCGGTGGGGAGAAGCAGAAGGTCGCCATTGCCTCCGTCCTTGCGCTCCACCCAGATATCCTTATCCTGGATGAGCCCACCTCTGAGCTCGATCCCAAGGGAGCCGAGGAGGTGCTCTCGGTGGTTACCCGGCTCAACGACGAGCTGGGTTTTACCGTTATTATCGTGGAGCACCGGCTTGACCGGGTGCTCCAGTATGTAGACCGCCTGATCGTGCTGAGCGATGGTGAGGTTGCCCTCGACGGCAGAGTGGGCGATGTCGTAAGCCGCCGCTACGACGAGCTCGCCCGGCTCGGCGTTGGGGTGCCCCCGATGCTGCGCCTGGTGCACGAGCTTAAAGGGCAGGGTATCGACGTGGAGAAGGTGCCCCTAACGGTAAAGGAGGGGCGGGCGGTGCTGGATGGGGCCTTCCGGGGGGTGGGTGGAAAGCTTGATCTTTCCGCCAGAAACGGTGGCGGAAGGCGCCTCGTGGAGACGAAGCGGCTCTACTATACCTACCCGGAGACCGGGCTTACCGCACTCAAGAACGTGAGCCTGGGCATCGACGAGGGCGAGTTCGTTGCCATCATGGGGCGTAACGCATCGGGTAAGTCGACGCTGGTAAAGCACTTCAACCGCCTGCTCGAGCCGACGAAGGGGAAGGTGATCATCGACGGCACCGACATCAGGAAGGCCACCGTCGCCGAGCTGGCACAGAAGGTGGGCTTTGTATTTCAGAACCCCAACGACCATCTCTTTGCCGACACCGTGGA
>JAQUOC010000055.1 GCA_028717305.1 Dehalococcoidales bacterium | reverse complement strand
GTCTCTCAGGATAAGAAATGCGAAAAGTCGAAACCATCAAGGTTAGCACTACAAAGACGGGGGACTTTCGGCCGAGAGTCCCCACCACGCACATAAACCCCATTCAGGTGCGCTACCTGGCTGCGCTACACCCCGCCATTATTACAAGATATTAGCATAATTCACCACGACGGGCAAACAGGAACTCTCCTGCCGCACAAGCAATGGACAGGAACGAGCGGAATTTGCTAATATTAGTCCCGGCGGCCGTGTTTTGCCGTCGAATCTCGCTGCCAGCAGGGTAAAGGAGCAATCATAGTACGATGTCAATCCGGGAAATGCACTGCCTACCCAACGATTCGGTGCTCAGACAGAAAGCGAGGAGGGTATCCTCGATAGACAAATCGGTCCAGCGCCTGATCGATGATATGATAGAGACGATGCACTACACAAACGGCGTGGGGCTGGCGGCACCCCAGGTCGGCATACCGCTGCGGGTGATAGTAGTCCAGATGCCGGATGAAGAACCAATCGCCATCATCAACCCTGAAGTTGTCAAGCGCAGCGGGGAGCGAGAAGTGAGCGAAGCCTGCCTGAGCGTACCGGGCTACGGCGGCGAGATTAAGCGCTCGCTCTCGGTCACGGTAAAGGGACTCGACCGTCAGGGAAAGGCGCTCCGGATTAAAGCGACCGGCCTGCTCGCCCAGGCCCTGGAGCATGAAATCGACCACCTGGACGGGACGCTCTACATCGATCATATCGAAAGCCAGGATAAGCTGTACCGGGTTGAGCCCGAAGCTGAGGCGGAGGGAATGTAAAGCCGAGGATATTACTGATCCCGGCTGTCCCGTCCGGCTGCCCGGTTCGAAACTCAAGTTCAGAGTCCATTTTAGGAATAGGCAATACCACCATGAAGACGCTATTTCAATGTGATTTCGACGGTACCATTACTCTTGAAGACATCAGCTTTCTGATACTGGATGCCTTCGGCGACAAGGGCTGGAGGCGGATGTTCCAGGAGTACAAGGACGGCAAAATATCGGTGGGCCGCTTCAACACCCTGGCCTTTGCCACGGTTAAAGCGAACAAAGAGACCCTGCTCAAGCTGGTCAAGGAGAAGGCGGAGCTACGGCCGGGATTAGCCAATCTGCTCGAGTGCTGCCGCCGGCAGGGGATAGAGTTTGCCATCGTCTCCAACGGCCTGGACTTCTACATCCGGTCAATCCTCGAAGACATCGGGCTGGATAACGTCAGGGTATTCGCCGCCAGGACCGGTTTCGCCTCCAACGGCGTCGAGGCACGCTACCTAGGACCGGGAGGCAAAGAGATGGAAGAAGGCTTCAAAGAGGCCCATCTCAAGATGTTCCAGGAATCGGGCTACCGCGTCATCTACGCCGGTAACGGCACCTCCGACGCTCCCCCGGCACTGCAGGCCTGCCACATCTTCGCCACCGGCGACCTGCTGGCCTACTTCCGGAAGATAAAGGTCGCCTGCACGCCCTTCGACGACCTGAACGACATCGCTAACGGACTCGAGCGGCTGCCCCTCTAAACACAACCGATTCTAGTGTGCCAACGCAACCCGTTTTTTTCGCCGGCGTGTAGTGTAGTTTAAGTCAACCACAGCATTGCCCAAGACCGACCGTGATTAAGCTGCTAACGGCTCCGCTCGCCGAATATCTTGGTGCCTATCCGGACGATATTGGCCCCTTCCTCGACGGCAACCCGGTAGGAGTTGGTCATTCCCATGGAAAGGTAGCGCATCTCAACACCGGGCAAGCCGAGAACCCGGATTTCGTCGAAAATTCTCTTCGTTTCCCGGAAATAGGGCCGGGAGTCTTCCGGATCCCCCCACAGAGGGCCCATCGTCATCAACCCCTCTACTTTCAAGTTCGGGAAGCTTGAAATTTCCTTGATCACTGCAATCGCCGCTTCCGGAAAGAGGCCTGTCTTCTGGCTCTCCCGGCCGCTGTTTATCTCAATCAGTACCGGCATAACCTTGCCGATACCGGCACACCTTCTGTCAATCTCCCCGGCTATCTCCCTGGAATCAACGGTCTCGATCATATCGAACAGCCTGACCGCCTTGCCCACCTTGTTTTTCTGCAGGCTGCCGATAAAATGCCACTTCACCTTTCCCCCGATGACACGGTAGACCTGCTCCGCCTCCTGGAGATAGTTTTCCCCGATAATCCCCACCCCCGCCTCAATCGCCTCCAGGACCTCCTCCGGACTCCTTGTTTTAGCCGCCGCCACCAGCTCCACCCCCTCCGGCAGCTCGCTCAGAATCGCCTTTACGTTTCCCGCAATCGTCATAGTCGTCTCCCTGTTCCTTAAAGTCAGCAACATTTTAGCACTTTCTTGACACCATTCATATAAAGTTATATCATAATAATGAACATAGGTCCATAAAAATGTAATTGTGGACATAGGTTAAATACATTAAGGATAAGAATAGATATGGGCAGAATGCCGAAGTGGCGCTGTGTAGGCTCGATACCCGAGGTGACCTTCTTCAAGCCGGTGGGAATACCCTACCGGCTGCTCGAGGAGGTATGCCTCTCCGTAGAGGAAGCGGAGGCGATCCGGCTCAAAGACCTGGAAGTCCTGGAGCAGGCGGAGTGCGCCCGGAAAATGAACGTTTCCCGGCCTACCTTTCACCGGGTGCTGGGCTCAGCCCGCAGCAAGCTGGCCGATGCCCTCCTCAACGGCAAGGCGATACGCATCGAGGGCGGCACTTTCGAGATGGCGGTACGCCCCTTCTACTGCATCAACGGGCACCGGTGGGGCGTTCCTTTTCAGGATATGATAACCAACCCGCCCCGGATATGCCCCACCTGTGAAACACCGAACATTATGCCCATCCAGCCGCACCAATCGGGCCGTGGCTGGCACGGACAGGGCAGACAGCAATTGAGAACAATAAATAATCAAGGAGGTGACAGCGATGTCTAACGGAGGAAGAGGATACCGCCGGATGTACCAGATGACCGGGCTGCCGGGCTGGATGAGACTTGGCTACAGCCCGGGATGGCAGGGGAGAAGTCCAACCGGACTGGGGCCGTGCGCCAGCTATATGACGACCGGCCGCTGGCCGACAGCACAGGCCCAGGCCTACTGGCAGGCCATGCAGTCGGGACAGACACCATCGCCCTACTATGGAGCAGCGCCGGAAACAGCACCATCCGCTCCCGGAACGACCAGGGAAGAGGAATACGGCTTCCTGAAGGAACAGGCGGCCAGAATAAAGGTCCAGCTGGAGCAGGTAGAAACCAGGATTCACCAGCTTGAGGAAAAGGAGAAATAGACTATGAAGATTGCCATATCAGCCACCGCCCCGAACCTCGACGCCGAGGTCGAGCCCCGCTTCGGACGATGTCCCTATTTTATTATCGTCGATCCCGACACGATGCAGTTCGAGGCAGTCGAGAACTCCAACGTCATGGCATCCGGCGGCGCCGGTATTGCCAGCGGCCAGATGATAGCCGGAAAAGAAGTAAGCGCGGTGCTTACCGGAAACTGCGGTCCCAATGCCTACCAGGTCCTGTCGGCAGCCGGTATTAAGATAATCACCGGCGTCAGCGGCAAGGTCCGGGATGCCGTCAGCGCCTACCAGTCCGGCCAAATGCAAAATACATCTCAGCCAACCGTAGCAGCCCACTTCGGCATGGGGGCCGGAAGTGGCTCCGGCCGAGGGGGAGGAATTGGGCGCGGCAAGGGCAGGGGGATGAGAGAGGCAGACAGTTTCCATGGTGAGGCTCCGGCCCCCCAACCGGTGAGTCCGGAAGAAGAACTGAAAGCGCTGAAGGAGAAACTGCAGTCGCTATCGGAGCAGCTATCCGGTATAAAACGCGCCGTCGACGAGATGGAGAGTAAAGGATAGACCGCCGCCGGAACGGCAAAATAAACTCGATTGTTCACAGGAGGTATAGTTATGCCCAGAGGAGATAGGACCGGACCGCCCGGTGGATCTGGACCGGGGGCAGGAAAAGGAATCGGAAGGGGAGGACAGGGTGCCGGCAGAATGGGGGGAACACGACCCGGTGCCGGCCCGGTAGGAAACTGCGTCTGCCCAGCCTGCGGGGCGAAGACCGTTCATCAGAGGGGAACCCCTTGCTACAATATCAACTGCCCGCAATGCGGTACAAGAATGGTAAGGGAATAGGGTGATAATTTCTATCGCCAGCGGCAAGGGCGGGACCGGGAAGACCATGGTGGCGACCAGTCTCGCCCTATCTTTAAGCCAGGAAAAGCCGGTCAAGCTCCTCGATTGTGACGTCGAGGAGCCCAATGCCCATATTCTGCTGAAGCCGTCCCTCGACTGCAACCAGGCGGTATCTATTCCCGTACCAAAAGTAGACGAAGATAAATGTAACTACTGCGGCAGGTGCGCCGAGGTCTGCGCCTACAACGCCATTGCCGTGATTGCCGAGCAGGTACTGGTATTCCCGGAACTCTGTCACGGATGCGGCGCCTGCAGCTATCTCTGTCCTGAAGGCGCTATCTCCGAGGAAGGCAGGGAGGTGGGAGTCGTCCAGTCCGGCCGGGCAGGTAATATAGAATTCGTTCACGGCAAGCTCTCGATCGGTGAAGTGGCGGCGCCCCGCATCATTAATGAGGTGCAAAAACAACTGGACCCGGAGAAATTGAACATCATTGACGCACCTCCGGGAACCTCCTGTCCGGTGGTCGCCGCTGTGAAGAAGAGCGACTTCTGCCTGCTGGTAACCGAGCCGACCTGCTTCGGACTTAACGATCTTGCTCTGGCAGTAGATGTGATAAAAGAGCTGGGCATTCCCTGCGGCGTCGTAATAAACCGGGACGGTGTCGGCGACGACGAAGTGGAGAAGTATTGCCTTAAAGAGGCTATACCGATACTAATGCGAATCCCGCTCGATATTAAGATTGCCCGGTTATACTCTCAGGGGATTACTCTGGCCGATGGTATACCCCACTGGCAGGAAGCATTCCTCGATCTGTTTGATAAAATCGAACGTATGATAGGCAACGCCGGCGGCCGGGAAGGAGGCGGGCAGTGAAAGAGGTTACTATCTTAAGCGGCAAAGGGGGGACCGGCAAGACCAGTGTGACAGCATCTCTGGCCAGTCTGGCTAAAAATAAGGTTATGGTTGACTGCGATGTAGATGCTGCCGACCTCTATCTACTCCTCGAACCGACCTCCCGGCAGAAGCAGGAGTTCCGGAGCGGAGAAAAGGCGGTAATCTCAGCAGAAAAATGCACCGGATGCGGGCTTTGTCGGGAAGTCTGCCGCTTCGAGGCGATAAGCAGCGAGTACAAGGTCGACCCGGTCTCCTGTGACGGGTGCCGCTTCTGCTACAATATCTGCCCGGCAGATGCCATCACCATGCAGCAGAGCCTGTCCGGGCACTGGTTTTCCTCGGAAACACGCTACGGTCCTCTGGTTCATGCCAGACTGGGTGTAGCCCAGGAGAACTCGGGAAAACTGGTAGCCCTGGTCCGGCAAGAGGCAAAACACATCGCGGAGCAAAGAGGTCTCGATTTCATTATCAGCGACGGTCCGCCGGGCACCGGCTGCCCGGTCATCTCTTCATTATCAGGAGTAAGCCTGGCGGTAATTGTCACCGAGCCTACCCTCTCCGGAATACACGACCTTAAGCGGGTTATTGGCGTTTGCCAGCACTTCGCCGTTCCTGTTATAGTTTGTATAAATAAGTACGACATAAACTCGGAAAACAGCCACCAGATCGAGGACTACTGCCGGACACAGGGTATAGGGATAGCGGCGCGGATTCCTTTCGACACCTTAGTAACCAGGGCACTGGTGAAGAGAATTCCGGTGGTGGAATACTCCCGGAACCGTGTCGGCCGCGAGATAGAGAAGTTGTGGCAGGTTGTTACCGGATACCTGAACTAAAAATAAAGGAAGATAGAGGGGAGGAAACCGATAAATGAAGTACGCAGTACCGGTAAGTGGCGGTATGCTGTCCCAGCATTTCGGCCACTGCGAGCAGTTTGCTCTGATCGATGTTAACGAGGAAACTAAAGAGATTATCAGCAAGAAGCTGGTCCAATCGCCGGGACATGAACCCGGCTTTCTGCCCGGGTGGCTGGCTGAAGAGGGGGTCTCGGTAGTTATCGCCGGCGGTATGGGCTCCCGGGCACAGGAACTGTTCGCCCGGAACCGTATCAAGGTCGTCGCCAACGTACTGGCAAGCGATCCGGAGCAGGCGGTACTGAGCTACCTGGCCGGCACTCTGAAAACAGGCGGCGATGTCTGCGATCACTAGCAGCGGACCTCCTCGACAAAACACTCATTATGTAAGATAAGTATAATTACAGGAGATGATGATGTTAACTGAGGAACAGGTAAAGAAGAGTCTGAACGAGTTGCTGGTACCGGGCGTCAAACGCAGTCTGGCAGCGATGAATATGATCCGCGGGATAGCCGTTTCCGACGATAAGATAGACATTACGCTGGCCTCATCGGCGCTGGGTGAACCGGCACAGGAATGGCTCGGGAATAAGGTAAAAGAAGCTGTCGGAAAACTGAGCGGCTCCGAAAGCGTGCAGGTGGAATTCGCCGAGGCCAAGCCGGCAGAACTGAATCAAATCGGAGCAATTATCGCCGTGATGAGCGGTAAGGGAGGAGTAGGCAAATCCCTGGTATCCGCCCTCACCGCGATAGCCCTCAAGCGACAGGGCTACGAGGTAGGTATTCTGGATGCGGATATCACCGGACCCAGCATTCCCAAAATGATGGGGATCAACGAGCGGCCCGCGGGCAGCAGCTCCGGAATTCTACCGGTACTCTCCCGGTCCGGTATCGAGGTAATATCCTTTAATCTGCTACTGCAGCAGGAGGAGGATGCCGTTATCTGGCGCGGCCCCCTGATCTCCAGGGCAATTACCCAGTTCTGGGAGGAGGTGGTCTGGGGCAGGCTCGATTACCTGATCGTCGATCTGCCACCGGGGACTGCCGATGCTCCACTGACCGTGATGCAGACCCTGCCGGTATCGGGGGTAATCATCGTCTCCACACCCCAGGACCTGACCAACATGATAGTCAAAAAAGCAGTCAGTATGGCTCAAAAGATGGACAAGCCTATCCTGGGAGTAATCGAGAATATGAGCTACCTCTATGTGGCCGAGATAGACAAGAAAATCGAGCTTTTCGGTAAAAGCAAGGGTAAGGAGCTGTCACAAGCAGCCGGTGCGCCGCTGCTGGGTGAATTGCCCATCGACCCTGAGCTGGCCAGGTTATGCGACGAAGGGAATATAGAGCGCTACAGCTCGGATGCCTTCAGCAGCCTGACCCAGGCCCTTAACAAAGCACTATCACTACCGAAAAAAGATAAAACCGGGAGCTGAAGACATGGTTTTAGAACGCCAGGAACACGAAGACCTCATCGAGGCAAAGATGAGAGAGGCATACAGTGAAATAGTGGTCGATCATGCTCTGCACCCGAGGAATCTGGGTGACATGAAAGATGCCGACGCATTCGGTAGAATTACCGGACCCTGCGGCGATACCATGGAGATATGGCTCAAGGTGAGCGGCGACACAGTTACCGCCGCCAGCTTTGCCACTGACGGCTGTGCCGCCACTATCGCAACAGGAAGCATGACCACTGAGATGGTCAAGGGAAAAACCCTGGGTGAAGTCCTCGGCATCAGCCAGCAGGATATACTGAGCGCTCTGGACGGGCTGCCGGAAGGCAACCGGCACTGTGCCCTTCTTGCCGCAAATACTCTGAAAAAGGTGGCCAAGGAATACCTGGCTTTCCGAAAAGAGCCCTGGAAAAGGGCCTACCGCAAGTATTGAAATAAAGGAGGAAGCGGAAGATGCCTCCCATAGTTTCTGTCATCGGCAGGTCTAAGTCGGGAAAAACAACCCTTATCGAAAAGCTGCTCGCCGAACTGACCCGAAGGGGCTACCGGATAACCACCATCAAACATACCCTCCGGAACGTCGACCTTGATGAACCGGGTAAAGACAGCTGGCGCCACATCAAGGCGGGAAGCCAAGCTACCCTCCTCAGTTACCCGGGCAAGACTGTACTGATCAGACCGGTCAAAGAAGGCGTTACGACCAGCGAGCTGGGACGCCTGCTGGGCGAAGACTGCGACCTGATCATTACCGAGGGTCTCAAGCAGGGGGATGCCCCCAAGATAGAGGTACACCGCAGGGAGATCGGCCCTCCCCTGAGCAATATCAAGAAGCTTATCGCCATCGTCAGCGATGAACCGCTGGAGAGCAAGGTAAGACAGTTCTCCCTGGAGGACATCAAAGGCCTGGCCGACCTCCTGGAAAAGGGGATGATAATACCCCAGATGGAGAGGACCACCCTCTATATCAATAACGTTCCCGCACAACTGAGCACCTTTCCCAAAGAATTCATTACCAATACCCTGCTGGGGATGGTCTCTTCGCTAAAGGGGGCAGGTAAGATCAAGAGCCTTGATATTTTCCTGAAACGAAGGGAATAAGGAGAATAGTAATGGATTCTATCAGCTACGGCCCGGTCCCATCCCGCCGGTTAGGACGTAGCCTGGGTATCAATAATATCCCGCCCAAGATATGCACCTATGCCTGCGTCTACTGCCAGCTCGGCAAGACCATCAATATGCAGGCGGATCGAGACTCCTTCTATCGACCGGAGGAGATCGCCCGGTCAGTAACGAATCAGTTGAACAAGGTCAGAGAGAGAAACGAG
>JAQUOC010000054.1 GCA_028717305.1 Dehalococcoidales bacterium | reverse complement strand
CCGAGTTAGCTCTTTAATATTAATAAAATAAGGAGGTACTATAAAAATGGGGAGATTGGATGGTAAGGTAGCCCTGATCACCGGAGGTGCCTGCGGCATAGGTGGGGGGCATTCCGAGCTGTTTGCGAAGGAGGGGGCTAAGGTCGTCGTTACGACCAGGAAGAAGGTAGATGAGGGAACAGCGCTGGCAGAGCGTATTAAAAAGCAAGGCGGGGAGGCCATTTTTCTCAGACTCGATACCACCAGCGAGGACGACTGGAAAAAGGTACTCGGTGAGGTGGTCAAAAAATACGGCAAGCTTAATGTCCTGGTGAACAATGCCGGCGTTTCACTGGCGAAAACGATAGAAGAGACTTCCCTTGCCGAATGGAACTGGATAATGAATATCAACGCGACCGGGGTTTTCCTGGGCTGCAAATACGGTATTGAGGTTATGAAGAAGAACGGAGAACCGTGCTCGATAGTGAACATCTCGTCCATCGATGCCATGATCGGTGAAGCCGGCTTGCCTGCTTACTGTGCTTCTAAAGGGGCGGTGAGGGCAATGACCAAATCGGTGGCCCTTTCCTGTGCTGAGGCCGGATATCATATCCGGGTTAATTCGGTACACCCCGGCTATATTCATACCGAGCTGACCGAAAAAGAGGCCCAGGACTCGGGAATGACGCCGGCACAGTACTTCGAAAAAGTGGGCAAGATGCACCCGATCGGCCATATCGGTAAACCGGCTGACATCGCTTACGTCAGCCTGTTTCTTGCTTCCGACGAGTCCAATTGGATTACCGGCTCGGAATTCGTTGCCGACGGGGGTTATATCTCAAGATAACCTGTTTAGCATAAGTCAAGCCGATTCCCCGTATTTCTATTGCAGATTAGGGATACGGGGAATATTTTTTCTAAGTAATTTTATGTTGTCAGTTCATTGGAAATCAAGAGAAATTATGATTTATTCCATCAAATACTCCTCAAATCCTATTGACAAAAGGTGATATAATTATGCCAATTCAATAGGAGAGGGAGGTGGTGCCGTTAGAGAGAGCCCGGAGGGATGCTCTATTAGTCCCAAGGGAATAGCCCCTATTAGGGTGACATTTCGGATTGCATTAGAACGCAGACTTATCTCTATAGAAGATAGTATGTGTTTTTGTATGTTCTTTTATGTGAGATAAGCTAAATAATAGAAATAAGGAGAAATTTAAGGTCGATGAAGACTAAACTATTATCCAAGATTTTAGGCGTGGGACTGGCCATCGGCCTCGTATTATCGCTGGGTGCTGCCTTCCTACCGGCAGGAGAGGCCCAGGCCGACCAGATGGAATGGGGCGCGGTCAACACGCCGAGCTGGGATGACCTGGTCATCCTGCCCTCCTCCGACATCCTCGACTACGCCGTCGGCGGCGACGAGGGCGATATCATCTACGCCGTCCTCGAGGTCAACGGCCCATGCACCGAGGTCGGCTACATGCTCTGGGCAGAGGATGAGGAAACTCCAGCCGCCCCCGAATTTCTAGCTGTTTTTCAAACATTCTATGGTGTTGAAGCATCGGACACTGATCATCCAGAAATATGGGCCCCTTGGGCCGTGGTCATGTCCGATGACGGTGGCGTCACCTGGAGCGACATCACCGAGAACGTCGTCGAAGCCTCCAGCCTGCCCTTCGAGCCCTGGGAAATCGCCAGCCTGAACCTGGTGGCCAGTGCCCCCGACGATGACGACTGGATCGCCGTGGCCGGCTATACTACCGACTTAGGCAGCGTCGTAAATGGAAATGCTAATCACTTCATCGGCGCTGAAGTTGTTCCCTTCGTGGTCGCTTCCGAGGACGGCGGCGATAACTTCACCTACGCCCACCCGGTGGTTGACGGCGCCGAGAACATGCTCACCATCGCTGACATGGCCATCTCCCCCGAGAGGGACGGCATCCACAACATCGCCCTGGCCGGCACCGCTACCGTTGGCGGGGTGAATGTGGACGATGGCGTGGACTACGTTCCTGATGACGCTGGTGTTTCAGCCGGCGCTATCTTCCGCCTCGAGGCAGGGACATGGCTCACCGGCGGCTGGGAGGACACCCGCTGCTACGACGGCTGGGACGGGAGTGAGGAGGACCCATGTGACTTTGATACTTGGTCGATACACTCCACCGGCATCGTTGCCGTTGACTTCTCGCCCAACTTCGACATGGACGACACCATCGTCGCCATGGGCGTGGGCGGACCGGTGGGTGACGAAATATTCTACTACCACTACCCCTATCTGATCGAGGGTACCTGGGATGGCGGCGGTGCCTGGAACGCCGAGGCCGGCTTTGCTAGTGCCCCGGTCCAGATCGCTGACTCCGGAACCGACCTGCTTACCTTCTACGCCCGCTATATGATGGACTTCGCCCTGCCCGCCGACTTCGACGGCCAGGAGGGCAGCGACAATAACGTCTACCTCTACGTCAATGCCCTGCATACCGCCAGCGGTGAGGCTGGCGGCTTCGTCTTCATCTCCGAGGACGGTGCCCTGACCGGCCGCTGCGGCCCCTCGGGAGACCCGCTGCTAGCCAGCATCGCTGTCCACGGCGACGCCGACACCTGCAAGGCGATGGTGGGCGCCCTGGGCATTGATGTTGATATTACCTTTACAGGACCCTTGATAGAGAACATCGTATTCGATGTTTCCTGCATTGAAGCCTGCGCCGGCGTGGCAGTCTACCACACCGTCGAGCTCGACGACTGCTGCCCGGAGTGGGAAGAGGCCTGCAAGGACCCCTCGGGCCCATTCATGGCGGTAGTGACCTACACCGATGACGGTGAGAAGGAATATGCCACCACCACCGGCAGCCAGACCTTCCTCTACGACAGCTTTGATGCCATGGGTGTGTTGAATGAATTTCTGGCGAATAATATTTGGGGCTTTGGGGATTGGGAATGGGACGTACCGGGCAATGCCCTTGACGAGTCCGCCTTCTCGGTGAGCCTCGATGACGCCGTCTCCTTCAACCAGATTGGCCTGATCGACACCGATATCGACTTCCTCTCCGACCTGGCGGTCTGCCCCGACTGCAGCGTGCTCTACCTCTCCACCATCAACTCGGCATTAGAGGAAATTGACCCGGAAACGTCTGTGCTCGGGCTGCCCTGTAGTCCTTTCTACTCGGGGCGCTACCCCTGCATAATAGAGGACCGCGACTGCTGCGATACCTATGATGAGAATGGAGGCTGGTTCGCCTGCGACTCCGTGTGGCGGAGCTACGATAACGGCGACACCTGGGAGAGGGTCTACCACGGCGACTGGGCTGATCATGACATTACGGCAGACCCCGAAATTGCCCCCCACATCCTGCTGCGGCTGCCCTGCGACGAGGACACGGAATGCTGCACCATCTACATGGGTATTCAGGACACCCAGGACCTCTTCTACAGCCGCGACTGCGGCCAGTGCTGGAACAAGGCCGTCAACCAGAAGCTGACCATCCAGGACTTCGCCGTTGAGAGCGAAAACATCGTCTACATCCTCGACGAGAACGGACAGGTTTCCACCTCCACCCAGTACGGACGGCGCCCCTCTGACGGCGTCGACACCGGCCTTGACTACGGCCACAGCATCGTTTCCTGCTGTGCCGCGGGCTGGGTTGTTGTCGGCGGCGCCGGTGACGAACCGGTTGCCTGGTCCGAGGACGGCGGCGAGACCTGGGATGTTACCGACGACCTGCCTGGTGATTCCGACGCTCAGGTACATGTTGCCTGCGACCCGGTCTGCGAGAACATCGTCTACGCCGCTCTTGACGGCAAGGGCATCTTCCGCACCGACTTGAGCGAAGGCGCCTGGGACGACATGAACGCCATGGAGTATGACTACACCGGCATCGTGGTCGCCCGCGAGGGCACCCTCTATGCCTCCAGCGACCAGATATATGCCAATACCGACTGCTTCTGCGGTGAGGACCCGTATTGCGAACGGTATGCTGATCTAGAGTACCCGGCGGTAGCTCCTTACGCTCAGTACAGCGGTGTCGCCCGCAACCTGACCCCCTGCGAAACCGACTGCTGCGGCACCGAGGACTGGGACTACCTCATCGCCGGCATGAGCCCTCGTATGCACCCCTGTGATCTTTGCGGCGAGGAGCCAGATTCAGCTGATTATCCAGAAGGGACTGGGGATGTAGACTACATTGCTGACCACGCAGCATGGGTGCAGTGTATGGAGGATTGTGCGGGTGCTTGTTATGAGGGCGAGGACTTCGACCAGAACCCGAGCGCGCTGCGAATCTGCGGCTGCCTCAGCCCGGACACCAACTCCGTACTCTGGGCCATCGACACCTACTTCTACGATGTCGTTGGTGAAAGCTGCGGCCTGCTCTGGAGCTACGAGGACTGCGCCGCCAAGCACGGCCCGGAACTGACCTCTCCTGAGGACGGTGCCATCATAGCCTGTGACGTCTGCGACACCTGCGTAGGCGCCGCCATGACCCTCGAGTGGGAGCGGATGTGCCTGGCCTGCAGCTATGACATCGAGATCATGGATGAGGACGGCAACGTCATTTTCGATGAAATCGACATAGAGATCACCGGCGACCCACCCACCTACTGGCTCGATAATGCCGGTCTTGAGTGCGGCCGCACCTACACCTGGCACGTTAGAGAGGCCAACACCGAAACCGACGAATGCGTCCACAGCCCCTGGTCGGAGACCTGGAGCTTCACCATCGAGGCCTCTTCAGCTAATGCGGTCAAACTGATCGCCCCCGAGCAGGGCGCGGTAGTTGCCCAGCGCACCGGAGTCGGCTTCTCCTGGAGCAGCGTCTACGACGCCACCACCTACAGCTTCGTCCTCTCGGCCAGCCCCGACCTCTCCGGCGCCCTGGCCAGTGCTGACGTGACCGGTACCGCCTACGCCTACTCGGGCACCCTGGACTACGAGACCACCTACTACTGGCAGGTAACCGCCTGGAAGGACGGCACCATGCTCTCCCAGAGCGATGTCGGCACCTTCGCCATCGCTGCCGAGGAGATTATTCCTGAGCCGGTACAGCCAACACCGCCACCGGAAATCAACATACCTCCGGTTCAGCAGATCACCCCGACCTGGATCTACGCTGTGATCGCGATCGGAGCGGCATTGATCGTGGTGGTCATTGTCCTGATTGTTCGGAGCAGGAGATCATCCTAACTCCTAAATCTTCCTCGCTTCGACTCTTAGAGACTGAGAGAGCCCCCCGGGAATCCCGGGGGGCTCTTCTTTTTTCTATAGTAACCTCTCCCCATTAGTTTTTCTTTCAGGGAACCTCTCCCCCTTAGTTTTATCTTAGGGAACCTCTCCCCCTTAGTTTTATCTTAGGGAACCTCTCCCCCTTGATCCCCCTCTCCTTAGGTAAGGAGAGGGGGAAATATTGTTTTCTTTAAGAGGGGCTGCGCCCCTCTTATACACCCTCTTTTTATCTAAGGTTTACAGCCCCCTTTGCTCAGGGGCTTAAGAAAAAAGGTCTTCAATGATACCGGCTCAGAACCAATCACGCCCATCTTTGACACCCTCACCAGGGCTATTTAAGAATACTGTCTGCCGATAAAACCACCTTTTAAGCACCCCTCTTATACACCCGCTTTTTACTCAAGGTCTACAGCCCCCTTTTACTCAAGGACTTAAGGAAAGACAAAGCGCATCTTAAAACAACATAGACACGGTTTTCATCGGCAGAAACATACGTGATCTTCCCTGAGCGCGAAACAGTGCTTCAAACCCGTATTGCGCATAGAATCCCTCTACACTCTCATTCAGGCAATCAACAATAACTGCATAGGCTCTCATGTGTTCGTTAAGATCACGAAGGTATTTGAGCGCACTTACCAGCGTTATCTTCCCTAATCCTTGCTTCTGGCAATTAGAATGTACCGCCATTTGCACAATTATAAATACAGGTATGGGGTATCGTGGTAACTTTCCCTTATGCGATTTGGGCAGGCTCTCTCTCTCAATAGAACCGGGGGCAATCGCATAGAAAGCACAAATGGGGTATTTGCCATTAAGAAGAACTTCAGAAGCCGGCAAAACCATCGTGGTGTTTATACCAGCCTCCATGTGCCTGGCGGCATGCTTCCGGATGAACTCGTTCAGCTTAACCTCTCCGCAATCAAACGAAGGCCGGTCATGAATAGCCTTATCGAGCCTAACGAATTCCCCAGACCAGTTCACTTAATGCCTTTATTATCGGCAAAAGTCACCGCATCCCGAAGTGCTTTATTGGGTTTACCGACTTTGGTACAAGCATCTACAAAGCGGTCGAAAATATCATCCTTGAGTACCATGCTCCCATGTTGCTCGATAACCTTAGTAGCATCTTCATTGATAAGGCTAACGACATACTCGCTGGTGCTTTTCATACCTTTCAAAGCAGATGCTTTTTCAGCTTTTGCTTTAATCGCTTCGTCTAATCTTAAATCCATACGCGCAGTAGCCATTTTCGACCCCCTTTATATGTACGGAAGATATCCGTACAAAAATAAGTGTAACACGGCATCATTTTCCTGTCAATCCGGGGAACCTCTCCCCATTAGTTTTTCTTTGGGGAACCTCTCCCCCTTTGTCCCCCTCTCCTTAGGTAAGGAGAGGGGGAAGAGTTTTTTCCAAAGAGGGGCTGCGCCCCTCTTAAACACCCCCACCAGGGCTATTTAAGAATATGCCTTATCGATAAAACTGGAGCCTAAGCACCACTCTTGCCCCTCTTCGACACCCGCTTTTTACTCAAGGTTTACATCCCCCTTAATCAAGGACTTAAGGAAAGACAACGCCCTCTCACTACAAGGGGTAGTTTGAAGGGGCGTTAGCCCCTTCAAGAATAAACTATCTCCCCTTCCCCTTGCTAAGGGGAAGGGGACTAAGGGGATAGGGTCACCCAAAATCTAAAGACGATGCTGGGTAACAAATTGGGCAGACTATCTTCGCCAAGAATGCTCGATGTAAAAAAGGCAATCATGGATAGCCTGGGCATGGCTTGATCCGGCTGCGCCGCATACCCAACCAGTTCCGGAGCTCTTCCAGCTATTGAGATAAATAGAAGACAAGATTACTACTCTACCGTGAATGGCACGCTCAAGGCTTCTTTATCATCCAGATAGAATACCACCTCATAATCCCCCTGGGGCCAGCCGTTCTCAGGGCGCATTATCGACAGGGGAATGTAGCCGGTGCCCTCCATGGTGGTACTCCAGGAACTGACCAGCAGACCCGCTTCGTCATCGGCGCCGGCGGGCAGGTAAAGCCACTCGGCACCTATAACGGTAGCGGGCGTGGCATTGGAAACCTTGACCGAGCAGAAGATCACCCCGTCAGCGGCGGAGAAGGTATCGCCCGTCTCGACCGGCTGGCCTGTTTCCAGGTCGACCGACTTGCACATGGTAGCGTTGCTCAGCGAGATTTTGCCGGCACCAAAGCCGGGGAAGCTGATGCCGTCGCTCTGGCATCCCGCCAGAGCAATCATCATTACGGACATGAGTGCGCCAACGAGCATTGCCCTGACAATACTTTTTCTTCTCATTAGCAATACCCCCTCTCGCGTGAAAATCGATGTGTTACGTATTGAAGCACCATTTCTCTCCGGCGTCAAGAGACTCCGGGTATTTTATTATGCCGTAACTACTCTCCGGTACTAGTCATATAGTAGGGAGAGTATCTCTTGACATACTGTGATATAATAGTTTCGTTCAAAAATAGGGAGCAAGGAACCATTCTCACTTCTTTCCCAAGGAGGTGATTGAAATGACCAGAAAGGTGTTCCTGATACCCGCCATGGCAATGATTTTTGCCCTCATCGCTACCATCATCCCTGCCGACACGGCAACCGCCCGACTAATCTCCCCGCCACCATCATCAGAACCGGTACCGGCGCAGGCGGCCGACGAAGAGGCCCTGCGGGAAGACATCCTGCTGGAACTGAACCAGGCCAAACAGTACACCAACGACCAGGAAATTCTGGATTTTCTGGACGCCATCATCAACCGGGTGAGAAACCTGGCATGGGTCGAGGTCAGCGGCTCGGCGGAGGATGCCCTCGAAGCCAAGTACACGATAGCCAAACTGATCGAGCAGCTGATCAACGAGCTGCCGATAGCGTCGGCGGGGACCACGGCGGCAACCGCGGCCGCCCCCTCGGACAACCCCCTCTATGAAGAGCTGGTTAGAATCCGGGCCAAGATAGAGAAGCTGATCGCTATGGAAACCCCTCCCGAATCAGTGCCGCCCCGCCCGCCGGAAATCGAACGTCCCCCGCATATGGAGCGACAATTAGTATACTCGGCGAAATTCCTCTGCGGGCCGGCTTTCGGTGGAGAAGGCGTCCAGCGGGGCTCCTATTCCACGGCAATCAACGTCCATAACCCGCACAACGCAACCGTGATTCTACACAAGAAGGCGGTGATTGCCAACCGCGAAGATGACCCCAGGGGCACGATTTCCGCCTTCCGCAGAGTAGAGCTGGGTCCCGACGAAGCGATCGAGATAGACTGCGCGGATATCGTCGACCTGCTCGGCTCCCAGCAGCCTCCCACCCGGCTTACGACACCGTCGCTGGCTACTGCCGGACAGCCGGAAGAGACCGAATCGGACCTGCCCACCCTTGATTTAACCGCAATCCGGCCGGTGACGTCTCTGATCGGATTCATCAAGGGCTTCGTGGTCATCTATGCGACCGCGCCGATGGATGTGGTCGCCGTCTATACCGCCAGCACCCCCGTCGGCTTCAGCCTCGACGTCGAGTATCTAACGCCCAGCAC
>JAQUOC010000053.1 GCA_028717305.1 Dehalococcoidales bacterium | reverse complement strand
CCGATCTCGCAGCGCCTAATCCGTAGACCTGCCGGAAGGCAGGTATATCGGGTGCCCTGCGGCTGCCCCAGAAGAGCCATATCATACTGGCCGGAAGGCTGCCCCGAGACCTCCGGCTGATATTCACCGGGTGGTCACGGAGTATCGCCTCCGAACGCTGCATCAGATCCCGCAACAGCCCGCTCCCCGAACCTTTGGGCAGAAACTCTTTAATTAACCTGTCCGGGATATTGTGTGGCGGGGTACAGCAGGCCTCCAGGGTATCCTCCCACCCCTTTATCTTGCAGATATGCCGGTAGCCAACTCCGGGATAGAAGTGAACACCCCCGCCACCGAGTCCTTCCTCCAGGGCAGCAATAAGCTCCCCGGCTTCGCTGCTGCTGATATGACCGGCGCTGTAGTCCCGCATCCTGCCGTCGTGTACCGCCACGAGATTACACCGGAAGACGACCTCGTCCTCACCGATACTAACGCCCATATTCCCCGCCTCAATAGCGGCCCTGCCTATTCGGTACCGTCCCGGGTCATAGCCGAGCAGCGACATACAGGCACAGGCGCTGTCAGGCTCCATCCCCACCGGCACGGTACGGACAAGCCCCACGGTACCATCCTGCGCCATCGAGTCCAGATTTGGCGTATACGCCAGCTCCAGAGAGGTCTTATCTCCCCACTCCGCAAGCGGCCGACCGGCCGCACCATCGATTATCAGAACGCAGTATTTCAAAATCCCCCCGGTGAGGACACATTATATTCCAAAATCCCGATATAGCTCAACTCATACCCCGGCACTCTTCCGGAAAGGTCATTGTTGCCGAAACCGGGTGATTCTGTCTATAATACCAGTGCCGGGGTGTAGCGCAGATGGCAGCGCGCAGCGTTCGGGACGCTGAGGTCGGAGGTTCAAGTCCTCTCACCCCGACCATCGCCCGAACCGGCTATCTCCCTTTTCGCTTCCTCCCACAGGGCATCTTTTTCGGCAAGGGATAGCTTAATCAGATTAAGGCCACGCTGGTGGCAGAGCTTCTCCATAGCAGCAAAGCGCCGGTAGAAACGCTCGTTAGTCTCCCTCAGTGCCGACTCCAGGTCAATCCCCAGCCGACGGGCAATATTAACCAGTGTAAACACCAGGTCGCCGAACTCCGCCGCCTTCTCTCCCTGACTGGCCGCCTGCCGGAACTCCCCGACCTCCTCGGACAGCTTATCGATTGCTCCGTCATCACTCTCCCAGTCAAAGCCGACCCGCGCTACACGCCGCTGTACTGACTGAGCATAGGCCAGCGCCGGCATCTGTCTGGAGATGCCATCAAGCATAGAGACATCGCTGTCCCTTTCCTGCTTCTTGAGCCCCTCCCAGTTGGACAGCACCTCATCGACACTCGCTGCCTCCGACGAACCAAAGACATGGGGATGGCGATGAATCAGCTTGGCGTTTATTCCCCTGACGACATCACCAAGCCTAAAATCACCGGCCTCGGCAGCAATCTGAGCATGGAGTACTATCTGCAGGAGCAGGTCACCCAACTCCTCGCAAAGCTTCTCCGACTCCCCCTCATCCAGGGCCTCCAGCACCTCGTAAGCCTCCTCAAGCAGGTGCTCTCGAAGCGAAGCATGGGTCTGCTTTCTATCCCAAGGACAACCATCAGGGGCACGCAACCTGGCGACAATACGGACTAAAGTCTCAAACCGGTCGAGATTCTGCGGCAAAGATAAAACTCTCTCCTTATAAATACATCTTTATGAAATCTATTTCACTAACCGTTAACACCTGGTACAAACCTACCCGTGTCCCGGCCCTGACTTAACAGCAACCGCACCCTAACCAACTCCGCTGCCCCTTCAAAAACTCGGCGGCCGACATCTCTCGCCTCCCCTCCATCTGAACCCGGACCACACCTAGAACCGCGTCCCCGGTGCCGATGCCAAATGCCGGCTCTCCAGCTCCCTCGCCAGCCGACGGCAACGCCACTACTCTCCCGGCGGCAACATCTCTAACATCACATACTGGTACCGCCTCAACAATCCTTATCCGCCGCCCACTCCATCCAGTATAACACCCCGGCCAGGGGTGGAAGGCACGCACCCGCCGCCATATATCTACTGCAGGCAGACTCCAGTCAATCTCACCATCACTTTTTGAAATCGGACGGCAGTAGCTCGCTCCAGCCTCCTCCTGAGGCTGTGGGGAGAGCGTCCCCTTTACCCAGGACGGTAAAACGGAAAGGAGCAACTGAGCAGATATCCTGGACAGCTTCGCCGTCAGTGAGCCGGTAGTGTCCCGCCTCGAAATAGGAATCTGCGCCCGGGCCAGTATCGGTCCGGTATCCACGCCCTCATCCATGAGCATAATGCTGACCCCGGTAAAATCTGCACCGGACAGAATAGCCGACGCCACCGGCGACGCCCCCCTGAACTTTGGTAAAAGAGAGGGGTGCAAATTGATACAGCCACAGCGCGGGATATCCAGCACCGACCGGGGCAGAATTTGACCGAAGGCTGCCACAACGATGATATCAGGCCGTAAGGTAGCCAGCCCCGAGACCGCCTCCATCTTCTGCAAGCTACCAGGTTGTACCACCATAAGATTCAAACACTCGGCCGCTCTCTTCACCGGCGATGGGGATAGGGCCCGCCCCCTACCCGCCGATCGATCCGGCTGGGTATAGACAGCCGGGATACGGTACCCATTTAGAACTAGGTGCTCAAGGGGCAACACGGCATACTCCGGACTACCCATAAATACAATCCGCAAACCTAAACCTCTCTAGCTAGACATAAATGACAGGGGAAATTTTTCACAACCCAGACTTTTTCAATCCTATCAGGCAAATATCAGGCAAAAAGGCTAGTCTGGAAGACCTTCTACAGGGGAAAGAGGAGCCAAAAACGCCCCAAAATTAGTCTCAGAAAACTTGCCATCCCGCTGAAAAGGTGTTCTCCAGCACACCCTGTTTCCGAAACTCCCTGCAGATACAAAACCACCGGTTAATACTGCTACCGAGTAAATATTATCACCAAAAGAAATTTTTCGCCAATCCGGATTTCTGCAAGCTACCAGGCAAATATCAGGCAAAAAGGCTAGTCTGGAAGACCTTCTACAGGGGAAAGAGGAGCCAAAAACGCCCCAAAATTAGCGCTAAACATCTTGCTACTCCATCAAGGGCACCTGCTATCATTAATACTGTCGTCCCCAATCCCATCCCCTAACCAACACGGGCTATACCAGAAGTCTAATAAGACTACAGAGTGCAAAGTGCTAGGAACTAGAGGAAAGGGGTTCTATGGAAACAGACTCGGCTCACAGAACCTGGGAGGCCGCCCTAGGCGAGTTACAACTCCAGGTCAGCAAGCATAACTTCCAGACCTGGTTCGGGAAAACATCAGGTTTGAGCTGTGAAGGGAATCAATTTACCATCGGGGTACCCAACACCTTCGTCACTGAATACCTGGATCGGAACCAGCGCTCCCTGATTGAGAAAACCCTGATCAGGATTACCCACCGTAATATTACTGTGATCTTCAAGGTAATCAGCCCGGACCAAAATACGGCCCCTACCGGCGACGATAGAAAAGAGATTCCAGCGGCGGCAAACCCCGTCTCCACCATGTTCAACCCGAAATATACCCTAGACTCCTTTGTTGTCGGCGGCTCCAACCGGCTTGCGTACGCTGCCGCCCTGGGAGTAGCCGAGAATCCCGGACATAGCTATAATCCCCTCTTCGTATGCGGAGGAGTCGGTCTGGGTAAGACCCATCTGCTACATGGCATCGGTCATCTCGTCTTAGCTAAGAACCTCCGGGTACACTACGCCAGTTGCGAGCAGTTCACCAACGAATTTATCAGCGCCATCCAGGAAAGACAGACGAAGGAGTTCCGCAATAAATACAGAAATGCCGACGTCCTGATGATTGACGACATCCAGTTTATCAGCGGCAAGGAGCAGACCGAGGAGTGTTTCTTCCACACTTTCAACGAGCTACATAATGCCAACCGCCAGATTATCGTTACCAGTGACCGCCCGCCAAAATCACTACCGCGCCTGGCTGATAGGCTGCGATCACGTTTCGAGTGGGGACTTATTGTCGACATCCAGCCCCCTGATTTTGAAACACGTCTGGCCATCCTCCAAGCTAAGGCAAAGCAGAGGGGAGAAAGCATTGCTCCGGACACACTGGAACTCATTGCCCGCAAGATCCAGCAGAACATCAGGGAACTGGAGGGCAATCTCAACCGGGTTATTGCCTACGCCCAGCTTCTGAAAACCAAGGCTACTCCGGATCTGGCTACCAAGGCTCTGGAGAATATCGCTGATAAGGCACCCGCCAGTGCTACAATAACTCCTGCCTTGCTGGTAGAAGCCGTAGCCAGCAGCTTCCAGCTCTCGCTTAACGATCTGAAGGGATTAAAGAGGGATAAAGAGACTTCCCTGGCCAGGCAGATAGCCATGTACCTTATCCGTCATGAGACCAACTGCCCGCTGGCCCAGATCGGGAAAGAGCTGGGGGACCGCAATCCTTCCACCGTCAGCCACGCCTGTGAAAAAATAGCCGCCGAAATAAACTTAAGCCCCTATCTTAAGCGCAAGGTAGCCGCCATCCGTGACCAGATCTTTTCCGGATAAAAGAGCATAGGCTATTTATTCCCAATACTCCGGAAACCCCTCTACTTCCCCCCTTATGCCCTTAGGGTACACCAAGATATCAGCTATTTTGCAGAATAAATGGACATTTTTTCGATAAGTCCTCAAAATCATTGAAAAGTCCCCGGAAGCTAACGCTCATTCCCGACTGAAAATTATCTTATCAGAAAACCTGCCCCACACATCTTACTAAAGTACACTACCGTAATCTCTTATTACTGGTATAATTAAAACTAACCCATAACACTGTATTTAGGGTAACATTATAGGAATTCTAATATTCGATAATTGACGTTTAAGCAGGGTATATGTTCGATACAGCGAAGATAAAGGTGAGGGCAGGCAAGGGTGGTAAGGGGGCAATAAGCTTCCGGCATGAGAAGTTTGTGCCGTTTGGCGGTCCCGACGGGGGAGATGGGGGGGATGGGGGTAGCGTAATCCTGGAGGCTTCCTCCAGCGTCAGCAATCTGCGCAGGTATAATCAGGTTAGGTTATATCGAGCGGGTGACGGTGGGGATGGGATGGGGAAGAAGATGCACGGGAAGAAGGGAGGCGACCTGATTTTAACCGTTCCGCCGGGTACAGTGGTGATGCACAGAGTGCAGGACGGCGATACCATTCCGGTTGTTGATCTGGAGCGGCCGGGGCAGCGGGTGGTGATTGCCCGGGGTGGGGTGGGAGGACTGGGTAACGTCCACTTCACTTGCTCTACTAACCAGGCTCCGAGGATTGCTCAGGAGGGAGAGGTGGGGGAGGAGAAAGAGGTGATGCTGGAAATGAGGCTTATCACCGATGTCGGCATTATCGGTTATCCAAACTGCGGCAAGTCTACTCTGCTGGCGGCGTCAACAGCGGCAAAGCCCAAAATAGCTGACTATCCCTTTACTACTCTGGAACCTGCCCTTGGGGTTATTGAGGTCGGGGGGCAGAGCTTGGTGCTGGCTGAGATTCCGGGTTTAATTGAGGGAGCGCATCTCGGGCGGGGCCTGGGTCACGACTTCCTGCGTCATATTACCCGTACTCGGGTACTGATTCATCTGGTTGACGGTAGCTCTGCTGCGCCAGCGGAAGACGTAGCCCGGGTGAACGCAGAGCTCGGCCTGTTCGATGCGACTCTAGCCAGGAAGCCACAACTGGTAGCGGTGAATAAGATTGATCAACCCCAGGTCAGGTCGAGGATAACCGATATTATCAGCAGCTTTAGTGCTGTAGGAACCTCGCCGCGCTTTATATCTGCCGTAACCGGTGAGGGAGTTGATGAGCTTATGGCAGAGACGCTGAAGATGCTGGATAGGGCTCAGGTTAATCAAGGGGCGGATGAGAAGGCTGGAGGGAGGGTTTTTCGCCCTCTGCCGCGGGGTTCTGACTTATGTGTACATAGAGACGGCGACGTTTTTGTGATAACGGCACCCAAACTGGAGCGGATCATAGCCAGGCAGGGTACGGCTGAGGCTGAGGTCTACCGGTATGTTATCGGATACCTTGAGCGGCGGGGCATTGGCCGGGAATTAAGGAAGCTGGGCATAAGTTCCGGCGATAAGGTACGCTGTAGCAGTTTAGAGTGGTACTGGAGCTAGTGTGGAGAGGCTACCGGAGTCTGGATGGGGGTGATTTCGACGTGAAGATAGGGGTGTTGGGGGGCACCTTTGACCCGGTTCATAACGGGCATCTGGCGGTTGCCGGGGAGGTGGAGGTCAAGCTGGGTCTGGATAGGATCCTCTTTGTACCGGCTGGTCAGCCGCAGCTCAGGACAGGCGGCCCGGTTTCGGCGGGAGAGCACCGTATCCGGATGGTACTGCTGGCTATTAGCGGCAAACCCTGCTATCGGTTATCTCTAGTGGAAATAGAGCGGGCCGGACCCTCTTATACTGTCGATACCATCGCTCAACTGAGAAGTCAGATCGAAGATGGAGACGAACTGTTTTTCATTCTGGGTTGGGATAATCTCGCTGAACTGTACCGGTGGCGGGAGCCGAGTCGGCTGATCAGTATGTGCCGTCTGGTAGCGGTCCCCAGACCGGGTGGTCCGTTGCCTGACCTCAATTCCCTGGAGGTTCTTATCCCCGGGCTGACCGGGAATGTTATTCTGCTCAAGTCGCCGCGTGTCGATATCAGCGCTTCGGAAGTAAGGCGACGGGTCGCTCAGGGACTATCTATCCGTCATCTTGTTCCCGGACCGGTAGCGGATTATATCCGGGAGCAAGGCTTATATGCTACTATAGACCAGGTCGGCTGACCTCAGACAGGGGGACGATATTATGGGGGTGTATCCTAATCTGGAGTTGGGGATTGATACTGAAGGTGCCAGAAGGATCATGGAGATTGCCAGCGAGGTAGGGGCCTTCCTTAAGGGGGAGTTTATTCTTACCTCGGGGAAGGAGAGCAGCTACTACTTTGATGGGAAAAGACTGACTCTGTCTCCGGAGGGGGCATATCGCGTGGGCCGGGTAATATATGATATGCTGGGCGGCACTGGTATCGAGGCTATCGGTGGCGTTGCCACCGGTGCTTACCCCATAGTGACTGCAGCCGCGGTAGTAAGCTATCTGGAGGGCAAGCCGGTACCGATTTTTGTCGTCCGGGAGGTGGCTAAGGAACACGGTACGATGAGAAAGATTGAAGGACACCTTAAAGAGGGTTCCCGGGTGGCTATAGTTGAGGACGTCCTGACCACCGCAGGATCGGTATGCAAGGCTATTGAGACGGTGGAAGAGGCTGGCTGTCGGGTGGCCAAGGTGGTAGCCCTGGTTGACCGGCAAGAAGGCGGCAGCGCCCGGCTGAGAGAAGCGGGCTATGACTTCGCCGCCGTTTTAAAGATCGTCCACTAGATATCCAGGTTCTTGACGCTCTTGGCATGGGCCTGGATAAAGGCTTTGCGAGGTGGTACTTCTTCCCCCATCAGCACGTGGAATATGTGGTCGGCCCTGGCGGCGTCCTCCAGGGTGACACTGAGCAGGGTGCGTGAGGTGGGATTCATCGTGGTCTCCCACAGTTGCTCGGCGCTCATCTCTCCCAGGCCCTTGTATCTCTGCACCTCAACCTTCCTCGCCCCTTTTAGCTGGTTCATGCTCTCTTCTTTTTCTGCCTCAGAGTAGACCCATTGCTCTTGTTTCCCGTTCTTGATACGGTACAGCGGTGGTTGAGCAATAAACAGGTGTTCGCGGTTAATCAGGTCTCCCATATGCCGGAAGAAGAAGGTTAGCAGCAGGGTGCGTATGTGAGAACCATCGACGTCGGCGTCGGTCATCAGTATAATCCGGTGGTAGCGGAGCTTGGCGGGATCGAAGTCATCATCCAGTCCCGCCCCCAGGGCCGTAATAATGGCACGGATTTCGGCGTGGGCCAGCATCTTGTCCGGGGGGGCCTTTTCCACATTGATGATTTTGCCGCGCAGGGGCAGGATAGCCTGAAAGCGGCGGTTCCGTCCCTGCTTGGCAGAGCCGCCGGCGGAGTCACCTTCCACCAGATATAGCTCACAGAGGGAGGGGTCCTTCTCAGAACAGTCAGCCAGTTTTCCCGGCAGGACGCCGGTATCGAGGCTGCTCTTTCTGATAATCAGGTCGCGGGCCTTGCGAGCGGCTTCCCGGGCTCTGGCGGCGGTGAGGCACTTGTCTATAATCTGCTGGGCATCTTGGGGGTGTTCCTCGAGATGGAGGGATAGTCCCTCGCTTACGGCGCTCTCCACGATGCTCTTAATCTCAGCGTTGCCCAGTTTGCCCTTCGTCTGTCCTTCAAACTGCGGTTCGGAGAGCTTAACACTGATGACGGCGGTAAGCCCTTCCCGGACGTCTTCACCGGTCAGGTTGGGGTCGTCCTCCTTGATCAGCTTGTTCTTACGGGCGTAGTCATTGAGCACCCGGGTCAGCGCCGAGCGGAATCCGGTCAGGTGGGTACCGCCGTCCGCTGTATTGACGCAGTTGGCAAAGCTGAAGATAGCCTCGGAAAAGCCGTCGTTATACTGAAGAGCTGCCTCGACCATAGTGCTGTCAATTGTTTTAGAGATATAGATGGGGGAGCGGTGGCGGACCTCCCGGTTCCGGTTAAGGTGACGGACGAGGCTGTTGATACCGCCCTCAAAATAGAAGGTCTTTTCCCTGTCCTTTTCTTTATCGTACAGGCACAGCTCCAGCTCCTTATTGAGAT
>JAQUOC010000052.1 GCA_028717305.1 Dehalococcoidales bacterium | reverse complement strand
CCTGAAGTGGGTGCAGTGCGGATCACCGGAATCGAAGTCCGGGTCATAAAGGCGGGCCGGACTGTATTCATCAGGATTTTGCTGGGGATAGATGCTGGCTACGCTAACCCCCAGTGCGGAATAAACAGGAGCCATCCAGTAGGGGTCACGCCTCGCCAGGTAATCGTTAACCGTAGCCAGGTGACAGCCCTGGCCGGCGAGTGCATTCAAATAGAGAGGAAGAGTAGCCACCAGTGTTTTGCCTTCACCAGTTCTCATCTCGGCAATCTTCCCCTGATGCAGAACAATGCCTCCGATTAGCTGTACATCATAGTGACGCTGGCCGATAGTCCTCTTAGCCGCCTCACGAACAGCGGCAAAGGCCTCCGGTAAAAGGTCATCAAGTGAGACGCCGTCTTTGAGCCGGGTCTTAAACTCCCCGGTCTTGGCACGAAGCTCGGAATCACTGAGACCATCAAACCCGGGTTCCAGCTTGTTTATCCTGTCCACGATCGGCTGCAAACGTTTTAACTGTTTCTCGTTGGAATCGGTAAATCGAGTAAAGAACTTAACCATTATCCTTCCCCTGAATCAGTTTCTCCGCCTCATCGAACATCGACTCCCAGACCATAACCCTCACTTCACCCATCCCATCGACGGTAAAGGCATGCACGGAGCTGGCCGCATCCGACTTCAACAGGCAGGGTATCCCGTAGCTTTCCAGCAAACCCTGGACAACCCTAGCCTGCATCTCTCCGCTAGCCCGGTACACCTCTACCATTTTTTTACTGCTGCTCAAACATGGCTCCTATCGACATCCCGGTATGAATGCGTTGTATCGCTTCACCAAGTAGAGGCGCTATCGGCAAAACGGTAATCTTAGCCAGCTTTTTCTCATCGGCAACCGGGATAGTATCGGTAACCACCACCTCCTTCACGGAACAGGAGGCTATCCTCTCTATCGCCGAACCGGAAAATACCGGGTGAGTACAGCAGGAATACACTGTCCGGGCGCCACGCTCCGTAAGCGTGGTGACGACACCCACCAGAGAACCGGCAGTGTCTATTTCATCGTCTACGGTAAGCGCTATCCTCGACTCCACTTCACCGATAACATTCAGCGTCTCAGCCTTATCATCATTACCGACACGCCTCTTTTCCACAATTGCCAGAGGGGCCTTGAGCTTTGCTGCCAGATCCCGGGCACGCTTGGAAATCCCGATATCGGTAGCCACCACAACCAGGTCACGACCACTAAGACCCTTCTCCTCGAAGTAACGACCAAGAAGGTAAAGTGCAGTTAGCTCATCAACCGGAATATTGAAAAAACCCTGAATCTGGGGCGCATGTAAATCCACGGTCAACAAACGATTAGCACCGGCTACGGTAAGCAGGTCGGCCACCAACCGGGCTGTTATCGGCACCCTCGGTTGGTCCTTCTTATCCGTACGGCCATAGCCGTAATAGGGAACCACCGCCGTAATACGTTCGGCGGAGGCCCGTTTCAGAGCATCGATCATAATCAACAACTCAACCAGACTCTTGTTGACCGGAGACGACAAGGGCTGGATAACAAAGACATCCCGCTGGCGTACATTCTCCAGAATACGGACAAACGTATTCTCGTTACTGAACTCAAAAACCTCGCACTTACCGAGAGGTATATTGAGATAACCAGCAACTGACTGAGCCAGAGCAGGGTGAGCATTGCCCGTAAACACCTTTATTTCATCCATTGAGTACTACCTCCTAAGACCCTCCGTGAAAGTATAGCGTTACTACTTGCTGAACTCTTCAGTTGTCAGATATCAATCATCAATACCAGGCACCGGAAAGCGCTGGCATATCTGGCTGACCTCCTTGCTTACCTGATCCCGGACATCACTATTCCCGATATTAGTGATTACCTTAAATATCAATGCGGCGATTTGTTTCATTTCCTCCCTGCCGAAGCCACGGGATGTTACCGCCGGTGTACCCAACCTGATACCGCTGGTGATACTGGGCGGATAAGGATCAAAGGGAACCCCGTTGCGGTTAACCACAATACCGACCATCCCCAGAGCTTCCTCAGCCGCTCTGCCGTTGACACCGATCCCGCCAAGATTAACCAATATCATATGGTTATCCGTGCCGCCGGATACCAAATGCAGCTTCCGCTTTTGCAGTTCATCGGCCAGAGTGAGCGCATTATCCAGCAAGGCACGCTGGTAATCGGCAAAAGCAGGCTGCATCGCTTCCCAAAACCCTACCGCCTTGGCAGCAATAACATGCATCAGCGGACCACCCTGCATTTCGGGGAAGACCGCCGAATCTATCGCCGGGGCCAGTTCACTACGACACAAAATAAACCCTCCTCGAGGTCCACGCAGTGTCTTATGAGTAGTTGAGGTTATCACATCAGCGTAGGGCACCGGACTGGGATGCATACCCACCGCCACCATACCGGCAATATGAGCTATATCAACCATCAGTCTGGCACCCACCCGATCGGCAATGTAGCGGAAACGCTCGAAGTCGATAACCCGGGAATAAGCACTGGCACCGGCCACGATCAACTTAGGACGGTGCTCCAGAGCAAGTCTCTCCAGCTCCTGATAGTCTATCCTTTCCGTCTCGCGGTTAACCCCGTATGGTACAAACCGGTACAGCCGTCCGGAGAAACTCACCTTAGAGCCATGGGTAAGGTGACCGCCATGCGCCAGGCTCATACCCATGACAGTGTCACCATAGTCAAGCAGGGCGTAGTAGACCGCCATATTCGCCTGAGCCCCGCTGTGCGGCTGGACATTGGCATGGTCAGCATGAAAGAGCTCTTTAACCCGCTCAATAGCCAGGCCCTCCACAGTATCCACATTCTCGCAGCCGCCGTAGTAGCGTTTATGACAATAGCCCTCAGCGTACTTATTGGTTAAAAACGAACCCTGGGCCTCGAGCACAGCCCGGCTGGCATAATTCTCGGAGGCAATCAGATTAATTGTCTCCCTCTGCCGCTTTGCCTCCGTAGCGATAACACGACTAATTTCCGGATCAGTTTGAGCTAAGAAACTCATCTTACCTCCCTGTTTTTACTCTCCAGCCCCTCCCCAGCACTATATTTTAACGGTTAATCAGCAAAAGGTAAAATGGCCGGGACATCAGGCGGTATAATTGACTTGCCCTATTACCCATGCTATCATCATAACTAAAAAGGTTACAGGGAAATTCCCTACCTGGTAACTTAAAAGAAAAAAGGATGTCAGCACTAAGCGAACTCTGTCAAGAAATCCGTACCTGCCAGAGGTGTCAGATATTAGCAAAAAACAGAACCAAAGTAGTCCCCGGCAGCGGTATGGAGCAAGCGGATATTATGTTTATCGGCGAGGCGCCGGGCTGGCATGAAGATCAGCAAGGACTTCCCTTTGTCGGACCGGCCGGGTTATTTCTCGATGAGCTAATCTCTTCTATCAACCTGAGTCGTGACCAGGTCTATATTACTAATGTGGTCAAGTGCCGTCCCCCGGGTAATCGCGACCCGCTGCCTCTTGAAATACAGGCCTGCCGCAGCTGGCTGGACCGCCAGATCGAACTAATCCGTCCCAAGATGATCGTAACTCTGGGGCGCTATTCAATGGCAATGTATTTCCCCGGTAAAAGCATCGGTAAAGTTCACGGCACCGCTCTCAAGAAAGACGATGTCATCTACTACGCAATGTATCACCCCGCTGCCGCTCTTCATCAGCAGAGCCTGCGTCAGACGATACAAGCCGACATGATTAAGATACCATCATTCCTGACCCAGGCCGAAAATGCCAGCGAATCAGTCAACCAGCCGGAACAGCTGAGTATGTTTTGAGGTCCACAACCTTGAGTAAGCCAATACTGAAGATAATCCCCCTCGGTGGACTGAGTGAAATCGGCAAGAACATGATGATGATAGAACACGGTAATGACATCATCGTCATTGACGCCGGCTTCATGTTCCCCGAAGAGGAAATGCTAGGCATCGACCTGGTAATTCCCGATATAAGCTACCTGCTGGAGAAAAAGGATAAGGTTAGAGGTATCATTATCACCCATGGGCATGATGACCACATCGGCGCTCTACCCTATATCCTTCCCCAGTTGAACGTACCCGTTTATGCCACCAAACTTACCCAGGGGCTTATCTCGGTCAAGCTCAAAGAACGCAAGGCACTGGACGGAGCCAAGCTGGAGACAATTACTACGGGAAAAAGTTTCAGCCTGGGTAAATTCAGGATAGAATTCTTCCCGGTTTGCCACAGTATACCCGATGCGGTAGGCTTGATCATAAATACGCCGATCGGAACCATAGTACATAGCGGTGATTTTAAGGTTGACTATACCCCGGTCAGCGGCAAGCCAACCGACCTTTCCCGGCTGGCCCAGCTGGGAGCACAGGGGGTTCTCCTCCTTCTCGCCGACTCTACCTACGCCGAACTACCCGGCTACACTCCGTCAGAAAGAGTAGTCGGCGAAACCCTGGACCACGTTATGGCCAACGCACCGGGAAGAGTGGTCATAACTACCTTTTCCTCTCTGGTCTCCCGCATCCAGCAGGTTATTGATGCCGCAGCCAAGCACAAGCGCCGTGTCTTTATTGTCGGGCGCAGTATGAGCAATACGGTACAGATGGCACTGAAGCTAGGCTATCTCAGTGACAGTGAAGAAGTGCTGGCCCGGATAGACGAACTTAAGGGTATGCCCCGCAACAAAATTGTCTTTGTCACCACCGGAAGCCAGGGAGAACCTACCTCAGCCCTGGTCCGCATGGCTAACCGAGCCCACCGCCAGGTTCACATCCTCCGTGGTGATACAGTAGTCATCTCAGCAACACCAATCCCCGGCAATGAGTCATTGATCAACAGGACCGTAGATAATCTCTTCAAACAAGGCGCTCAGGTAATCTACAGCAAGTTAGAGCAGGTACATGTGCACGGACATGCCAGTCAAGAGGAACTGAAGCTGATCCTGAATCTGGTCAAGCCAAAGTTCTTCATGCCCATCCACGGCGAATATCGCCACCTGAGCATTCACTCTCAACTGGCCCAATCAATAGGTATGCCCAAGGATAACATCTTTGTTCTTGAAGATGGAGACATCCTCGAACTTAGTCAGCAAGCAGGGAAGAAAACGGGTAGGGTTACTTCGGGCAATGTCTATGTCGACGGCCTAAGTGTCGGTGATATCGGCAGTATTGTCCTGCGCAACAGAAGGATGCTATCTAGAGATGGCATAGTGGTGGCAATTATTGCCATTAACAAGCAGACCGGGAAACTGGTAGGTCGTCCTGACATCGTATCACGCGGTTTTGTCGACACCAGGGAGTCAAAGGATATGCTGGAGGAAAGTCGTGATCTGGTAGCCCAAACCCTGGATCACAGCGGCAAGCAGCCGACCGAGTGGAGCCTGGTCAACGATAAGATCAGGGACATACTCAATAGATTTTACTATGAGCGGACCAAGCGCCGACCAATGATACTCCCCTTTATGGTGAAGGTCTAACGATAAGTATCATCCCCACATGAGACAATATGGCAAAGAGAAAGTCAAAAACCACAGGTATACAGAGGGGAAAAACCGGAGGAAGGCAGCCAGCCAAGGGAAACACCCGCTTTACCACCTGGGGTGTGGCCTGGCGGGTCATCTTGATCGCCTCGATCGTAGGGATACTATACTGGCAGTGGTCCAACCTGACAGCATGGGCGATTGATATCAGGAACAGCACCTGGAACCTCTTCGGCTGGGGACTGCTCCTCCTCATCATCGCCCTGATAATCCTGGGGATAGTGCTATGGCTACGGAGAAGCTCCCCCATCCTGGTACGATTCCGACAATGGCTGGGCGGAATCGCCTTCATCATGGCCATCTGGGGATTACTTGCCTTTTCCGCACTGGGCGGCAGTATCGGGCAATACCTAATCGGATACCCCTCGAACTTCATCGGCATTCCCCGCATCATCGGCCTGGTTCTGGCCGGAATCGTTCTGGTAGCTCCACAAGCCTTCGCAAACGCATTCAGAAGAGCTGCTTCATGGTCTCACAGGCAGTTTCAGAGACAAACGAAGCCACTACCAGCAATCCGACCGGAGCCAACACTGCCAGTGATAACGACAACACCACAGGTAACAACTGAAGAACAGCCTGTGGTAAACCAGTCTGCTCCGATATCAGCGACAACACCACCTCCGGCGCAGACTCCGGCCCCGGCATTAAACACTCCCCCCGGCCAGACCCAGGATGAGCTGCGACAGGTAGCCCAGGAAGTATGGAGGAGGTACGGCGAATCACCATCACTGGCTACTGACAACGGCTGGCGGCTACCGCCAATTGATATCCTGGACCGGGCTACAGAAATCGAATTCGGGCAGGCCGATAACACTCAGAGGGCAGGGCTTATCGAAGAGGCCCTTGCCAGCTACGGGGTGGAGGCTAAGGTAGTACAGATAAACGCCGGACCAACGGTTACCCAGTTCGGCCTGGAACCGGGGTGGGATCGAAAAATGAAGGAGATCAGGGAACGGGATAAAGACGGTAATATTACCGTCAGGCTGGAGGAGGTATCCCGGACCAGAATCAAGGTTGATAGAATCACGGCGCTGGCTAATGACCTGGCTCTGGCTCTAGCGGCACCCAGTATCAGGATTGAAGCACCGGTACCGGGTAAGCCGGTGGTCGGTATCGAAGTACCTAACACCACGATGGGTATGGTCAACTTGAGGGGAGTGATCGAGACCAGCAGCTTTCAAAAGCTTATCGCCAAGTCTCGACTTGCTCTGGCGCTGGGGAAAGGAGCCGGAGGCGAAGCAGTGGCCGCCGACCTGACCAAAATGCCTCACCTTCTTATTGCCGGGGCTACCGGCAGTGGCAAGACCGTCTGCCTGAATGCTACCATTTGCTGCTTGTTACTCCATAACTCACCGAATAGTGTCCGCTTCATTATGATTGATCCCAAACGGGTAGAGCTAACACCGTTTAACAGCATCCCTCATTTAGCGACTCCGGTTATAGTTGACACCAATAAGGCCGTCAGCGCACTGCGCTGGCTCAATCAGGAGATGGACAAGCGCTACCAGAAAATGGCATCCGCCAGCGCACGTAACATCGAGACTTATAATAAAAACAAAGAAGGAGAAGAAAAGCTCCCCTACATCGTACTGGTGGTAGATGAGCTGGCCGACCTGATGATGGCCGGCTTTGATGAAGTTGAGCATATCATCTGCCGGCTGGCCCAGCTAGCTCGAGCTACCGGCATCCACCTCGTTGTGGCCACCCAGCGCCCATCGGTGGACGTGGTCACCGGACTGATCAAGGCTAATTTCCCCACCCGTATCAGCTTTGCCGTAACATCACAGGTAGACTCACGAACTATCCTCGATATCACCGGTGCCGAGAAACTGTTGGGCAGAGGTGACATGCTCTATATGCCTACTGAGGCAGCTAAGCCCAAACGGCTGCAGGGGTGCTATGTCTCCGATGCCGAAACAGAGAGGCTGGTCTATTTCTGGGGCAGCCAGCAGAAAGAAGAGACCCCATCATCTCTGCAGATCACCGACCTTACCTCACCTTCAAGTGTCACCGGCAAGGGGGACTTTCCCCAGGATGTCCTGCTGGATACCGCCAGACAACTACTGGAGGAACATAAACACATCTCCACCTCTTTTCTGCAGCGCAAGCTGCACATAGGCTACCCAAGAGCAGCCCGAATTATGGAGCAACTTGGCGAGAGTGATACTGATTCCGAAGGACCAGCCTGATAGCACTGAGAGGAAAATAGCCCTGGCCTTTTCAACCCTTACGCTTCATCTTTAACCTCTTGAGGATGGCGTCCCGATATACCCTAACCAGGCTCCGCCCGTGCTGGAGCATCCGTGCCCGCTTCTTCCTCAAGCGCCGCTCGCGACGTTCCTGTCTGGTCTCACCATTGGTAAGGCCCACCATCTCGCCGGTCCTATTCCTTCCTCAACTCAACAATACGATCACGTAGCAGGGCCGCCTTTTCGAACTCCAGATTTCTGGCAGCCGTCTTCATCTGTGCCTCAAGTTCTTTAATCAAACGGGCGACATCCTCTTTGGCAACAGGAGCAGCCAGATACGGAGCACGGTTTTCCGCCACTTTTCGCACCCGCTCCGTAATATCCTTGATAGCCTTCCTTATTCCCTGCGGGGTAATCCCATGCTCCCGGTTATAGTCCTCCTGAATCCGGCGGCGGCGCTGTGTCTCTTTGATTGCCCTCGCCATAGAGCCGGTGATAACATCAGCATACATTACGACATGGCCATCGATATGACGTGAGGCACGACCCATCGTCTGAATTAACGACCCTTCTGAACGCAGATAGCCCTCCTTATCGGCATCCAGAATAGCCACCAGGCTCACCTCGGGTAGATCAAGCCCCTCCCGGAGCAGGTTGATGCCGACCACCACATCATAGACCCCGAGGCGAAGGTCACGCAATATGTTAATCCTCTCCAGGGTATCAATTTCGGAATGGAGATAGTGGGTTCTGATCCCCGCCTCTACAAGATAATCTGCCAGTTCTTCCGCCATTCGTTTGGTCAGGGTAGTCACCAGGCAGCGCTCACCTCTATCAACTCGCTCCTTAATTCGATCGAGGAGGTCATCAATCTGTCCACGGGTCGGCTTGACCTCAACCGTAGGTTCAAGCAGACCGGTCGGTCTGATTATCTGCTCTACTACTTGCTGACTGCACTGGTATTCGTAATCCGAAGGCGTCGCCGAAGTATAGATAACCTGGTTAATACGCTCCCCAAACTCATCGAAGTTAAGCGGTCGGTTATCCAGAGCGGAAGGCAGCCGGAAGCCATATTCAACCAGCGTTTCCTTACGAGAGCGGTCACCGCTGTACATACCGCGAATTTGAGGCAGCGTCATGTGTGACTCGTCGATAAACATCAGGAAGTCATCGGGAAAATAGTCCAGTAGAGTCCAGGGAGGACTCCCGGCAGGACATCCCGACAGGTGACGGGAGTAGTTCTCGGCTCCAGTACAATATCCGGCTTCCCTGAGCATCTCCAAATCATAGTTGGTACGTGCCTGCAGCCGGGCGGCTTCCAGTATCTTCCCCTGACGCTTTAACTCATCCAGCCTTCCCGCCAGTTCCCGCTGGATATCTTCGATGGCCCTGGTCAACTTATCACGTGAGGTAACAAAATGCTTGGCAGGGTAGATATTTACGGAGTTTA
>JAQUOC010000051.1 GCA_028717305.1 Dehalococcoidales bacterium | reverse complement strand
GCATCACCACCAGCGGTTTCCTGGTGGCTTACGCACTGGCACTGGGTGCCAACAGTCTGCAAATCGGTATTTTGGCAGCGCTGCCGTTCCTGATGCAAATACTACAGCTACCCGCCATTTCTCTTGTGGAAAAATTCAGACAACGCAAGGCGATCGCTGTAATAAGCTGGTTTATCGCCCAGTCGTTCTGGGTTCCCATCGCCCTCATCCCGACCTTCATAGCCATCCCCGGGGACAAAGCGATATCCCTGCTACTGGTGCTGCTGGCTGTCCGCGGCCTTTTCCATGCCTCGACCAACACCGCCTGGAATGGCTGGGTCCGCGACCTGGTTCCCCAAACGATACTGGGAAGGTTCTTTTCCAGGAGGCTGGCCTTCGCTACGGCCACTGGTATCGCCTTCAGCCTGGCAGCCGCCCTGTTTGTTGACTACTGGCTTCATCATGCCGCCACAGGCAGTGCCGTCTTTGGCTATACCTACGTCCTTCTCTTCGGAGCATTGAGCCTGGGGCTGCTCAGTCCCATCTTCATGTCGCGCATGCCAGAACCGTTAATGCAACCGGCAACCGGGCCGCAAGCCTCCCTCGGGCAAAGGCTCATGGTACCCTTCAGGGACACAAACTTCAAGCGTCTGGTACAATTTCTGTTTTCGTGGAATTTCGCTTTGAACCTCGCGGTTCCCTTTTTTGCCGTCTATATGCTCGAGCAACTGGGGCTATCGCTAACGTGGGTGATTATTCTGAGCATCACCGGGCAAATCTTCAATATATTATTTCTGCGGGTGTGGGGTAATTTCGTCGATAGATTCGGCAATAAGGTAGTCCTCTCCATATGTGCCTCGCTTTACCTGCTGGTCATTCTCGGCTGGATATTTACCACTATGCCGGGGAGATACTTCCTCACCTTACCCCTGTTGTTTATGCTGCATATATTCGCCGGCATTGCCAACGCCGGAGTGACACTGACTGTAGGGACCATCGGCTTGAAACTGGCCCCTGAAGGGGAGTCAACCTCCTACCTGGCAGCCTCATCCTTAGCGACTAATCTGGGTGCCGGTTTGGGCCCTCTGGTGGGCGGTCTGCTGGCTATCTTCTTCGGCACGCGTCAGCTAAACCTTACTCTTACCTGGATCGCCCCGACCGGTTCGGCTCAGTTTCCGGTTGTCAGTATGATGGGCTACGATTTCCTGTTCGGTATCACCTTTATTGCGGGACTGGTTACTCTAGCCATGCTGGCAAGGCTACGAGAGGAGGGAGAGGTGAGTCGCGAGGTAATACTTGAATCACTGATGTTCCCAACTCGCGAGTTCTCCCGTCCCATGAGCTCCGTACCGGCTTTTAACCTCACGGCTAACTTCCCCTTCGGTAGTCTAAAGCGGCTGCCGATGGGACTGGATGCCGCTCTAGGCGTTACTGCTTATCAAATTGCTGAGATTGGCCGGGTGGCTACCATGGCAGCCATGCGCGGCCGACGGGTAACCAAAAAAGTCAGCAAGTCCCTGGAGGACGGCCTGAATGGAGTATTGAAAGGTAAAAAGGCAGAGGTAAGGATACACGGAGCAGAGATTTCACGCCAGGCGGCACGGGGTGCGGTACATATTGCCGATGACAAACCGGTGGACTCAGGACAACTGGCCGCCGCGGTGGTAACGGGTGTGGTGGAAGCTTCCACCCGGGCAGGGGCAGACCCGCGTGATGCCATACTGGGAGCCAGTCAGGGCGTCATACAGGGGACTGTCGAAACCCACGGTGACCTGTTAACCGCCGCTGCCAAGACAATAGAGACAGCTAAAGAATTGGCGATACAGTCAGGCGTACCGGAAAAATTGGCGGCGACCGAGGCGGTTGAAGGAGCCTTACAGGCCGCCGAGTCCATCGGCTTAGAGGCAGTTGCCAAGGTCAAGGAGGCAATACCCGCTGCAGACCGGACAAAGTAAGATGATATAACCCCGCCCGGAGAAGTGCTCTTTCCCGACTTTTGAGATATAATACGAAAAGAGAAGGGGGAGCTCACTATGAACCGTTTCGGCACTACCAGATGCGGCAACACCGAGTTTCACTGGGGGGAACGAACCTATGTTATGGGAGTCATCAATGTGTCCCCGGACTCTTTTTCCGGTGACGGAATCAGCGACATCGAAGCAGCAGCAGCGCAGGCACAACGCTTCATAAGCGAAGGTGCCGACATTCTTGACATCGGCGGCGAATCTACCCGCCCCGGCTCAACCCCAATATCAATAAACGAGGAGATTAAGCGCGTTGTCCCGGTAGTAGAGCGGTTGGCTTCCGAGGTAAATATTCCCCTGAGTGTTGACACCTACAAATCGGAGGTAGCCCGCCAGGCGGTGGAGGCCGGAGCCACGATGCTCAACGACCAGTGGGGACTGAAACGAGACCCCCGGCTGGCCGAACTGGCTGCGGACAAGGGAACCCCCCTTATTCTGATGAGCAACCAGCGTGACAAATCAGGCTACGACCCGAGAATTAAGAGTGAAGTATCATATTATGATGATGTCATCACCGAGATAACCTCATCCCTTCGGAAAAGCCTGGAACTGGCATTAAGCCTGGGGGTACCCTGGGAGAATCTTATCGTCGACCCCGGTATCGGGTTCGGCAAAACCTGGCAGCAAAACCTGGAAATCATACAGCGCTTGGAAGAGCTTAACGAACTGGGAAGACCGATTCTGGTCGGACCTTCACGCAAGTCCTTTATCGGCATGGTACTCGACCTTCCCGCTGATGAACGCAGTGAAGGCACCGCTGCCTCCGTAGCCATCAGTATTGCCAAGGGCACCGATATCGTACGGGTACATGATGTAAAGCAGATGTTAAGAGTCTGCCGGGTCAGCGATGCCATCGTACGTTCGTCCTCCGATCGGATACGCATACGGAGACCGAGAAAAGCAGCCTAGATTCAAGCAGTCAATTCGCTGCCGACTCAAGGTGCAATAAATAGCACGGGGAATAGACTCATCCAAACGCTCAAACCGGGAAGGGGTGATGCTCTTGCAGCAAATAAGCGGGCGGTCTGAATCCGAGAGAGCACGGTTTATAGTTGGTAGAATCAAGGATTTCATCAGCACCAGCCCGGCCAACCGCCTACCACTTACTAAAGACGACAGCATCTTTAACGAACCGTTGGTACAGTTCGCCGACGGCGACGATCCTATCTTTATTGATTACAAGACCATTATTGACCCTAACCATCTCACCCCCCGCCAAGCACTAGCCCGGGCCTATAGTAAAACCCCGGATGATATACCCGCCCGCCTCTCCGTCATAAGCTGGATTTTGCCCATTACGGATAAGACCCGCCATTCTAACCGCAAAGAGACAGTTATCCCCACCCGTCTCTGGTCATACACCCGCTGGTACGGTGAAGAACTCAATAACGCCCTGCGCAGACACATGGTAGAAACACTCACCAGTATCGGATATCTGACAACGGCACCAGTATTACAGCCATACTTCAGTATCGACAATAACATGCGGGGAAGCTACTCAAACTGGTCGGAGCGACATATTGCCTACGTCGCCGGGTTGGGTACTTTCAGCCTTAGCGGCAGCCTCATCACTGAATGCGGCATCGCCCATCGTTGCGGCAGTGTGGTCACCGACCTGGTACTGCCGCCAAGTCCAAGAATGACAAACCCGCACTCGAACTGTCTATTCTATCACGACGATAGCTGTAGAGCCTGTATGGCACGCTGCCCCGCTAAGGCCATTACTGAAAAAGGGCACGACAAGGTAAAGTGTGAAACTTATATGCGTAATAACATCGTTTACCTGAGCAGGGAGTACGGAGTAGACATGACAAGTTGCGGGCTCTGCCAGACTAAGGTGCCCTGCGAATCCTGTAATCCGGTAAGGAAATTACAGAGCAGAATAAAATAACAGCTATTAGTTACTACGCTACGGTATTACGGTTTTGATGTCACAGCAGCACTTCTTTTAATGCCTTCAGGTTAATGACATCTTCCCTGTTGTAATCAAGCAACATGGCAAGGGCATCCCGATCACAATCGTGTATATATCGCCACCAGAGCACCACCGCTTGATACCCGTTCACCTCCACCAACCGCCTCGGTATGCCTAACTGCTTCTCCACGCACTTCAAGCCACCATAGAGATTCTTCCGCCAGCAGTCATACATCAGATCGTGATGTCTAAAAAGCCCGTTCAGGTCAAGACCCAGACGTGAGCAGATAAACGGGAGATCAAAACGGCTACCGTTATAGGTATAGATAACATCTACCCCCGCCAGAGCTCCGGACAGGCTGTCAGCCGTGATCTCCGGCCATACCAACTGGACAAACCTGCTGTCGAGCCCGTTGGAGCGGTGAATACCTACCACGGTGATCTCACCATACTCAGGGGAGAGTCCGGTCGTCTCAATATCGAGAAACGCCTCTAGATACTGCCGCAACTAACCGCCCCCTCTTTTTATTTGGCAGATCCGCCGGTTACGCTACTATCTCCCCCCACACCCCATCCCGATAAACCCGTAATATCCTTACCGGCATTAATACGTTAGTTAAATCAGCGCCACTCTTAACATACACCTTGATGTAGTTAGCGGTGAGGCCGGACCAGGCACCACCGGAGCATTGCTCGAAGAGTACCGTAAGCATCCTGCCCAGGAATTGCCGCCTGAAGTTCTCGGCACTCTGCCGGGCCAGCACCAGCATCCTGCCTGCCCGCTCCTTTTTAACCCTATCACCAACCTGCTCGGGAAACCCGGAGGCTTCGGTACCGCTGCGGCATGAGTAGGAAAAGACATGAATGCGGGCAAACTCCATGCGGCGGCAGAAGCGATAGCTTTCCTCAAACTCCTGGTCGGTCTCACCGGGGAAACCGACCATAACATCGGTGGTGATTGCCACACATGGCACAGCATTTCTGATACAGGATACCACCCGCTCGAATTCAGCAATAGAATAGCGCCGCCTCATTCTACCCAAAACACTATCACTGCCGCTCTGCAGGCAGAGGTGAAAGTGAGGACACAACCGCCCGTCACGCCAGAGAGAAATCAACTCGGGGGAGACCTCACCGGGCTGAAGCGAGGATAGCCTCAGTCTCTGCACTCCGGTCTCCACCAGAATACGCTCAAGCAAACCGGCCAGGGTAACCCCGTTATCGTAATAAGAACCAATCCTGACTCCGGTCAATACCATCTCCCGATAGCCCTGAGCCACCCGTTGCTTGATGTCACCAACTACCCTGTCGACGTCAAGGTTCCTTTCCCCACCCCGTACCAGCGGAACGATGCAGTAGGTGCAAAAGTTACTGCAGCCATCCTGAACCTTGACCATAGCGCGCGTCCGGTGACCATCACGGATTTCAATTGCCAAACCATCTTTTACAGCAATCCGGTTGCCAAAACAGCCGGACTCCTCCAGCAACCGCAGCAGGTTCGGCTTGTCACTATTTCCCAGGACAAAGCTGACCCCTTCCACTCCGGCCAGTTCAGCAGGGGCCCGTTCGGCATAACACCCAGTAGCCACCACCACCGCGCCAGGATTACGGCGATGAGCCGATCGCAGCAGGTGACGGGACTTACGGTCAGCGATATGAGTAACCGTGCAGGTATTCAAGATGTAGATGTCAGCCTCATCGGGTGAAGACACCATCTGGTAGCCGGCCTCAGCAAGCTGACGGAACAGATCATCTGTCTCCGCCTGATTTAGTTTACAGCCTAAACTATCCAGGGCAACCTTGATACCCACCAATCAAAATCCTCTATTCTAAAAGCAGGTTCTCGGGGCTGAATTGACCGGCCAGCTCTAATGGCATTATAATTTTCCTACACCAGCCGGTCAAACGGAAGGAGGACAACCCCCATCAAGAAAAATCCGCAGCGACTAAGGAGAGACGAGTTTGAATAGCAGCCGATGGAACGTTCTGCCACCGGCTCCAGCCGAGTATTTCGCTGAAAACCCGAACCTATCTCCTTTGATAGCCCAGATCCTCTATAATCGTGGCCTCACCGAACCGACCCAGTTGGCATCCTTTATCGCCGCCGACAAGCGCCTATCAGCCGACCCCTTCCTGATACCTGATATGCACCAGGCAGTAACCCGTACCTACCGTGCCCTACTCTCCGGCGAAAACATCGCTATCTATGGCGACTTCGATACCGACGGCATCACCGCCGCCATCCTGCTGGTGCAGGGGATCAGTCGGCTTGGTGGCAAGGTCGTCCCCTACCTCCCACATCGTCTGAACGAAGGACACGGCGTCAAGACAGCAGTTCTGGAGAAGCTCTGCCAGCAGGGTATCAGCCTGGTTATCACCGTTGACTGCGGGATTACTGCCCTCGCTGAGGTCAAGAAAGCGCAAAGAAAGGGGCTCGATATTATCATTACCGACCATCACACCCCACCGGACAACATCCCTCCAGCAGTTGCCGTAGTTAACCCCAAACTACCCGGTTCGCAGTACCCCTTTTTAGAACTGGCCGGCGTCGGTGTAGCCTTCAAGTTTCTTCAGGCCCTACTACGGAGTATCGGCAAAGAGGAAGGACTGGACGATCTTCTCGACCTGGTAGCCCTGGGCACAATAGCCGATGTGATGCCACTGGTAGGAGAAAATCGCTACCTGGTCAAGCAAGGCCTAAGGCTGCTCAATACCAAGCCACGCACCGGCATAAGGGAAATGGCGAATCAGGCCAGCCTGACCATCGGTAGTCTCAATGCGGAGAGTGTCTCTTGGGTGATAGCCCCCCGCTTGAACACCACCGGCAGGCTGGGGCACGCTATGCCCAGCTACCAGCTTCTGATAACAGACTCCGCAGAGGAAGCACGTCAGCTTAGCCTATGGCTGGAACAGAAAAACACGGAGCGACAAAGAATGACCAGCGAAGTAATCAGCAAGGCCAGAGATCAGATACTGGCTGAAGGGATTGCCCCAATTCTGATCGCCAGCGATGAGGAATTCCCGGCAGGGGTCATCGGGCTGGCGGCCGGCAGACTGCGCGAGGAATTCTACCGCCCGGCGGTGGTAATCAAGACCGGCAAGCAGACAAGCATCGGGAGCTGTCGCAGCATCCCGGAGTTTAACATCACCCAGGCCCTGCATCAATGTCAGAGCTTACTATCTCAATTCGGCGGACACCCTCAGGCAGCCGGTTTTACCCTGCCGACCAGGGACCTGCCCCGCCTGAAAGAAGCCCTCCTCAGGATAGCAACCACCACGCTGGCCGGGATTGACCTCCGCCCTCACCTTGATATTGACGCCGAGGTTACCCTGGCTGAACTGGCCGGTGATACCTTTCCCAGCCTGCAGAAGCTGGCTCCGTTCGGTAAGGGTAACCCGGCGCCCACCTTCATCAGCCGCAAGTTAGAGGTAACCAGCGTAAGGGTAATCGGCAATAAAGGGGCACACCTCAATCTAAAACTGAGGCAGGGCGGCTCGACCTGGGATGGGATAGCCTTTCACGCCGGCAACTATTTAAAAGAGGCAACCTCACTGCTCGACATCGTCTACAATCTGGAAGTGGATTCCTGGTGCGGATCGGAAAGGCTCCGGCTCAATATCCTGGACTTCGCCCCGGTGGAGTAACCTGCCTCAATCCAGGCTCTGAAGATACTCCGGCAGTTGGGCAACCGGGAGATTTTTTTGTTCAGAGGTAGCCATATTACGCAGAATCACAGTGCCAGCCTCTACTTCTTGCTCACCGATTATCACCGTGTAAGCAACATTAAGGGTATTGGCCTGCCTCAATTGAGCCTTCAGGCTTTTGCCAGCGATAGGCTCCAGTACGCCAATGCCAGCCCGTCTCAACACAGACGCCAGCCTCACTGCCTCAACCTTAGCCTCATCACCAAGATGGGCAACAAAGATCCGGGGCCGGGGTAGCGCCGGGACGGCAACCCTCTGTCTCTTCAGATTCAGGACGACACGCTCGATACCACTGGCGAAACCTATCGCCGGGGTGGGGTTACCACCAAGTTCCTCAATGAGGTAATCGTATCTTCCCCCACCCCCCAGAGTGCTCTGGGCACCTTCAGACTCAGGCTGAACCTCAAAAACCGTCCTGGTATAATAATCTAGCCCCCTGACCAGACAATGATTCACTACAAAGGGAAGTTCAAGCAACTCCAGATATCTCTTCAACCGTCCAAAGTGTTCCCCACACTGCGGACAAAGACTATCAACGCTCTGCGGCGCCGAGCCGGCTACCTGGCGGCACAAAGGTTGCTTACAATCAAGCAGGCGCAGCGGATTTCTCTTAAGCCTGGTCTTACAATCCGGACATAGATCCCGGCTGTAACGGGAATAATAGTCCTGCAGCACAACCAGATACCCCGGTCGACACTCCCGGCAGCCAATACTATTCAGATTCAAGGAAAGTTGTCCGACGTCCAATGCCGAGAAGAATTGCCAGGCGATATCAATCACTTCGGCGTCAAGAGCAGGGGCATCATCCCCAAAAACCTCGCAGCCGAACTGGTGATGCTCACGATATCTCCCCGATTGGGGCCTTTCGTATCTGAAAATAGATGCCCAATAAAACAGCTTCACCGGCTGCGGTAGATTATGCATCCCGTGTTCCAGATAGGCCCGACAGACCGGCGCCGTTCCCTCAGGCCTTAAGGTTATCTGCTTCCCTCCCTTGTCTTCAAAGGTATACATTTCCTTTTCCACAATATCGGTACTCTCGCCTATGCTGCGAGCAAACAGCCTCGTTTCCTCAAATGCGGGCGTATCGATACGCTGATAACCATAGAGCTGACAGAGCTCGACGGCTTTTTGCTCAATATAACGCCAGTATGACTGCTCATCGGGCAGAATGTCGAAGGTCCCTCGTGGTGCCTGATACAACTCGTCCTCCTTACCTTAAGCTAGAATACAGTATCGATGTGAACTTGTAAAGAAGGGTAGTCATCCTAATCATATGACCCGGCACCCCGAGTTGACAAGACTATTATTTTATGCTACTATTTACCATCAGCATGAGGTACTGCTGTAATAGCCTATGAGGATGTTGAAGACATAAAAAGGGAATCAGGGTGATTGAAAGCCAGGCAAGCGGCTTGGTGGTAAATCGCCAGGCCGTTTTTGTGTCTCTTGTACTTTAAAAACTGAATAAGGACTAATATCAAATCTGAAGCAGGTCAAGCGGTTAAGGCACACGGTGGATGCCTTGGCATCAAGGGCCGAAGAAGGGCGTGGCAAGACTGCGAAAAGCCTCGGTTAGCTGTCTAGC
>JAQUOC010000050.1 GCA_028717305.1 Dehalococcoidales bacterium | reverse complement strand
GGGTCAAGCCCGATACAGACAAGGCTCCTGTTCCTGTGAGCAGCTTCGGTTAGCTTTTCAATAAAGTTCATTTCATTCTTTAATAAGCGGTTCAACCGCGTAAGGTGATAGTACCAGTAGCCGTTGCTCAGCGTCAAGTGCTATAATGGCGATAAATTTGGTGGATAACCTCTCATGCTCCTTTCGTGGGATTATAATGGACTATCAACAGGCACTGGACTACCTTTATAGTCGTATTGACTACGAGAAGATACCGATGCCACATGCTCTGGCTCATTATGACCTGAGACGTGTTGAAGAACTGCTGGCGCGACTAGACACCCCTCATTTATCAGCTCGGTCAGTCCACGTTGGTGGTACCAACGGCAAAGGTAGCACGGCTGCAATGATTGCCTCAGCCCTTACCGTCTCGGGTTATCGGACAGGATTCTATAGCTCTCCGCACCTTAATACGATAAGGGAACGCTTCAGGGTTGACGGCAAGTTGATCACCGAAGATGAGCTAACCTCCCTAGTAAATGGGATGAAACCAGAGGTCGAGCGTGTCAATCAGCAAGCTGATCATGGCCAACTGACCACCTTCGAGTTGTTGACCGCTCTCGCTTTTACCTATTTCAAGCTCAAAGGGGTTGATTTTCAGGTACTGGAGGTGGGGATGGGAGGCAAATTCGATGCTACTAACGTGATACTGCCTGAGGTCAGTGTTATTACCTCAATTAGTCTTGATCACACGGCAGTGCTGGGTGACTCACTGGCTAAAATTGCACAAGAAAAGGCAGGCATCATTAAGCCTGAAGGTACGCTGGTCCTTGCTCCCCAGTCCGATGAGGTGGTTCAGGTAATAACAGCAGCGTGTCGAGATCAGAAAGCGGAGCTGGTTATGGTAGGCAGGGATATCAACTGGCAAAACCTTGGTTTTGATGGTAAGAGACAGCTACTCCGTGTCGAGGGAAGATTGAACAGCTACGAGCTAGCCATTCCTTTGCTCGGTCAGTACCAGTTAGAGAATGCGGCTACGGCGGTGGCTTCCTTAGAGGTGTTATCGGTAAAAGGCTTCGGTATTTCCTGGGATAATATTATCAGGGGGCTGGGCGAGACAAACTGGCCAGGTCGGCTTCAGATACTAAATCGCCGGCCGTTGCTGGTAGTTGACGGAGCTCACAATCCCGATGCTGCCCGAAGGTTAAGGCAGTCATTAAAAGTATACTTCGATTTCAAACAAAGCGTCCTGGTTATGGGAGCTTCTTCGGATAAGGATGTTGCTGGTGTTGTTTCTGAGCTGGCGTCTGCGTTCGACAGGGTGATCGTTACTCGTTCCACCCACCCCCGGGCGATGGATCCGGATCGCCTGAAGGCTGAATTCAGGAAATATGGAGTAGAAGCACGCTCAACAGATTCAGTACCCGAAGCGTTATCCATGGTGGTGAAAATGGCCGGACCCGAAGACCTTGTCTGTGCTACCGGTTCACTGTTCGTGGTGTCCGAGGTAATCAAGCAAACTGAATCGGGTAGTGGCTTGATAAGCAAAAGAGAACAACCCAGAGCTTAGCTTAAGCTAGGTTAACGGGCTCCTGAGTGGTCTTGGCTTCCTCAGGCAGCATATTGCCCAGGATCTTCTCTAGTGCCATGGTATGACTACAAAGCCCCCAGCTTGAAAAGAAGCGGCAGGAGCAATACCACTTACCATCCCTATATCCCGTAGTGTAGCTGTCATTCTCTCCGCGGAATTCCACTGAGAAATCGGAGAATCTGATTCGGTCGGTTTCTTGGGCATAGCGCTTGGCCTTTTCGATTTTTCCAATCAGACTTGACTGCATAACTACACCTCCTTATAAATGCGAATGGCACCGGCTAACAATTAGCCCGGTGCCTTCTTTATCCAATAGCATCTCAGTGATAATGAGATCATAATTTCATATACTTATCCATTCTCCCAACCAGCTAAATTCTACACCTTTTTTACCCCAAAGTCCAGGGGGTCGATTTGACTTTGACGGCTATTTCTTCAACTGATCATCGGTACCTATGCCTCGTTGCCTCGATTTGCCTTTATGGTGGCTATTCTTGTAAAATAGCCAGTGAAACAGTGATGTAAGTATCCGTGAGGTGATGTAGATGCCCACCTATGAATATAAGTGTGATAAATGCAGCTTCCGTTTTGAAAAAAGGCAGCGGTTTGATGAAGAACCGCTAGCGATATGTCCTCAATGCGAGGGGAAAATCCGTCGTGTTTTTCACTCTGCCCCAATCATTTTCAAGGGAAGCGGTTTTTATGTTACCGACAGCCGTAATACTGATGTCAGTTCAGGAGCGGCAAAGCAACCTGCTAAGAAACATTAGACAGGAAAGTAGTTGTGAAGGCGCTCCTGCAACGGGTTACCAGTGCCTCGGTCAGTGTCAATAGTGAGATAGTAGGTAGCATCGGCCAGGGGCTGGTGGCCTTTGTCGGTGTTACTAACAGTGATACCGGAAATGATGCGCAGTACCTGGCGCAGAAAACTGTGAACCTGCGTATTTTTGCCGACCAGGCGGGTAGGTTCAACCGGTCCGCTCTGGATATTCACGGAGAAATACTGATAATCAGCCAGTTCACCCTTCTGTCAGATACCAGGAGGGGGCGCCGTCCCAGTTTTATCGAAGCAGCGCCACCATCCCGGGCTGAAGAGCTCTTCGAATACTTCGTTAAGGAAGTTCGTGGTACCGGGCTCAGTGTAGCTACCGGACGCTTTCAGCAATATATGCAGGTGGAAATTCATAATGATGGCCCGGTCACCATTATGCTGGACAGCGGTGATAAACGTTAATGACCATCTGTATAATTATAATTGTCCGTGCTATTGTTGGTTGCTATGAATTACTCTCTTGTTTATAATTTGCTCATAGTTGGCCCATCAAGCGGGGTGAAGTCAAATGAGTCAAACTACAGCAATAGGTCGTAAACTGGGTGAGTTAGGCTACCGCCTGACGCCACAGCGTATAATGATACTAACCGCTGTGGAGAAAACGGACGGGCACATCAGTGCTGAGGAGATATATGCCCAGATCTGTGACCATTATCCCCAGATGAATATCTCTACGGTATATCGTACTATGGAACTACTGAAGGGACTAGGACTGGTTACCGAGACCGACCTGGGCGACGGGAGGGTACGCTACCACAGTATCGGTAAAGGCCATCACCATCACCTTGTCTGTGAGAAGTGTGGAAAAACTGTAGATGTTGAAGAGTCGATATTGAATCCGTTGTGGGCCGAAATCAGGGGGAAATACGGCTTTAAAGTTAATATGAAGCACCTTGCTTTCTTTGGCCTATGCCCGAAGTGCCAGAAGTAGCACTACTTACCATCTGTCTTAACCATCAGTCTCTAAGCCAGCGAGGATACAGGACAGTTATCTTACGTCAAGAAGATCAGCCCGGGCTATTTTGTACGCACTGGCTTGATGGTCCCCGGTTCGAGCTCCAGGCTGATGTCCAGCGACTTTACCGAATGGGTTAGTGCGCCGATTGAAATAGTATTCACTCCGCACATAGCTATGGCACGTACATTCGTTAGGGTAATACCCCCCGATGCCTCTGTCTTGACGTGTCCCGGTATTAGTGTCACGGCACGGCGTATTTCATCCGGACTCATATTATCGAGCAGAATCGTATCAGCCCCACCCTGGACTGCCTCCAGGGCTTCTGAAATAGTATCGGCCTCGACCTCCACCGCCAAGCCTGCGGGGGCATTTCGTCTCGCTTGAGCCACGATATCCTTCAGGCTCATTCCCTGGGTACGTAGCGCTGCGAGGTGGTTGTCTTTGATCAGGATGCCGTCACCGAGATGAAAACGGTGATTCTTGCCACCGCCGGCACTGACAGCGTGTTTCTCCAGTATCCTGAGGCCTGGTGTAGTCTTGCGGGTATCACAGATACTGACTCCAAGTCCCGCAGTCTCAACAACATAGCGGGCAGTAAGCGAAGCAATACCGCTTAGCCTTTGTAAGAAATTGAGAGCCACCCGTTCTGCCTTGAGGATATCTATTACCCGTCCGTAAATGGTGGCTATGATATCTCCGGTGTGAATCAAAGTGCCATCTTCTATCAATAGTTCCACCTTAAGTGAAGGGGACACTTTGAAAAAAACCTGTCTGGCTACCTCTCCACCGGCCAAAGTCCCCTCCTCCTTAGCCAGCACGATTGCCTTACCATGAAGTTTGGCCGGTATCAATGCCTCGCTGGTGATATCACCATGACTAATATCCTCTGCCAGGGCGAGGTTAATAATGCCATCAATCTGTTCATTAGATGGTCTGAATTTATTCACCAGCTCACCCTCCCGTGCTCCTTTTTCTTCACCCTACCGCAATCATCCTCTCAACAGCCTGCTTTGCCTTCAGCCGTATCTCCTCGGGAACAGTGATCTTGTTCCGTCCCATTTCCATTGTCTCAGCTAACGTCGCCAGGGTTGTCTTTTTCATATCGGTACAGACCTGGCCGCTTGATAGCATATGGAATGATTTGCCGGGATTCTCTTTACGTAGCGGATGCAGTAGTCCCTCTTCGGTACCGATGATAAAGCTCTTTTGCAAACTTGTTTTGACATAGCGGAGCATCTGCGAAGTGCTGAGGACGGCATCAGCCAGAGCTACTACTTCCGGTCGGCACTCGGGATGGACGATGAGTGAGGCGTCGGGATGAAGTTCCCTTGCCATCTTCACCTGCTCCGGATTAATCCGGTGGTGCACATAACAGTAGCCGGGGTAAAGGATCACCCTCTTTCTGGTTTGAGTGGATACAAAGTGCCCTAGATTTCGGTCAGGGACAAAGAGAATCTCGTCGTTGGGTACCGCGTCTACTACCTTGACCCCGTTAGCCGATGTACAACAGCTATAACTCTCTGCCTTGACTTCGGCTGTTGAATTTACGTAGCAGACTACCGATGCCTGTGGGTATCTCAGCTTCCAAGCTTTAAGCTCATCGGCACTAATCATATCAGCCATGGGGCAACCGGCACTCCCTTCAGCCAGTAAGACGGTACGGTTGGGACTAAGTATAGCCGCCGTCTCCGCCATGAAATGGACACCACAGAATATGATGGTTTCTGCATCCACCCCAGTGCACCTGCGGGCTAATTCCAGGGAGTCGCCGGTAAAATCAGCGATATCCTGTATCTCGGGACGCTGGTAATTATGGGCGACAATGACCGCCCTTAGTTTTTCTTTTAGCTCTGCTATCCTCGTTTTAAGGTTATCAACACTATTCATTGCCATCTCTATCATGTTATTCGGCTGTCGGTATGTCCCTGTCTAGTTGGAATAAGGGAAAAATGCCGGATCGTACCGATTATGCTTTACCGGCGATACTGCTTTTAGCCACCCTCATTGTTGCCCCTGATTCTATTTTCAAGACGACGCTGTCTTGGCCGACATCTTCCACCCGTCCGTATATGCCGCCGGCAGTGATCACACTGTCCCCTTGTTTCAACTGATTTATCAGTTCATCGTGCTCCTGCTGCCTTTTCCGCTGTGGTCTGATCATAAAGAAATAGAATACTAAACCAAGCACACACAGAAAGGCGATTATGTAGATTATATTGGTATCCATGATCCCTCCTTGCTTTAATCAGTCCGATCGGTTTTATGACTACCCTGCAGCGCCCATGGACTTGCCTTCTCAATCTCTATTTTGACCAGCCGCCCCAGGCAGTTGCAACTGCTATCGAAAAAGACCAGTTTACCGCCTCGAGACCGGCCCCACCACCGTCCTTTTTTCTTGCCTTCTACCAGAACCTCGATCGTCTTACCCAATAGCCGGGCATTAATTTCAGCCGCTACTTCTTCCTGAAGCTTTTCTACCCTTCTTAATCGTTCCCTTTTTACAGCCAGCGGAACATTATCGGGCAGTCTCTCGGCAGCAATAGTCCCCGGTCTCATTGAATATGCAGCGACATGTACTACGTCAAACTTCAGATCGGCGAGCAGGTCAAATGTTTTTTGAAACTGCTCCTCCGTTTCGTGAGGGAAGCCGACAATGACGTCGGTGCTTAGGCCTACTCCCGGCACTCTGCTGCGTATTTCTTCGATGAGCCGACGATAGTGCTCTGCAGTATAACCTCGCCTCATCGCTTTCAGGATATCATCGCTACCCGACTGCACAGGGAGGTTTATCTCCTCACATACCTTATCCAGGCAGGCTATCTTATTGATGAGTCTGAGGTTCATGTCCTTGGGGTGGTTGGTCAGGAAGCGGATGCGGGCCAGTCCGTCGACAGTATTAAGCTCACCGATCAGATCGGATAACTGGGGCTTTCCCGGTAGATCATGTCCGTATGAGTCCACGTTCTGCCCCAGTAGTACTACTTCTTTTGTACCATGGCGCACCAGCTCTTTCACTTCGGCCACTATTGCTTCAAGTGGGCGACTTCTCTCCCGGCCACGGCGATAAGGAACGATGCAGTAGGAACAGAAATTATTACAGCCTTGAATGATGGAGACGAAAGTGACCGTTGATGGGTGTCGGGGTGATATCGTACCGGGTTTTGGATCCTCCAGCCAGGGCGGATATCCTCCAGGCTTAAAGAAATAATCGACAAAGGGGAAACTTTTTTTGAGTTCGTCTGTTTTTGAGTTTACCAAACATCCGGTAACCGCCAGTGTAAGGTCAGGGCATGACTTTTTCAGTGCCTTAAGAGCGTTAAGCATGCCGATAACCCGGTTTTCCGCACTCTGTCGTACCACACAGCTATTGAGCACAATCAGTTCAGCGTTTTCGGCGGTGGTCGACATTTTATATCCGTTCTGTTCCAGAAAACTGCCGATTCGCTCGGATTCAGCTTTATTCATCTGACAACCGATAGTCCAGATATGATATCGAGGCATAGCCTTACACCGGTTATTAAAATATATGCCCCTAGCTAAGGGGCATTTTATCTGGCGGAGGGAGTGGGATTCGAACCCACGACCCCGGTTACCCAAGGTAAGCGCTTAGCAGGCGCCCGCACTAGACCACTATGCGATCCCTCCCGACTGCGAAACAGAGCTCTAATCCATTCCTTGTACATTTTACCACACCCGTCTAAATATTATAAGCAACCGCACCTGCCGTATTCCCCTCTGATAGAAGCAGGTGGGTAGCTTGACAAACGACTTATATTATGTTAACATCCTATCCAATAGAATATCGTAAAGGCTGTGAACAAGAGTAGTAGCCTTCAAGCGAGGCTCAGAGAGCCGGGTGAGGTGTGAGCCGGTGCTGGCGCAGAGGGTGAATGGGTTTGGGAGCCGCAGGCTGAAAGTTGCTGGATCAGTAATAAGTAGGTCTTGACGCAGGGAAAGCGTTATTGCATTCCAGGGTATTGAGGCAGGTTCTTGCTTCTGTACCCGATAGAGGTAGCCCTCTCTGAGTATAGAGTAAGGGTTAAGAAGGGTGGCACCGTGGAAGTTGAACTCCCGCCCCTTTGTAGGGGTAGGGAGTTTTTTTATTAGGAGATAATATGTACTATCCTACACTGGGTGAGGCTAAAGAACTGGTCAGATATGGCAATTTGATACCGGTGTATTGTGAGATTATGGCTGATCTGGAGACGCCGGTGTCTGCCTATCTTAAGGTGGCTCGTGGCGATTATTCTTTCCTACTCGAGAGTGTAGAGGGCGGTGAGCAGCTGGCCCGCTACAGTTTTATCGGCACCGAACCCGCCCTGGTTCTGAGAACCGAGAGCAATAATTCTTTTGATCCCCTACCCATTATAGAAAAGGAGCTCGCCCGGTTCCGACTGGTGACTAACAGCGGCTTGCCCCGTTTCCATGGAGGGATGGTCGGCTACTTAGGCTATGAAGTCGCCCGCTACTTTGAGGAGTTACCCTCTCCTCAGGCTGATCCACTGGGCCTTCCGGAATCAGTATTCATGCTGGCGGACACCCTGCTCATTTTCGATCATCTCACCCATAAGATAAAGGTGGTCTCTCATGCTCATGTAAATGGTGATTTCGAGGCGGCCTATCGAAATGCAACCAATAAAATTGATATCCTGGTGGCAAGGTTGAGACAGCCGATTAGCCCTCAATACTCTTTATCTACTTCACATCCACAATCCCCGGAGCCAGCCTTCTCAAACCTTTCCCAGGCAGAGTTTGAGGAAAGAGTACGTCGGGCTAAGGAGTACATCTGTGCCGGTGATATTATCCAGGTAGTCCTGTCTCAGAGGCTGGCCAGACCGACCACCGCCAGTCCCTTTAGCCTGTACCGGGCGCTACGCTCTCTCAACCCATCGCCTTATATGTACTATCTTAATATGGGCGACTGCCACATTGTGGGGGCATCCCCTGAGCTACTGGTAAGGGTGGAAGGCGGAATAGTATCCAACCACCCCATTGCCGGCACTCGACCCCGGGGTAGGGATGTTGCCCAGGATCTGGCTCTGGAAGAAGACCTGAAGTGTGACGAGAAGGAGCGTGCCGAGCATATCATGCTGGTGGATCTGGGCCGTAATGATATCGGACGGGTCAGCGAACCGGGTACAGTCAAGGTAACTCAGCTTATGGGTATTGAACGCTATTCTCACGTTATGCATCTGGTATCACATGTCGAAGGCAGACTGAAGAGCGGTCTTTCCCAGTTCGATGCCCTGCGTGCCTGTTTCCCGGCCGGAACAGTGTCGGGGGCGCCCAAGGTTCGGGCGATGGAGATTATCGCCGAGCTGGAGCCGGACAAGAGGGGGCCCTATGCCGGTGCAGTGGGATACTTCGGTTTCTCCGGTAATATGGATACTGCCATAAACATCCGTACCAGTATTATTAAGGATGGTGTTGCTTATACCCAGGCTGGCGCGGGTATTGTCGCAGATAGTATTCCCGAGCGTGAATACCAGGAAAGCTTGAACAAAGCCCAGGCATTAATAACAGCGATAGAACAGGCGGAGCTAGAGAGTCATGCTGCTTTTGATAGATAATTACGACAGCTTTACCTACAACCTCTACCAGTACTTGAGCGAGCTGGGAGAAGAGGTGTGGGTGGTCCGTAACGACAGAATAAAACTGGGGGACATTGATGCCAGGTCGCCCCGGTGTATCGTTATCTCACCGGGACCGGGCACTCCGGAGCAGGCCGGCATATCAAATGAGGTTATTCATGAATTCGGGAGCAGGCTCCCTATCCTGGGTGTCTGTTTAGGGCATCAGTGTATCGGTTACAGCTACGGAGCTAAGATCGGCCGCACCGCTGAAATCAAGCACGGAAAGTCCTCGCTTATCTATCACGATGGCATTGGTCTCTTCAAGAGTCTGCCCAACCCCTTCCCTGCTATTCGCTATCACTCCCTGGCGGTCATCAGTGATCGTCTACCGGACTGTCTTGAGATCAGCGCCCGGACGGCGGATGGTATCATTATGGGGCTGCGTCATCGCCGGTTCTTAGTAGAGGGTGTCCAGTTCCACCCGGAGTCGATTATGACTGAGGTGGGTAAGGATCTGCTGAAAAACTTTCTTGATTACATGAGGCAATAAAGGAAAATGATCAGAGAGGCTATCGGAACGGTTGCTGATGGCTGTTCGCTCAGTTTTGAGCAGGCCTCAGCAGTAATGAATGAAATAATGAACGGTGATGCGACGCCTTCGCAGATTGCCGCTCTGGTTGTGGCGCTAC
>JAQUOC010000049.1 GCA_028717305.1 Dehalococcoidales bacterium | reverse complement strand
CGGCAGTCGGCCCGGATAGCGTCGTCCGGACTCAAGACGGCATCCTTCACCAGAGCATCAATCTCGTTTTTCATTTCTCCTGCTACCTCCAATTTAAATTGTTTCAGCCGCCCAGTATGGTACGGCGACCGTTATACCGCTCCGCATCGTACTGCGTTGCGACATCGACGAAGCTGGTGCGGCCGATGACACACTCCAGCGGGCAAGCGGTAATCCGGCCGTTTTTCAGGCACACCATCTTACCGAAGTCGCTGGCAGTGACCAGATCGACCGCAGCAATGCCGAAATAGCGGCCCATTCTGCGGTCATAGGCGCAGGGCGCTCCGCCCCGCTGGAGATGGCTCAGGTTGACGCTGCGCGTCTCGAGGCCGGTGGCCCGCTCGATTTCCCGGGCCAGGGTCTCGGCAATACCGCCGAGCTTCTTATGACCGAAGGCATCGAGTCCGGACTCCCGGACGAACTCGGCGCCGCCGACCGGCTTGGCGCCCTCAGCAGCCACGATAATATTGTACCTGGCTCCGTTGTGCCGGCCCTCCCGGACCAGACGGTAGATATTCTCCGGAACGAAATCACACTCGGGGATGAGGATGATGAAGGCCCCGCTGGACTCGCCGCCCTCCAGGGCCAGCCATCCGGAGTGCCGCCCCATCGTCTCCACGACGAATATCCGCTGGTGTGAGCCGGCGGTGGTGCGCAGGCGGTCAATCTCCTCGGTAATCACATTTACGGCAGTCTCGAAACCGAGGGTGTAATCGGTCTCGGGGAGGTCTTTGTCAATGGTCTTGGGGATGCAGACGATATCGATACCGGCCTGATGCAGGCGGTAGGCAACGCTTAAGGTATCATCACCGCCGATGGCGATGACAGCACTCAGGCCGAGCTTCTCGATATTGTCCAGCACAGTCTGGGTCCGGTCGTTCTCGGGGTTACCGGGGTTGGTCCGCGAAGTCCCCAGCATGGTGCCGCCATACCGGTCCCAGGTACGAACTATCTCCTGATCGAGCGGCATGGTGGTAACCTCAAGCAGCCCCCGCCAGCCATCCCGGATGCCGACAACCTCGTAGCGCAGCCCTCTTTCCCGCTGCAACCTTTCGTCGAGGGCCGTTTTGACCACCCACTTTATGGCCGGGTTGATGCCGGCACAGTCGCCGCCGCCGCTGAGAATACCAATCCGGTGCGCCTGCATGCCTTCCCCTCCCTACTAATTTATCCCGGGGCTTCCCCATATATCAAAATAGTACGTAAAAGGCAATCAATCGGCGGAGATACCGTCGAGCTTGTTCAACCGGTCGAAGTTGTGGGACGAGTCTATCCAGCGCACGGTACCGGAGAGGCCCCGCATCGCCAGCGACTGGGTGCTGGCACCGCCGCTGAAATAGTGCACCCCCCTTAAGAGCTCGCCGGTGCTGACGCCGGTGGCCGCGAAGAAGACGTCGTCACTGGTGATGAAGTCCTCGGTCCTGTATACCCGGTTGACATCCGCCCCGGCCGCTTCGGCCGCTTTTCTCTCCGCCTCGTCACGGGGCCAGGGCTTAGCCTGGATACAGCCGCCGATACAGCGCATGGCGGCGGCAGAGAGCACCCCTTCCGGGGTGCCGCCGATACCCATCAGCACGTCGATGCTACGCAGAGGCAGCGCCACGTCGATGCTAGCAGCCACGTCACCGTCGGTGATCAGCTTCACCCTCGCTCCGGCATTTCGAATATCGGATATCAGCTTCTCATGGCGGGGCCGATCCAGGATCACCACGGTAACGTCGGCAACCTTTTTCCCCTTGGCCTTCGCTATCTTGTTCAGGTTATCCTTAACCGGAGCTTCGATGTCGATACAGCCGGCCGCCTCCGGACCGGTGACAATCTTATCCATATAGAAGAACTCCCGGGGACAGTGCATCGAACCCCGCTCGGAGAGGGCGATTACCGATATCGCTCCGGGCAGACCGCGGGCGACCGAGGTGGTGCCGTCGACCGGATCGACGGCGATATCAACCTTCGGTCTGGAGCCGTCTCCGATTCTCTCCCCGATATAGAGCATCGGGGCCTGGTCCTTCTCCCCTTCGCCGATGACGACAATGCCGTCCATCTGCACCCGTCCCAGCAGGTGGCGCATCGCGCTGACCGCGGTCTTATCCACCAGGTTCTTGTCACCCCGGCCCATATAACGGGCCGAGGATAGAGCAGCCGCCTCGGTGACACGCACCAGCTCCATGGCAGTATTTCTCTCGATCAACTCCTCAGAATGCATGAGACACCTCCAGCTATCATTTTAATAACCACACCTACAGCTATTCTATGTTGAATAAGGGAATTCTTCAAGTCCTATCAGCCGGAATACGGATAACGTCCATGTTAAAAATCATATTGAAATCACAGATAGCCGGAAAGTTAAATTACGCACTTTTCCTTGAAGAATCAGGAATGAAATGAAATATCCCTAAGCCGTACCACCCGCCCGGTATGGATGGCATCAAAGCCGTGCTTGTTACGGATGCTATCTATGGCTTTGTTCAATTCCTCCAGCTTCCGGTCGGATGGAGCGAATAGCATCGTCTGCCGACTCGCTTCGACTAATTTCGACACGCCGATACCGATCAGACGCACCGCCTGTTTTTCCTTAGCCAGTGCCCGCTCTAGCAAACCGATGCCCGTTTCAAATATCGCCCGGTCGGTATCAACGCCTTCGTTAAGCGTACGGCTACGGGTGATAGTTGAGAAATCGGCGTACCGCAGCTTCAGAGTGACGCACTTTGCCTGTTTACCCTTCTTCCGAAGGTCGGCACCTACCTTTTCGCTTTGGACCCACAGGGTTGCCTCGAGATACGAGAGGTCTCTAGTGTCCTCTCCGAAAGTGCTCTCCCGGCTGATCGACTTAGCCTCACCGGGGGGTAATACCTGTCTGTCATCGATGCCATTGGCAAAACGATACAACATTTCCCCCGCGGACCCGAGATGAGTTTTCAAAGCGCGAGGAGACATCCGGGATAGTCCGCCTACGGTATATACTCCCAAGCCCTTGATAATCTTAAGGGTCTGCTTGCCAACTCCGGGCAGCTTCTCTACTGGCAAAGGTGCTAGAAAATCTTTTTCTTCCCCCGGGGTCACTTCGAGCAGACCATCCGGTTTGGAAAGCTCCGATGCAATTTTGGCGACTACTTTGCAGTTCGCAATCCCGACCGAAGCGCAAAGTCCCAATTCGCTCCGGATCCGCTGCTTCATCCTGTCTGCCATCTGCCGGATGGAACCGTGTATCGATTCAAATCCGGTCACATCCAGATAGGCTTCATCCAGGCCCATCGGTTCGATAGATGGAGAGAATTCATTAATGATGGCCATAAACTTCCGGGAGAATTCGCGGTACCGGGCAAAATTCCCTTCGATGAAGATCGCCTCCGGGCACAACCGGACAGCAGTCGCCAACGGCATACCGGAGTGGAGACCGAAGGCTCTTGCTTCGTAGGAAGCTGTCGCGACAACCCCTCTCCGGTCGGGTTTACCGCCGACTACGACAGGTTTACCTTTGAGTTCGGGGTTAAGTACCTGTTCCACCGAAACAAAGAATGAGTCGAGGTCGATATGCATAATAGTCCGGCCTGCCATCCGACTACCTCAAACCGTTTGTGAAGCGACCGTAATACAACCATTTTAGCACAGTCATTATCTTTAGAAAGGTCATCCTGATATGAATTGAGTCCGGACGCATTGTGGCAACAATAACTTTTCCGGCCCTGAAACGTTTAGATATATGGTTGGTGAACTAAACAAGCATGAGGATAAAACGATGGGAAAGTGGAAATCAAGTCCCACAAACTATAAAGAGCTGGATAGGCCGCCCGAGCTGTGCCCAAAATGCAGCGGCAGCTGCTTTATATACCATGAAGACGGTTGGCAGTGCTTCAACTGTATGAAGATCGTTTACAGATACCAGCCTCCGCCTTATTCGGAGCAGGATCAAGACAACCCTTGATAACGGACAAATACTTCAGGATTTTCGGATTCCCGCCACCGATATGGAGCTCCCCGGGGCACCTGAGTTTCAGTAGAATAGATACCTCGCACCAACTTCTCCGTTAATGGCTCAATGCCGAACTCAGGCAGAACCTGACACCAAAGTTCAGGCCAATCGGGATCGGTGCGGGCGATGGTATTCAACCAATCGAATAATACTGCTTTAATCACGGAAGATTACACCTTATATCTGTCAAACGTATTATATCAACCCTTCAAAGCACCACGTTACAGCACAGGGTCTCAAGCTCCCGGCGCATCTGCCGGGCTGTTGTTTTAGCACCTACCTCCAAATGCAGTACAGGCACTCCGCGCGCACCGTAATACTCCAGCAGGGGCAGGGTCCTCTGCCGGAAGACCTCGATCCGCCGCGTGACTTCCTCCAGCGTGTCGTCGGCACGCTCGCTGCGGTCTCCACCGCTATTGGTCCGCACCCTCTCCCAAACAACCCCAGGAGTGCACTCGAGGCTTACCAGCGCCCGCATCTCGACCGCCGTCTCCATCGCCACCGCCTGGCCGCAATGCCGCGGCAGGCCATTCAGCACGACAACCGCGCCGGCATCTGCCTTCCTTTCAGCAATAAAACCGGCCAGCAGCTTCCCGGCGATAGGAAAGTACTCATCCTCGAGCAGAGCGCCGGCCTCAAGCAGTTCACCGACCAGTTTACGCTCATCCGGCGTCAACCGGCCGGACTGCCGCCCCATGGATGCCCGCAGCTCCCTGCCGAAATCGAAGTGAAGACAGTGCATGCCCCGCAGTCCCTTCGACTCCAGCAAATCCCCGAGAGGAGTTTTGCCGCAGCCGGTCGGCCCGACCAGCAGGATTGCCTTCCGCTTTATGTCAAACGTCTCCAAGATATCCCCTGCGTAATAATATGTAAAGGTTACCTGGCCGTCAATTCCCCGCCGGGTATTGACAACAGAACCAGCTGCGGATATGCTAATTCATCAGGAAAATAAACAAAAAATCGGGAGGCTACGGTCATGGAAAGGACCTGGAAACCGACCACGGCAGGTGTGCTGACGATTATTGCCGGCGGTCTCGGCATCTGCGCCGGTTCGCTGATAGTCCTTCTCGCCATCCCTCTGGGGCTGGGCGGCGCCCTGACAGAAGCTTTATCGGGGCTGGACATAGTAGGCGGACTTCTCTACGGCTTCAGCGGAATAATCGGAATGATCGGGGCCGGTATGATCGGCCTGGGAGCGGTCGCCATCGCCGGGGGCATCTACGCACTCAAGAGAAGGCTATGGAACTTTGCCCTCGCCGGTGCCATTCTGGCCACTATCTGCAGCGTTCCGCTGGGTGTTCTGGCCATCATATTCGTGTCCATCGGCAAGAAGGAATTCGATCAAGCCGCCAAATAGGTGGGATGCGACCGAGGCTTAACTGCGCCTGATATTCTCATCATCTGCCGGCCCCACGGGCCGGCGGCTTCTACCCTCAGCCACCCTTGACTTCAATCTCCAGCGACTCTTCCACCTCACCGCCTGTGCCGTCGCTGACATAAACGGTGATGGTGTAGGTACCCAGTTCCTCGGGGGCAACCCACGACACGAACGGGCCTTCTCCCGTTATCTCACCGCCGGTTGCCGACCACTCGTAGGTCAGCTCATCGCCGTCCCGATCATAGGCAAGGCAGTCTATGGCCACCGGGGTGCTTTTCTTACACCCGGTGTCGGCAGCCTCAAAGCTGACAATAACAGGGTCGCTGCCCGGTGCGACACCCAGGGTAATCGTCATGGCCGATCGGCCGTCCCTGCCGTCCGTGACGACGGCGGTAATGGTATAAGCGCCGGGGACGAGCGGGGCAGTCCAGGTAATCTCAGAACCCTCACCGGGGATATCTCCTTCAGAGACAAACCATTGATACTGCAACTCATCCCCATCCGGGTCGGAGGCGACCGCAGCTATCGTAGAGCTATGTCCCGGGGAAAGCATATTGGAATCAGCATAAAGGCCGCTTATTACCGGGTCATTGTTCTCGGCAGCACAGCCGCAGGAACAGACGATACCGAAGACAGACAGGGCCGCAATAATCCATACCAGTTTAGCGCGCTTTGCTTTCATCATAGGTTAATACTTTCCTTTTCAGACAATAATGATAAGAATACTACCACAATATACTATACAGCGGCAAACCGGGGCAACAGAGAAGGAAGAAGACCCGCTAGACCAGCTTGAGCGCCTCCTCCTGGGCCAGAAGCAGCTTCTGGATGCCCTTTTCCGCCAGAGAAATCAGGGAATCAACAGCCTCCCGGGGAAATGGCTTGCCTTCCGCCGTCCCCTGAATCTCAACAAACTCACCCTTGCCCGTCATGACCACGTTAAAGTCCACCGCCGCACCGGAGTCCTCATCGTAGCACAGGTCGAGCATCATATTGCTGTGAATGATGCCGACGCTGGTAGCGGCTATCGCAGTCCGAAAGGGAATGGACGATATTATCCCGATATCGGCCAGCCTCCGCGTCGCCTGATGCAGCGCCACATAGGCACCGGTAATGGCCGCCGTTCTGGTGCCGCCGTCGGCCTGAAGCACGTCACAGTCCACGATCAGAGTCCGCTCCCCCAGTGAGCTGAGGTCGGTTACGGCCCGGAGCGAGCGCCCGATCAGGCGCTGTATCTCCTGATTCCTGCCCGTCACTCCACCCATAGAGGAGTCCCGCCGGGTGCGAGTGGAGGTGGCGCGGGGCAGCATGGCATATTCCGCAGTAACCCAGCCACTGCCACCACCCCTCAGGAAAGGCGGCACCTTATCATCGACACTCACCGCACACAGCACCCGGGTCTTGCCCAGCTCTATCAGCGCCGAGCCATCGGCAAACTCCTGGTATCCGGGCACTATCTTGATCGGCCTCATTTCGTCACAGGCTCGCCCGTCAGCTCTTTTCAATCTAAACCTTCCTTCCTAATTCCGAGATATTCTAGAGTATAACACCCCCGGCTGATATCTGCACTAAGTACCCTTGCGATCCAGCAGGTACTCCTTCAGCCAGGCCAGGGCCGCCCCGGCAGCTTCCAGCTTGTTCTGCTCCCGGTCACCGGAGAAGTTGTACTTCCGGCTGTACGCTCCCGCTCCATCCGCCAGCCCGATGTAGAACAGCCCCACCGGCTTGCCCGGGACAGCACCGCCGGGACCGGCGATGCCGGTATCGGCCAGGCAGATATCAACGGACAGGGCAACCCTGCCACATAGTGCCATCTCCCGGGCCACCTGTCCGCTGACGACGCCGTATCCGGCGATGGTATTTCCCTTCACCCCGACCAGCCCGGTCTTGACCTCATTGCTATAAGAGACAATCGCCCCCTTATAGTATTCCGAGCAGCCGGGGACGCCGGTGATCAGGTGCGAGAGCAGCCCGCCGCTGGCCGACTCAACCACCCCCAGGGTCAGCCCTCCGCAGCGAAGGAGGCCACCCGCTTCTTGCGCCAATCCGGCTAAAACCAGCTCCAAATCAGCCCCTCTCCCGAATGTAGTGGTCAAAACTATGGACTATTTACCGATTTCGTGTTATCATCCAGATTTAGTATCCAGTATATAGCACCAGCGGATTAAGATAAAGCCAAATAATTGTGCCGAGGAGCTCTCCCGAGCATTTACACGGCAAACAAGAAGGAGGATGCCTTAATGGGAACAGCAGCGGTTGTTTTCGGTAGTCTTGCTGCGGTATGCGCCACCATCGGTGGTCTCACCGCCGGGGGAATCATCCCCCTGCTACTTCCCGAGTTCACCTGGATGTTCTGGCTTATTATGAGTGGGGTCCTTTTCCTGGCTTCCATCGCCTTCAGCACGGCAAGAAGGGGCGGGGGAGGAGAGGAATAACAGCCTGCCGACTCAACTCCGTTAATATTGGAAAACGAAGCTAAAATATCACTGCGGGTTTGCCCAGGCGCCCCGAGAAACGAGGTGCTCGGCTTTACCGACGGGGTGTTGCGGGTAAAGGTGGCTGCACCACCGGTCAAAGGCAAGGCCAACCGGGAGTTACTCTCTTTTCTCAGCCGGTTGCTGGGCATCAAAGAAAGAGACCTTGCCATTATTCAGGGGCAGACCAGCCGCAACAAGACGGTAGCGGTCTCCGGTCTAAGCAATCAGCAAGTACTCGATCGTCTTCAGGATACCTGCTGATTCCTCTTTCTGCGGCGGCGCCAGTAGGTAACCCCAATTATGGTGCCCCAAATCGGGCTCAAGATGCCAATCCAGATAAAGGCCGTCCCCAACCCCTGCCCGAAGGTAGTCAGGCCGCGGATGGCGGAGTTGAGTGTCTCGCTGGCACTCCAACCGGGGGAAACCAGCGGGCCCAGGCTGACCGCCGGGGTCAGATCCACCGAAATCAGGCTCATTGCCGCAGTCTGCTCCAGATACTGTATCCGCCCCTTAATCTGCTCTATCTCATAGCGTATCCCCGAAAGGGCATTATAGATGCTGAGGATATCATCCACTTCTTCGGCCCTTTCCAGGAGAGCCAGATACTGGGCCTCGGTCGCCTCGGCATTCTTCAAACGCGACTGAAGGTCGACATACTCCTCGGTGATATCCTTGGTGCTGGTGCTCTCCGAACTCACCCTTACCGCCAGCGCCCTGAGCTCGGCCAGCGCCTGATCGAACTTATCGCTGTCGACACGAATGGAAATCCACCCCCGCATCTCCTCTGCCTCACCGTAGATGTTGGAGTCCACTACCCAGCCACCCAACCTGGCCGCCAGTTGCTCTATCTCATCCCGGGCCCCGGTCACATCCTCCACTACCAGAGAGATATTCCCGTTGCGGACTATCATCCGCTCGGACGGTATGGTTACTTCATCTCCCGGGTAAGACTCTTCACTACTCTCCCATGACTTGTCTACGTCCGGCTCCATCGGTGCCGGAGCCGGCATCGGCTCCGGAGACGGGATTCCTCCTTCATACCCGCCACCGGCACAGCCGTTAAGGCCGGTAAGGAGCAGGGTAAACGGTAATATCGCCATCATAACCAGTACCGAATTCTTCACAGTATAACCCCCCTTCCCTTGCGGGAACAGAAATGGATGAATTGGCCTCTACTATACCACAACGCCGCTATTTTGCAATACCCGTCGTCACAAGTCACAATAATATAACGCCGGCAATGGAAAAAGGTTACGGCCAGACCATGGAAGCGAAAGTCCTATCTCAATAATCGAGAAGACAGACCTGCATAACATCGGGCATACTGGATCTAGTAACGGACAGCTTGGGCACGGAGGTAACCTCCCCCACTCCCATCTCCTTGAGGAACCTCGCCACCGGTTCAAGCTCCCGGTTGAGCGCTTCGGTCTGGTAGTGCATAGGAATCACTACCTTGGGGGTAAGCTGACGGACCACCCCAGCCGCCACAGCACCATCAATCGTGGACACTCCGCCCACCGGGACCAGCAGCACGTCCACGTCATCCAGCTCCTCCGCCTGTTCATCACTGAGGGCATGGCCCAGGTCGCCAAGGTGACAGACCGAGATATCATCAATATGCATCAGGTAGATGGTGTTCTTCCCCCTGATAACACCCTTCTCCTCATCATGATAGGAGGGTATCCCCACAATCAGAACACCGCCTATCTCATACTCACCCGGTCCGACAACCTGCTTGGGCTCGCCGCCAATACCCTCAACATAGCAATGCCCCGGGTGCCGGTGACCGACCGTGACAATACGGGCACTTTGTTTACCCAGTGTATAGCCCAGCTCCGGAGAATAGG
>JAQUOC010000048.1 GCA_028717305.1 Dehalococcoidales bacterium | reverse complement strand
TTAAAGGAATGGTGGAGCAGATGGGAACAATGAGTTTTGTCCTGGCTCGAGAAGCCGGGGTGGAATATCGGGTGAGAGTGGAATAGGTGTTATGAAAAAGAATCTGGTTATCGTGGAATCACCGGCCAAAGCAAAAACACTGAGTAGAATTCTGGGCAAAGAATACAACCTGAAGGCATCGATGGGCCATGTCAGAGATTTGCCTAAGGGCGCAATAGGAGTGGACATAGAAAACAGCTTCGCCCCGAAATATGTAGTGCCCCGGACCAAGAGCAAGCTGGTGAAGGAGCTTAAAGAGGCGGCGAAAACGGCAGCTGCGGTATACCTGGCCACTGACCCCGACCGCGAGGGAGAAGCTATCGCCTGGCACCTGTCTGAGGTAACCAGGTCAGATCGTAAACCATACCACCGCGTCGTTTTTCATGAAATAACCGAGGAAGCCATCAGACATGCCTTCAAACAGCCGCGATCGATAGACCTGGAACTGGTCAATGCCCAGCAGGCACGACGTATTATGGACCGGCTGGTCGGCTACAAAATAAGTCCGCTCCTCTGGAAAAAGGTAAGGCGTGGACTCTCCGCCGGCAGAGTGCAATCAGTGGCGCTACGGATCATTGTCGAGCGGGAGCGTGAGATCGACAAATTCACCCCGCAGGAATACTGGACTATCGAGGCGGAACTGGCTACGGAAACACCGGTCGATGCGACCGTGCGGGCCAGTCTGGTCGGTCTCGGTGACGGAATCAGACTGGAAATTCACAACCTTAAGGAAGCGGATTGTATCTGTGACGAACTCAGAGAAGCCAGATATCGGGTGGGAGGGGTGAGGACAAAAAAGGTGTCCCGCCGACCCGCCCCCCCGTTTATCACCAGCACACTGCAGCAGGAAGCATGGCGCAGATTCCGCTTCAGTGCCAAGCAGACCATGTCCATCGCGCAACAGCTCTACGAAGGCCTGGCAGTAGGTAGTGAGGGCAGCGTAGGGCTGATCACCTATATGCGTACCGACTCCACCAGAGTTGCCCGCTCCGCAGTAGTCGAAGCCAGAGAGTTCATCAACTCCAGGTATGGGCCCGAGTTCGTTCCGGCACACGCCCGTTCCTTCACCAAAGCGGTAAAGGGGGCCCAGGAGGCTCACGAAGCCATCCGCCCGACCCGGATCGGGCGAGAACCATCTCTGCTTCAGCCGTATCTCAATAAGATGCAACTCAAGCTCTATCAGCTTATCTGGCAGAGGATGCTAGCCAGCCAGATGTCGGACGCCATATTTGATAACACTAGCATTGAGATTGAAGCAATACGACCCTACGACAGCGGCAAATATATCCTTAAGGCTTCAAGCTCGGTTATCAAGTTTCCCGGTTTTATGTCCCTCTATATCGCCGGTAAGGATGAAGATGAAGACGAAGGCGAAGAAGCAAAGAAAAGCCCGCTGCTTCCCCATCTGGAAAGAGGTGACAAGCTTACGCTTATCGATCTTTTCCCTGAGCAACGCTTTACCCAACCCCCACCCCGTTTCACCGAAGCCTCTCTGATCAAGGTGCTGGAGCAGAACGGCATCGGGCGGCCCAGCACCTATGCCACCATACTTTCCACCATTCTTGATCGCGAATATATCAATAAGACCAAGGGCAGTCTTCAGCCGACCGAGCTTGGAAGCATAGTCAATGACCAGCTTACTCGGCACTTTGCCAGCATCATTAACGTTGAGTTCACCGCCCGTATGGAGGAGGAGCTGGACGAGATAGGCAACAGGAAGCGGGGGTGGGTGGATGTCCTGAATGACTTCTACGGCCCCTTCGATACGAGTCTAAAGAGTGCCGCCGCGCTAATGGAAAAGGTGAAGATAGTTGACGAACAGACTGAAGAGACCTGTCCCCGCTGCGGCAAGCCGCTGGTGGTCAAGTACGGACGCTACGGTAAGTTTCTCTCCTGTAGCGGTTATCCCGAGTGTAAATACACCAGGTCGTATGAAATCAAGACCGGCGTAAATTGCCCGCAACCGGGCTGCACCGGCAGCATAGTCGAGAAGATAAACAAGAAGAAGCGCACCTTCTACGGCTGCAACCGCTGGCCCGAGTGTGACTTTGCCATCAATGCCAGACCTATTCCCCACCCCTGCCCCAAATGCGGCGGACTGCTGACACTGTACCGGCGTAAGCAGACAAAGTGTACCAAGTGCGACTATAAAGGCAAGCTGGAGGAGTAACTATGGACTACCCTTCGCAACACCTGCTGGACAGTATTGAGGAAATCGCCACCATCAAAGACCGTCTCTCACTGGGGGACCGTTCCCTGACCACCGCCCGCGGTCTCCACGTGCAAAAGAAGACCCTCTTCGGTGGCGAACTGCAGTATACCGCCGGGAGCAGAATAATGACAAAGCTCGTCTTTGTCAAAGAAGCGGACGGTACCAAGAATGTCAAGAGGTATCAGCCGGGTGGTTGGGAATTCAAGGTTGAGGAGACCCTGGAGCTGTGCCGTATTCTGGAGGGGGCCTCCCAGGCGCTGGAGAGCTGGCCCCCGGAGAAGGTCCGCATATACCAGTCGGAGGAATCTGTCGACAGCGATTTGATCAACCGGGTCGCCGAGGCGAACCGGGAACACTACGAAGAAAACAACAGACAGTGGCGCTTGGGAGGCCTGCCGCGCTGGATTGAGCTACGTGATAAATTTCTTGATGAATTGAAGAAGGAATGGCCTATCGAGTATGTAGAATTTCAAACCAGCCACAGGAATACCAAGCATACCGCAGCGTTGCTGCAGGAAAACATCGCCAAGGTTTACGTTACCGGCTTTATGTATGGTAAGGGCTGGATATCACCTGAAGAGCTAACCAGTGCCACCCTGCACCTGGGCAATGTGCTTGCCAGTAAGGTCAGGCACGGTATGAAAGGGGCACGGTCCAAGGGTATCGCTTTTGCCGACGTTCTGGCACACATCGCCGCCAGCGGTACCGTCGACGGATGCTCGGCAGAGGAGGAAAAGATTACAAGCTCCGGAGAAAGCGAACCATTAGACGAATAGAAAAGCGACTGGTACAATGCAACAAATCTTTAACCGATACGTAAACTATCTTGAGGCAGAGCGGAATGCCTCTCGATATACCATACGTAACTATACCAACGACCTGCTGGACTTTTTTAGCTTCCTGAAGCTAAAAAAGGTCGGCTCGCTTCACGAGGTTGATAAACAGGTCATCCGCGACTACCTCGCCTACCTCCTTGAGCAGGGCTTTGTCAAGGTCAGTATCGCCCGTAAACTCTCGGCAATCCGCTCCTTCTATCGCTACCTGATGCGAGAAGAGATAGTTGCTACCAGCCCGGTCGCCGATACCTCTTCTCCCAAGCTGGACAAGCGGCTGCCCGGATTCCTGAGCCAGAAAGAAGTGCTTGAACTTCTCAACGCTCCCGACCTGTCCACACCCCAGGGACAGCGAGACCGGGCTCTGCTGGAGTTGCTCTACGCTTCTGGTTTGAGGGTAAGCGAGCTGGTAAACCTGGATATTGATAAGGTGAACCTTGATACCAACGAAATAAGGGTCCGGGGCAAAGGCTCTCGAGAGCGGGTGGTGCTGATGGGTAAGCCGGCCGCAGCAGCTATTTTTACCTACATCAGCCAGGGCAGAACCAGGCTGCTGGGTAGGAAAGGTACCCCGGCCCTGTTCGTTAACCGCAGCGGCAGGCGCCTGGTTGAACGGAGGGTACAGAAGATAGTGGAGAAATACTCCGCAGCTGCCGGCATAAACAGGCGGATCCATCCCCATATGCTACGCCATTCCTTCGCCACTCACCTCCTCGACGGTGGGGCAGACTTGAGAGTAGTGCAGCAGCTTCTGGGGCATGCCGACCTGTCCACGACCCAGATCTACACCCACGTCACCAAGAGTCAGGCCAGAAAGGTATACCTCTCCGCCCACCCCATGGCAGGAGGGAAGCAGGATAATGGGCTGGAAGGATAGGGTTAACCGGCTGGTACAGAGTTTCGCCGATCAGGAGATTGACGCTATCTTGATCTCCCAGCCGGAGAACAGGTATTACCTGTCCGGTTTTAACGGCTCCGACGGCTATCTCTTGATCACACCAAGGAAGCAGGTCTTAGCCACCGACTTTCGCTACCTGGAACAGGCGCAAAGGCAGTCGCCCGGCTTTCAAATCTTTCGGATAAGCGGCCCCGCGGAGAACTGGTTCCCCGAATTGGTGGATGAACCGGACATTAGCCGGCTGGGGTTTGAGAGCAGGCACATCACCTTTTATCACTACCGGGAATTATCTGATATAATAAAGAAAAAGACTCTTCCCTTCAGGCTTGTTCCTGTCGACGGGCTTATCGAGTCGCTACGGATGATCAAAGAACCTGAGGAGATTGAGCTGATAGCCCGGGCAGCGACAATCAGCGATGCCGCTTTTTCCTATGCTGTGAGTATCATCGGCAACGGCATAAGTGAGCAGGAACTGGCCTGGGCGATAGAAAGGTTTATGCGGGAGCGGGGTAGCGAGCCCATCCCCTTCAATGTTATTATCGGTTCAGGTGATAATTCAGCGCTACCCCATATCAGCCCCTCGCCACGTATCATAAATCCCGGAGAGCCGGTAGTAATGGACTTCGGGGCCAGGATCGGCGGCTACTCCAGCGATCTCAGCCGCACTATTTACATCGGCGGCCGGGACGATACATTTCGCAAGGTATATGATACTGTCCTGGGGGCACAGTTAACTGCAATCGCAATGATCAAGGGAGGAATGAGTGGGGAGGAGGCGGACAATATAGCGAGGATAGTGATAGAAGAGGCTGGTTACGGCGAAGCTTTCGGTCACTCCCTTGGGCATGGCATAGGACTATCGCCCCATGAGGCGCCACGACTCGGTCACGGTAACACCGAGCCGCTAACCGACGGGATGGTATTTACTATTGAACCCGGAATCTACATCCCGGGCTGGGGGGGCGTCAGGATTGAGGATACGGTAGTAATGGAGGATAATAAGGTCAGGGTAATTTCAAGAGCTGAGAAGATAGGAGTCTAGGATGTTAAATTCCAGTGAGCTGAGAAAAGGGGTTACGATCGAGTTAGACGACAAACTGTACCAGGTTATCGAATACCAGCATATTAAAATGAAGCGGACAGCCCTGGCTAAGGTTAAGCTCCGCGATATTAGGGACGGTCACACTATTGAGCGGAGCTTTCAAAACACGGAGAAATTTGTACGCGCCCGGCTTGAGTACCGCCCGATGCAGTACCTCTACAGCGACGGCGACCTGTATTATTTTATGGATGAGGAGAACTTCGAGCAGACATCACTGAATAGCGACCAACTGGGGGATGCTGTCAACTATCTGAAGGAAGGGATGTCACTGCAAATATCAAGCTACAAGGGCGAACTGATGGGAGTCGAGATGCCGATTACCGTTGAACTCGAGGTTACCAAGAGCGAGCCCGGATTCAAGGGAGACACCGCCACCGCCGGCACCAAACCGGCTACACTCGAGACCGGCATTACCATAGAGGTCCCCCTTTTTGTCAACGAGGGGGATATCGTCAAGGTTGATACCCGTAGCGGTAGCTATCTGGAGAGGGTGAACTGAAATTGCTCAAGGCCGACCTCCATATCCACACCGAGTATTCGCCCGACTGCAATACCCCGTTAGCTAAGATTATCGATCGTTGCCTTGAGGTCGGCGTAAACTGCATCGCCATATCCGACCACAATACTATCGAAGGCGCCTTGAAGATGCAGGATATCGCCCCCTTCACGGTAATCGTTGCCGAAGAGATACTGACCCCACACGGTGAAATTATGGGTATGTTCCTCAAGGAAAGTATACCCGGCGGCCTGTCGGTTGCCGAGACAATATCCCGTATCAGGACTCAAGACGGTCTGGTAGCCATCCCGCACCCGTTCGATAGATTCCGGCAGTCCGCACTGAACACTGATATCACCAGGAGGCTGGCGGAGCAGGGAGAGATAGACGTTATTGAAGTATTTAACTCCAGGACGCCTCTATACCGATCGTCAGCCAGAGCAGAGAACTTCGCCAGGAAGTACGGAATTCCAGGAAGCGCCGGCAGCGATGCCCATACTGTCCAGTCGATAGGCGACGCCTATGTCGAGATGCCAGAATTTAGCGGGTGTAAAGATTTCCCTGGCGCCCTTGCCAGAGGTAAGGTCTACGGGCACAGGACCAATCCGTTCGTTCATATCAACAGCGTCCTGGTCAGGCTGAAGAGCAAGCTCTAAAAATAGCGGAAAACCTGACAGGTATTTTCAGAAGGGTTTACCATAAGCCGTATTAAAAGAGCGACAGCTACTTTTTATCGCCAGCCTTCTCCTCAACCGGTTTATGAAGGACTTCGTCGACAATGCCGTACTCTACCGCCTGCTCCGGATTGAGGTAAAAGTCACGGTCGGTATCGTGAGTGATCTTCTCTACCGTCTGGCCGGTATGTTTGACCAGAATGCCGCGAATTATGTCCTGAATCCGCATAATCTCGCGGGCGGCGATTTCGATGTCGGCTGCCTGTCCCTGAGCACCGCCAAAAGCCTGGTGCATATGTATCGTGGCGTTGGGCAGGGCGAAACGCTTGCCCTTCGTCCCGGCGCAGAGGAGGACCGTTCCCATACTTGCCGCCAGCCCGACACAGATAGTGGAGACATCGGGACGGATAAGCTGCATGGTATCATAAACCGCCAAACCGGCACTGATGACACCACCGGGGCTGTGGATGTAGAGGCTGATGTCCTTGTCGGGGTCTTCCCGCTCCAAATAGAGAAGCTGGGCAACGATGACATTAGCCACCTGGTCATTAATCGGAGTACCCAGCATAATAATACGCTCTTTTAACAAAAGAGAGTAGATGTCAAAGGCGCGTTCGCCCCTGGCCCCGCTCTCAATCACCATCGGAATGACACTCTCCGGTCGGATGTTCATTGCTTTTTCTCCTTTGCTTCTTTTTCAATATTCACTTTAATGGCACCATTCTTCCCCTCAGCTATCTCAACCAACCGACTGACCGTTTTTCTCCCTATCAGTACATCTGAAATCGACCTGCGGGACTGTGGCGTACTGAAAAATGCCCTCAGCTCATCCTGTCTCTCCGGAGCGGCATCCTTGATCATATCCTCAATCTCAGCGGCTATCTCGGAGTCATCAACCTCAATCTTCTCCTCCTGGCTGATCTTACCCAGCACCAGCGACCGGATAACCCGCTTGGTAGCCGGGGTACGCAGGTCTTCCCTTAGCTTCTGTTCGGTCTTCTTAATGGCAGCCAGATAGCTGTCCAGGTCGTGGCCGCTTGCCTGCCAGCGCCTCAACTGCTGTTCGAGAAGCTGGTCGATCTCCATCTCTACCATAAAGGGGGGGAACTCTACTTCGCCCTGGTCGACTGCTGCCTCAACGACCCTTTCCGCAAGGTCGGCCCGGGCTTTTGCCTCAGCCGCCTGCCTTAAGCTATCCGAAATGTGCTCCTTAAGCTTCTCCAGAGTATCAAACATATGATCCACCCCCCTGGCTAATTCATCATTCAACTCGGGGAGTCTCTCCTGCTTTACCTCGCCGACCCGTACCTTAAACCGGGCCTCTTTATCAGCCAGCTCGCTTTTGGGGAAGTCCTGGGGAATCTGGAGACTAAACTCCTTTTCCTCATCCCTGACCATTCCTGATATCTGCCCGGCGAATCCGGGTACTGGCAATGGCTGGTCTATTAAGACCTGGTACTGGACCCCCTTTCGATTAATAAACGGCTTCCCGTCGGCAGTACTCTCAATATTCAGAACTACCATATCATTCTCTTCCACAGGCCGCTCTACCGGCTCCCAGGTAGCCTGCTCATGGCGTATGCGCTCAACGACTGCGTTCACATTGTCCTCGCTTATCTTCACCGGTTCAGGCTTCATGCTGATCTGGTGATAATCGCCGAGCGTAATCACCGGCGGAAGGGGCACGATCGCCTTAAAAGCCAGGGGGTCTGTCCGGGTAATCTCAACGGAGGGGCGGGCAAAGGCCTCGATTTTCTGCTCCTTGATGGCGTTCTCACAGGCCTCGGGGATAAGGTCATTTATCGCCTCTTTAAGAAGGCTTTCTCTACCGATGTAGCGCTCCAGCATTGCTCTGGGCGCCTTTCCCCGGCGAAAGCCGGGAACATCGGTCTTCTTCACCAGGCGGTGATAGGCCTCTTCCAGAGACTCTTCTACCTCAGACGGTTCCATCTCAATGTCAAGAAACACCTGGCTGTTCTCAGTCTTCTCGTTGGTTACCTTCATTCTTCCTCCTCCCGCAGACGCAGGTGTAATTGAGACAGCTGCTCCTCAGTGACCGGTGAGGGAGCATTGAAGGTTAAGTCAAGAGCCTCCTGGGTCTTGGGGAAGGCGATCACCTCACGGATAGTCTTTTCTCCTGCCAGCAGCATCACCAGACGGTCGATGCCGAGCGCTATGCCGCCATGAGGCGGAGCGCCATATTCAAATGCCTCCAGCATATGACCGAAAAGCTGGTTGATATCATCATCGTTGTAACCCAGCAGCCGGAACACCTTTCTCTGCAGCTCGCTTCGGTAGATCCGCAGGCTGCCGCCGCCGATCTCGTACCCGTTACAGACAATATCATAGTGCCTGCCCCTCGCCTTTTCCGGAGTGCTTCCCAGCAGCGGCATATCCTCGTCCCTCGGTGCTGTAAACGGGTGGTGCTCGGCCTCCCATCGCTCCAGCTTTTTGTCCCGGTGCAGCAGGGGAAAATCGATAATACAGGCAAAGGCAAGGAGATCAGGATCAGCCAGTTCCAGCCGCCGCCCCATCTCCTGACGCAGCTCGCCCAGGGCAGTACTAACCATATCCCCATCACCGGCGATGATCAGTAAGAGGTCACCCGGAGCAGCGCCCAGACGGGATGCTATCTGCTTAATCTGGTCTAGAGTAAGGAATTTCGCCGCTACCGACTTTACCGTATCCAGAGTTAAATCATCCAGGCTGCCGCCGGGAGTACCCAGTGCGATGGTGACCACACCGCCGGCACCGAGACTGCGCACCAGTTGATTCAGCTCATCAAGCTGGCTGCGCGAGTAGCCGGCACAACCCGGGGCAGTGATACCTTTAACCTTCCCCCCATTAGCAACTACCGAACGGAAAATAGCAAACTCGGTCTCTGCGGCAATATCAGTAAGATCGGCTATCTCCAGACCGAAACGCAGGTCGGGCTTGTCCGTACCGTAGCGTTCCATGGCCTCGGCGTATCTAATGCGGGGGAACGGTTGAATCACTCTCATCTCGGGCCGGACCGTCTCTATCATCAAGACGAAGAGTTCCTCAAACATGCTGAGGATATCCTCTTCCTCAACGAAGCTCATCTCGAGGTCGAGCTGGGTGAACTCGGGCTGGCGGTCGGCACGGGTGTCCTCGTCACGGAAACACTTGGCTATCTGAAAGTACTTCTCCAGGCCGGCTACCATCAACAGCTGTTTCATCTGCTGGGGGGACTGGGGTAACGCGTAGAACTTCCCGGCGTGGAGCCGGCTGGGTACCAAATAGTCCCGGGCTCCCTCCGGTGTGCTCTTAATCAGGATCGGTGTTTCTACCTCGATAAAGCCCCTGTCGTCAAGAAAGTCACGGATAAACTTCACCACTTTGTGACGGAGAATCAGGTTTTCTTTCATCCGCGTCCGGCGGATATCAAGGTAACGGTACCTTAAGCGGAGGCTCTCCTCCACCTCAATGTCCTCGTTGATATAGAAGGGCGGCGTTTTCGACGAATTGAGTATCTCGGCACTATCGGCGACAACCTCGATTTCACCGGTAGCCAGTCTCGCATTTTCCGTCCCGGGCGGACGGGAAGCAACTCTGCCCCTTACCCGGATAACATATTCGCTTCGCATTCCGTTGGCTACTTTATGGCATTGCCTGGCTATCTCCGGATTGAAGGCTATCTGGGTAATACCCTCTCTATCACGCAGGTCGATGAATATCAGCCCGCCATGGTCCCGGCGCCGGTCAACCCAACCGGCCAGGGTCACCTCACTACCAATATGTTGCTTGTTTAGTTCTCCACAGCTGTGAGTTTTTAACAAAGCGGCCCTCTACCCAAATATTTACCTCGCTGATTA
>JAQUOC010000047.1 GCA_028717305.1 Dehalococcoidales bacterium | reverse complement strand
AGCCTGCCTTGTTCACCCGCTGCACCTTCCAGGGAGAATTTCAGGAGGACTCTACCTGTATCCCCCTGGAAATGGCCCAGGCAATACCGGCTTCAATATCTTCTTCCTGGCCCTCGATTTCGATGACAACCCAGCCCCGGTCGCCGGTTATATTAGCCTGACGGATGTTGGTTGCCAGGTTGAAATTACGGCTCAGCGTATATATGACCGGTTCCGATATTACTTCCTTGGGATAGGTAAACGTCACCTTTCTTTTAGCCATATCCTTTTCCTCTCGTTCGCAGTCGAGTGGAGTTGTACTTCCCACAATGGTCAGGGTACCACAGCGGCACGACAGATAGTGTTAGGCCTTCTTCTTGAAGTATTTCTCCACTATATTCAGCAAGTCCTTGGAGCGGACAGGCTTACTGACATACTCGTCGAACTGATAATCGAAAGGCTGCCCCAGCGATTCAGAAAAGCTGGTTATCGCTACAATCGGGATTCCGGAAAGGGCTTCATCCTTCTTAAACTGCTCTGCGGCGCTGAATCCGTCCCGTACCGGCATCAGGATGTCCAGAAGAATCAGGTCAGGCTTATCTTTTTTGGCTTTCTGTAAACCCTCGTCGCCATTATAGGCCACCGTTACTTCATAGAGCTTGCTTCTCAGTACCTTACTCATGACCTGGACCAGTTCGGCATCATCGTCGACAATCAGAATTTTTGGCGTCTTACTCATAGTATCACTCCTTTCATTTTTTAGTAGCTTCCTGTTTGTTGGCTTGCCGATCACCCGTACCTGCCTGTTTCTTCCCGGGTAGGGTGAAGCTGAATCTACTACCCTTACCGGTTTCAGGACACGGGCTTTCTGCCCATATTTTACCATTATGAGCTTCAATAATACGCTTGCATATGGATAATCCCAATCCGGTACCGCGCTCCAGAGAGCCTTTACTGCGGAAGAAATCATCAAAGACATGGGGTAAGTCTTCGGTCGAAATCCCTATTCCGTTATCAATCACCTCTACCTTCACTTCATCCCGGCTATCAATCACTCTGACTACCACCTCACCGGTAGGGGAATACTTAACGGCGTTACTAATCAGATTTTCGGCTACCTGTTGCAGCCGTGGGCCGGACCCGTGAATCCGCCCCAACTTTACCGGTGCCTCTATCCGGATAGTCATACCTTTATCTTTGGCCAGACTCTCCATCTCTTCTACCGAATCCCGAATTATTTTCATAAGGTTTAGGAGTTTCATCTCGTAAACGAGCTGCCCGGTCTCTATGCGCGGTATATCGAGCAGGTCCCTGATTAGCCGCATCAGCCTGTCGATACGCTGCGTGCTCTTCTCCAGCATTTCCCGCTGTTCATCATTAATATCCCCGGTAAAACCATCCAGCATCTGCCATAGGAATGATTGGGTAGCCACCAATGGGGATTGCAGGTCGTGGGCCACGACACCCAGGAAACGGGCGAAGCGCACCTTTTCCTCCTCCAAACGGGTGACCTCGCGGGATATTTTTTCGAGCTGCTCCGCCTTTTGAGTCAGCAGTTCCGATTTTAACTGGGTGACTTTGACCAGGTCGACTTCGAATTGCTTACGTAAAGAAATATTTCTCAGGGTGATTAGAGCACAGGGCTCGCCATCAGTACTGACGATGGGTGAAGCAACGACGTCGTAAGTGCGTCCGTCCGGAAAAGCATACTCCCACCTTTCTATGTTCCCACTTAGTACACTGGATCGACGGCATACATCGCGGCACGGCTTGTCCCGACCGAAAAGGTGTTTGTGACACTTAACACCTATACCGTTACCGAAATCACGGATCATGCTCGGGTTCATGAAGCGTATCCGGCTTTCATTATCGATAATGGCAACGCCTTCGTCCATGGAGTCGAGCATGGCCATAAACTGGTCGCGCTCATTCTTGAGGAGTTTTTCCAGGTAACGGACCCACTCCGCTTCGTTACCACCGGTAAAGGGGCCTATGGTTAGACCATCGCCATTCCGGTTAATTATCTCTGACTTCGGGTGTTCCGTTAAACTTGCCATGGCAGTCACCTATCACCAGCTATAATTAATTATGACACGGCAGCTTGATATTTTCCAGCTAGACCGGCAAGGTCATGGGCTAACGCCGTAATCTGCAAACCACTACCTGCATCGGAATAACAGGTGTTATTCGCTGCGTACGGTCCGGATAATATTACCGTCGAGTCCCCTGATATTAAGCTCCATAGGCATACGTTTATCTAGGGAGTGGGTGGCACAGGCAAGACAGGGGTCGTAAGCGCGGAAAGCCATTTCCACCATATTGAGAAAGCCTTCTTCTACCTCTGTTCCCTTGACGAAGCCCTGGGCAGCCTTCTTGACTGACATGCAGATCGGCGCGGCATTATGCTGTGTCGCCACGATAAGATTCACCTTGGTAAGTAGACCCTGATCATCCGTTTCGTAGTGGTGAATGAGAGTCCCCCGGGCCGCCTCCAAACATCCGATACCAACCTTCTTCAGCTTCAGGTCCATGTTGCGGATGTTAGTACCGGTAAGCAGGGGGTCGTTGGCGATTTTTTGCATGGTTTCGGCAGCCTGCAGCGCCTCAATCAGCCTGGCCCAGTGGAAAGCCAGCGTGTGGTGACTGGGCTTGTTACCCAGTACGCTGTACATCTGCTGGTATTCTTTTTGGGCCAGTGGCGTGGCCATGTTGTTAGCCACGTTCAAACGGGCCAGTGGCCCGACCCGGTATAACGAAGTCCCCTGGCCCTCAATCAAACCGCTCCAGCCCACCTTACGCAGGTGGGTCAGCCTAACGTAGGTCCATGGTTCTACCCACTCTCCGATATGTTCGATGTAATCACTGGGATGGAAGTGGGCATACTCCTCGCCGTTAGGGTCAATGATTCTGATGTTACCGTCGTAAAAGCTAACGTTGCCGGATTCATCGACCAGGCCCATGTAATAAGTTTGCAGTTTGTAGGCATCGTTCAGGATAAGTTCCACATATTCCTTATTCTTCAGCACTACGTCTTTGAAGAGATCGACGGCAAACTGGGTCATGGTAACCGCATCGTCGGCCGTCTTTTTGATCCATACCCGTTCGTCTTCCGTAATGCCACGCGGGACGCCGCCGGGTAGCCCGCCTTCCGGATGCGCTGGTTTGCTGCCTACCAGTGCCATTATTTCACGACATCTTTTTCTGATATCGATTACTTTTTTACCGACGTCAATCCCGGCTTTTTGGATCACGCCAACGATATTACGTAATGCCGGATCGGCCAGAGGGCCGACCACAAAGTCCGGTGCTGACAGGAAGAAAAAGTGGATAAAATGGTCTTCCAGCATGAAGGAGTTATACTGCAATTGTCTGACTAGTTTGGCTGTCGGCGTAGGCGACACGCTATACAGGTCGTCCAGCGCCTTGGTTGCCGCCATGTTGTGGGGCGTCGGACAGACGCCGCAGATATTGGGGGTGATACGCGGCATCTCCTCGGCGGGACGCCCCAGGCAGAACCGCTCGAAGCCGCGTAGCTCAACCACCTGCCAGTAGGCGTCTTCGACATTGCCCTTATCGTCAACGAAAATATCAATTTTCCCATGTCCTTCCAGTCTGGTAATGGGATTGATTGTTATCTTTTTAGTCATCCGATTTCACCTCGTCTGATTAGAGTTTTTTCTGATTCATGATTGATATCGGTAGCGAAAAACGGTAGAGGTAACCCATAGTGTCGCGGACCTGCTCGGAGATTTTTTCCAGCCCTGCCTCGTCGTCGGCATCAATCATGGATGCCAGACCGGACAGGAATTTAGCACCGGAATCAGCTACCAGTTCGATATGTCCGAAACAACCCCGGCAAGGTATATTAATATTGATGCAGGATTCTCCGCATCCTGATCGTGTCGCCGGCCCCATACAGATGATGCCTTGTGATAGGAAACACTTGGTCGGGTCGGCCTCTACTTCGTGTATTCTCTTAATCTCGGTTATGGATACCTTATTCGGCTTACTGGCATTACGCGGGCATGTATCGCACAGAGCTTTGTGGGACGCTAGGCTCGAGCCCTTAGCCGGCAGGGTATCTTCCAGGAAAGCGGTGATCGCCTTTAATACCAGATATGGCGGCGGCGGGCAGCCGGGCAAATAGTAATCCACATCAATTACCTGGTCCAGAGAGTGTACGCTTTCAAACATTTCCGGCAGTGTGAGTTCCTTGCCGTCCAAACTGGTAGTAGTCTGCGGACAGACACCTTTGGGATTTATTACCGTAGGCGCTTCCTGATATACCCAGCGGAAGATATCCTCTTTGGAACGCAGATTAGCCAGCCCCGGTGTGCCGCCGAAACAGGCACAGGCACCGAAGGCCAGTATTACCTGAGATTTCTGGCGCATCAGTCTGGCCATTTCGGCATGGTCCGAGTTCCGGACATGACCGTTGATTATACCCAGGGCAATCTCGCCATCAGCCATTTTCTCGATGTGATGATATTTGAAATCGAGGGCTACCGGCCACAGCACCAGATCGACAGAATTGACCACACCGAGTATCAGTTCATTTATATCCACGATAGTCTCATCGCAGCCACCGCAACTACCCAGCCATAGAATTGCGACCTTCTTTTTATCCGTCATTTTTCTCCCCTTCTTTGCTGCCGTCATTTCGTCCGGGCTGCCGATTTTTTCTGTATTGGATTATCTCCGGAGCGAGGACCAAGCTTACGAACGGTATCGGCCATCTCCTTAACCAGCTGCGGCATGGTCTTACCCACAGGATCAGCCCCCAGGTGCAGCTTCAGTCTCTCTCGCTCTATACCATAAGACTTCAGCACATTATACAGCAGTGTTATTCTTTTCCGAGCTTCAATGTTGCCGTCCTGGTAGTGGCAATCTCCTTCGGGACAACCCAGTATTAATACGCCGTCTGCTCCCTGACGGAAAGCAGTCAGAATGTGTACCGGATCAATTTTGCCCGTGCAGATAATGGGTATCCAGTTTTCTAAGCGAGCGGCAATATCCTCTTCGCTTCCCAGGTAACCCCAGCTAAAGCGGCACGAAAAGCAGACAATTTTGGGTTCTTTTTCTTTCATGTCAACTTCCTTTCCCAAATTCTTTACAGAGTGGCCAGAGCCGTCTCTATCCTTTTTTCAGTATCATCTTCAACCAGCTTTCTGGCATGGGAAGGACAGGCTACTACGCACATACCACAGGACTTGCAGCGGAACATATCGGTGGTAGATACCAGCCTTTCCTCTACTTCTTTTAATTGTGCCGCTTCATAGTTACAGGCATAAACGCATATGCGGCAGCCGCTGCACTTCTCTTCATCAACCTCAACGGCGTATAACGATTTCTCAAAGCCAATGGAAACGCAGGCCTTGCAGGAAAGACAGGGGCCACAGGTAAGACACCTTTTCGCCTCCTCACGGGCCTCTTTGAGAGTAAATCCCTTCTCAAAAATTTGAAAGTGCAGCCGCTTCTCCGGGGGCATCCAGAAGGTCTCTGGTTCCGGCTTGTATGATTTTCGTAGCGGAAGACCGAAGGTCTCATAATCCCGCTTGCGCCCTTCGTGCATATCCAATCCCCTCAGGAATCTCTCGATTGAATCTGCTGCTATCACGCCTTCCTGCATCGCTTCCACCATAAAGCCGACACGCCGCACGTCACCACCGATGAAAACGTAGCCACGTCTTAAGCTCTGCAGTGTGAACTGATCAACAGCCAGTTTACCTCTCTCGTCGAGAAGGTCTTCTTTTCTCAAGAAGGCTACGTCCGGTCCCTGGCCTACGGTTACTATCAGAACATCGCCTTCAAGATCCACAGTGTCACTGCAGTCAAACTGGGGATTGAAGCCATTCTCATCGAAAACACTGGTGCACCGCGGCGAAGTGATCGCTTTGAATCTACCCTGTTCGCCGACGATTTTCTGGACGCCGCGGGAATACACTATCTTGATGCCTTCCTCCCACGAGCCCTCGATCTCCTCTTCATCGGCGGGGATGCCGTCTTTACACTCCTTATTCTCACACTCCAGACAGGCGATGGTAATGTCACCACCGAGACGCTTGGCAATACGGGCCACATCGAAGGCGACGTTGCCGCCGCCGATAACTATTACCTTCTTACCCTTGAAGTAATCCGGGGGTAGATTGCCATGGCTCACCTCGTAGAGAAAATTGAGCCCATAGATAACACCGGACAGGTCCTGTCCCTCTACCGGTTTGCCGTTAAAAGTCAGTACCCTGGCATAGGGCGTTCCTTTAGCCAGAAATATGGCCCGGTAGCCCTCGTTACGCAGTCTTTCGAAGGTCAGCTTCCCTTCTCCAACTTTAGCATTAAGCTTGACATCGATATGGGCTACTCTTACCAGATTGTCCAGGGTTGTTTGCAGGACAGCTTCCGGCAGACGGTACTGCGGTATCAGCCAGAGGGCACCACCTAGTCTTTCCGCAGCTTCGAAAACAGTTACCCGGTAGCCCTTTTTGCTGAGAATATAGGCACACATGAGACCACCGGGGCCGCCGCCGACGACAGCCACATTTTCCTTGTCCTTAATAGTATCGAAGTCCTCTTTATCCTTGAGGTAGTCGGTATAGGTGTCAGACAGGAATCGCTTGAGCAACCGCCTCCTGATGGCACCCCCCCTGGTTTTATAGTTACATTCGAGTTCACAAAGGCCACAGATATAACCGCAGATATTGAAAAAGGGGTTCTTTTCATAGAGATAATTACCGATCTGTATAATCGGCTCTCTGGCGGCGTCAGGGTCTTCAGGTAGTAGTGATATCAGTACATTGGTGCGCTGGATGTCTTCATTGATGGGGCATTTGAGCTGGCAGGGTGGCAAAAACTGCTTCATTGCCGGTTCAACACGACTGCCCCCGCTACTCTGCGTCTTCCACATTTTTCTATCTCTCCCTCCCTCTTTTGAAAAATACTTCTAATTGACTTATTTCAGATAAGTCGGAATTTGGACATTAATTAAAAAATAAGTATATTAGTTAGTAAGTCTTATTGTCAACTAACTAAAAAGTCCGATGGGTATCATTGTGAAAGTACTAGATAGAGAAATTGTTTCCGTGAAATATGATGCCAATCGCTTATGCCTAATGCTGACACTAGGAGTTCATTCGATCGATTAAAATGCTATAATAGAGCTGATAATGAACAAAACGAGAGCACCACGTCATACCAAGATAGTCTGCACACTGGGTCCTGCCAGTAGCTCCTCTGAAATCATTGCGAAGATGTTGAAAGCCGGTATGGACATTGCCCGGCTCAATCTAGCGCACGGCACACTCGATGGACATCGCCGGCTTATTTCGGAAGTGCGCCTGGCCAGTCAGAAAGTCAAACCCGGTATTGGTATCCTCCTCGATCTCCCCGGGTCGAAACGCCATGCCGGCAATGTTCAGAGCGCCTTTGGTAAGCACCTTGAGTTTGCCCTCTCTCAGAATGCCGATTTCATCGCCCTTTCCTATATTTCCTCAGCGGGAGAAGTGCGCGAGGTTAGCAGTCTGCTTAAAGAAATGAATGCCGACATATCCCTCATCGCTAAGATAGAACGGGCAAAAGCTTTACAGGAAAGCGACATGATAATCGGAGTCTGTGACGGAATCATGGTAGCCCGGGGAGACCTGGCACTTGAGATCAGTATTGAGAAAGTGCCACTGGCCAGCAAGCGCCTCATCAAGGCAGCCAATCGCCTGGGTAAACCGGTGATAACCGCTACTGAGATGCTGGAGTCGATGGTCCGATCGGCTACTCCGACCAGAGCGGAAGCAGCTGATGTAGCCAATGCTGTCCTCGACGGCACCGACGCGCTGATGCTTTCGGAAGAAACATCTGTTGGTAATCATCCTGTCGAAGCTGTAGAGATGATGGCAAAAATAGCTTTGGAAGTAGAATCATCGTTGATCCCCGCTCATATACTGGATGAGAAGTGGCAGGATATTCCCCCTGAGGTAAATGATGCCACAGCTAGAGCGGCATGCCAGGTTGCCTATCAAGTGGGAGCCAGGGCTATTGTAGCCTTTACTGCCGGTGGAACCACAGCTTTACGGGTATCGAAGTATAGACCTGCCCAGCCTATTCTGGCCGTAACACCTTCCGAACATATCATGAGACGCCTTTCGCTATGTCGGGGAGTTTTTCCAATCAGGAAGCCCGATCCACAAAATCTGGAAGAGGTTTTTGATACGGCGGGGGAAGCGGTCCTGGAGACAAAATCAGCTCGAAAACACGATCTGATCGTGATCACAGCTGGACTACCGCTAACTATCCCGGGCAGTACCAATCTGCTTAAGGTGCACCGTATCTGAGCCCGGTGTTACGGGATGCTTGGTTATTATCTATAGTTTATTTGTTTATTAGCTGAAGTCAAGCTATAACAAAGGACAAATATTCCAGCGGGAGGACAACCTTGAACAAAACGATGGAAAATCTGGGGAGCGCATTTGCCGGTGAGAGCCAGGCAAACCGTAAATATCTCTTCTTTGCGGAGAAGGCGGAAGCAGAGGGGCAGAAACGCATAGCACGCTTATTCCGTGCTGCCGCCGATGCGGAGACAGCACACGCTCGAAATCATCTGAAGGTAATGCAGGGGATAAAATCAACTCGGGAGAACCTGCGGGCTGCCATTGATGGCGAAAACCACGAATTCACCGAAATGTATCCCACCTTTATCAAACAGGCAAATGCGGACGGCGAAAAGAAAGCGGCGGATAGTTTTGATTTGGCCAACAAGGTGGAGCAAATACATCACGACTTATATCAGGATGCTCTTAACCGGCTGGACAAGGGCGAAACTATGAAACTGGAGCCCTTCTACGTTTGCCAGTATTGTGGTTATACTGTGGAAGGAGAAGCTCCCGAGAAGTGCCCGATTTGTGGCGCGCCGAGAAAAATGTTCAAGATGATAGAATGAGATTACGCCGGCAGGCATATCTGTAAGCATCAAATATTACTAGCGTTATTTTGACAGGTTCCGCGCTACAAATGCCCAGTTTACCAGGTTCCAGAACGCATCGATATACTTGGCTCTCGCGTTACGATAATCGATATAGTAAGCGTGCTCCCATACGTCACAGGTGAGTAGAGTTTTTTTACCGTCTTGGAGAGGGTTCCCGGCATTACTTGTAGTTTCGATTGAGAGACTGCCACCAGCGTCCTGTACCAGCCAGGCCCATCCGGAGCCAAAGAGCGTTGCCGCAGCGCTGGTGAAAGCTTCTTTGAATTCGTTGAATGTACCGAATTGTTTGTTGATTGCATTTGCCAGCTCTCCGGTAGGCTGACCTCCGCCCTCAGGGGAGAGGCAGTTCCAGTAGAAAGTATGGTTCCATACCTGCGCGGCATTGTTGAAGATGCCGCCAGAAGATTTCCGGATAATCTCCTCTAAGGACATCTTCTCCAGTTCCGTGCCGGTGATAAGCCTGTTTATGTTATCGACGTACGCTTTATGGTGTTTACCGTAATGGTATTCAATGGTCTCCGCAGAAATATGGGGTAAAAGGGCATCTTTTTCATAAGGCAACTCTGGTAGCTGGTGTCCCATGATTTTCCTCCTTTACTCAGGTAATCTCGGTAGGACTAGTCCAATATTATATTAGACCGGAAATATAGTCAATTGAACTCGTTTTTTTCATTGACTATGCCGGTACTGCCGAACTTGTAAAACTACCGATAATTAGCCATAATAATAGTGGCTAATGGCAGATGTAGTCGATGAGCGAAAGACTACCTAAATTGGTCTTCATTCACGGATTAAGGAGGATTTAATGTTTTGTACCAATTGCGGAAAGAAACTACTAGACGATAGCCGGTTCTGTGACGGGTGCGGCATGCGTTTACACTCAAATGCAGCACCTGAAGCCCCGGTAGATAAACCAGCCGCCAGACCACCGGCTCGCAAAGCAGAGGCATTTTCCGGAAATATCGAGTATGTAAAAAAAGACGAAGTTCGGCGGGTATGCGAAGAGCTTGGCTTAGCCGACTGGTCGACTCAGAGTACCATTTCGGTTACTGATGAAGATGCCGCCACGATTCTAAAGGCGATCAATGTGAAAGGCATGGATATTCCTGTCGAGGATTTCAGACTTGGCCTGGAGATAGAGCTCGAGCATGGTACCAGGTATGAAGATGCTAATGTCACCAATAACCACCCTATCCTGACAGGTAAAATAG
>JAQUOC010000046.1 GCA_028717305.1 Dehalococcoidales bacterium | reverse complement strand
GGCAGCTTCTGCCCCCTGACCAGAGCATTGAGGCCATCTATCGCCGAGATACCGGTCTCAATAAATTCGGCGGGAGGCTCACGACCGGCCGGATTGACCAGCCCGCCGTTGACATCAAGATAGTCCCGGGGAATTATCGCTGCCCCGCCGTCTATCGGGTTTCCTGAACCGTCGAATATTCTACCCAGAATATCTTTGCCTACCGGCAGCTTCAGGGTCTCTCCTTTGCACCTCACCCGGCTGGCCACCAGATCCACCTCACTGACACCGCCGAAGACCTGAACAATGGTCGCTTCTTTACTGATATCTATCGCCTGGCCGCGTCTTATCTCACCATTGGCAAGCCTCACATCGACCATCTCATTGAACTGTACACCCGGGATACTCTCCGCAATCAGCAGCGACCCCTTGGTACGGCTGATTGCCTTTGTCTCTTTTACATAAAGTGAGTCCAGTGTCATGCCACTCCTCCTCTCTGGGGTACTAAGCTCGTCTCCATCTCCGCCCACAACTCCTTAATCCTCTCTTCAGCTTCATCATTGGGGATATTCTTCATCCGGGATATCCTGGGGATTATCGGTGAGGTGCGGATTTCGGCGGTAGTTACTCCTGATTCCAGCATCTGCTGGGCTAGTTCGTAAAACCTGTTTATCGTCTGTAGCATCAACTGCGCCTTGAGCGGTATACAGTAGGTATCGACTTCGTTATAGGCACTCTGCATCAGGAAGTCTTCCCGTATCATTCTGGTAACCATCAGTACCAGCTTATCACTCTCCGGTAGCGCTTCGGGACCAACCAGCCGGACAATTTCTTCAAGCTCGGCCTCCTGCTGCAGAAGCTTCAAGGCAATAGCCCTGGTAGTCTCCCACTGCGGGCTGATCTCGAACCACCAGTCTTTCACCCAGTCGACATAGAGACTGTAGCTGGTCAGCCAGTTTATCGCCGGGAAATGCCTCTTGTTAGCCAGCGCAGTATCCAGGGCAAAGAAGGCATCCACAATTCTAAGGGTATTCTGGGTTACCGGTTCGCTAAAATCAGCCCCCGGCGGACTGACCGCCCCGGTTACCGTCACCGAACCGTTCCGCTCCGGCCCCCCCAGACACTCCACCAGCCCGGACCGCTCGTAGAATGAAGCAAGCCGCGAGCCCAGATAGGCCGGGAAGCCTTCTTCACCGGGTATCTCCTCAAGACGTCCCCCGATTTCCCTCATCGCCTCCGCCCACCGCGATGTCGAATCGCAGACCAGCAGTACATCATAACCCATATCCCGGAAGTACTCCGCCATAGTAATGCCGACAAAGATACTCGCTTCACGGGCTACCACCGGCATATTGGAAGTGTTGGCGATAAATATTTCCTTCTCCTGCAGTAGCCTACCCGTTTTCGGGTCCTTCAGTCTTCGGAAGCTGTGCAGCACGTCAGCCATCTCATTACCCCGTTCGCCGCAGCCGACATAGATATTGATCTGTGTCTGAGCCCAGCGGGCAAGCTGCTGGAGGGCGACTGTCTTTCCGGTGCCAAAGCCGCCGGGTATCGCCGCCTTACCACCGAGCGCCAGCGGGAACATATAGTCGAGAATCCTCATACCGGTAATAAGCAGCCTGGAGGCGGCAAACCTTCGCCTGTACGGTCGTGGCTTCCTCACCGGCCATTTCTGCATCATAATAATCTCTTTCTCGCCGCCGCCATCCTCTCCAAGCAATGCTACCGGCTCGATGACAGTATAATCGCCTTCAGCTATCTTCTTGATGACACCCTTCACTCCTGCCGGGACCATTATCCTGTGTTCGACGAGATGGGTCTCGGGAACGGTACCAATAATATCGCCTTCGCTGACGGCATCACCTACCTTGACGGTAGGGGTAAAGTGCCACTTCTTATCACGCGGCAGGGCAAAAGCCTTGGCGCCACGCTCGATAAACGAGTTGTTCTCCAGCAGTACGGTCAGTGACTTCTGCAGCCCGTCATAGATGGAACCCAGAAGGCCGGGACCCAGTTCGGCGGTCAGAATGGTCCCTGTCCCCTTAACTTCCTCGCCAACCTTGAGACCCTGGGTATCTTCATGCACCTGGATTATTGCTTTATCTTCCTCCAGACCGATTACCTCTCCGACCAGTCTATCACTGCCTATCTCAACAATCTCATAAACCTGGGACCCCTTCATATCCTCGCCGATGACCAGAGGCCCGGAGATGCGCCATATTTTACCCATATCTTACCTCCTCCATAAAACACGCCTAGATTTCTATATCGAAGCCGATAAATTTCCTGATATAAGCCTTGTAATACCGGGAGACATCCTCATAGCGCGTACCGTATCTCGAGGGGACCTCGATGACCACCGGCGGCGAGACCCTCTTTTCCTGAATCCGGGCCAGCAGATCGTCAACATGTCTGGCATAGTCTTCCAGTATCACTATTATGGCGACATCGGGTTCAGCCAGCTCTTCACCGACGGCCTTCCTGACCTCTTCGGCGCTGGCTCCGTCCTCTATCACGTGATACCTGCTTATCCCGGCCAGTCTCAGCCCGTTGACCAGGTCTTCGTCTCCAATTACAGCTATACCCAGGTGCTTTACGTCTACCACTATCAGAACACCAGATACTCTTTTATTTCATCCACAGATATATCATCAAAAACCGCCTTTATTATCAGCCTCAGGTTCCTTATTTCTACCTCTTTGACAGTTAAATACCAGGCAATCACCAGAGGACTCATCACACGTGGCGACAGCATCTCCTTCAGCAACTGGAACCTGTGCCTGTCAATAATCTCCTCAACGGTGGTGATGCTTTTGCTCCGGTTATAGCCGGCTACTACTTCATCCGCAATACCACGGTATGGAGTGCCCCCTAAGGCATTGGGGATATCAGCCAGCTTGCCGGATAGCAGTCCCGCAACCGCCTGGTTAGAGAGCAGATACCCCCCGGTGATGGTGCAGCCGGAGACCACCGTCCCCATTTCCTCAATTACAGCGCGGCTGACAATCTTAAGGTTAATCAAATCGACACTAAGCCCGAATGTTTTAGCCAGAATAAAACCGTCTTCCACATCTTTGGCCGTATCCAGAAGGTTCTTGTAATACTCTCCATCCAGTCCCGCTTCCATCTGGAGCTTGAGTCCTGTCTCATGTCCCCCGTCATACTCTCTGAGGACAGAGGCATAGGCACCCAGCCCACCTTCGATCAGCAGCCGGATAACAGCGTCGATGCTAGTGGCACGGGCAAGCTCATCCAGCAACCCGCGCATATGAATAACTCCCACCGGTATCAGGTTGGACTGCTTACCAGACGGGATATTCTGCAGGACGGTCTTGATGTTGATAACATCGTACCTCACCTTGTAGGAGTTCAGTACCTTACACATATCATCAGGCATAAGCCTCAGGCCTTCCAACTGTTCCAGACACCGGCCAAAATACTGCCATAAGCAGCGGTCGGCGTCATCGAAGGTCTTAACCGAGGCCGTCTCAAGGTACCCGCCGACCTCGGTATCCCGGATGGCCTCCATAACATCAGGTACTGTAGCAGCCCGGGGCAGCCGATTGATATGGTCGGGATTGACCATCTTGGCCTCAGCTCCTTTAAGGTAAGCCGACATAAAAGCATATTCTGCGTTGGACACAATTAACTCCGATTAATCCGGAAAGAGTTCCCTGCCTATTTCCGGCAGCAACTTCGGCAGCAGTATCTCCAGCCTGGTTTCGTAGGTATCGTCTATTCGAATTTTGCCGTCAACATCCTCGACGATAACCCCACCGCTGCAGTCATACTCTTTGACCTCCACTATCCTGGCAGCCAGTTCCTTATCACGGGCCAAGAGTCTTTTTACCCCGCCGATATCTTTAGCGGAAAGATAGACCCTGCCTTTAGCCGGACCAAGGAGGGCAACAGCCTCTTTGAGCAGGCTTGCCAGTGAGCCTTCGCCCCTCGAGCCTGTGGTAAGCTCCTTTCTCACTCTATCGATGATCTCATTGATTACATCGGACTTGGCCCGGGACAGCTCCTGACGGGCTTTCACAGTAGTCTGAGCCTCGATCCGGGTAGCTTCCTCACCGGCCTGCCGCAGAATCCTGCTCTTCTCTTCTTCCAACCTGGCTAGCTGCTGTTGCTTAGCCTGCTCTATCTCCTGACTGGCCTTAGCCTCAGCATCGGCTACAATACTATCAGCCTCAGTCTTTACCTTATCCAGGATGGCTTCGCCTATTTTATCCATTCCTGTCATCTATATACTCCTACATAACTCCTAACATGCTCATCAGCATGATAGTGAAGACCAGACCGAGAACACCTAGCAGCTCAACAAACACAGCCAGCATCATAGAGTTGGTCAATATCTGCCCTCTGGTCTTGGGCAGGAGAGAGATACCCGACGCACACACGGCGCCCTGATAGGCTGCCGAGAAAAACTCGGCCAGGGCAGCCATAATACCAAGCCCGAGCACGGCAAAGCCGCCTCCACCGGTCGCGGGCAGCTTATCAGCGACATTGGAGGTAATCAGTATCATTATGATGAGCCCGTAGAAGGCCTGTGTCATCGGTAAGGATGCCAGAACGATGACATTCCTGAGCTGTCCTCTATCTTCAGAGAGGACAGCTACCCCGGCGGAGGCTGCCTTGGCTATCCCGACCGAGGCGCCGGCCAGACCACCGCCCAGGGCCAGGGCACCACCGAGAGTTGCTAGAGATGATGGGTCAATTAACATTTTCGCACTTCCTTTCTAAGATTTTGCTCCCACCAATACGGGTTGCCGCTTAATCAACTTAAATGGACTATATATCCTACCCCCTCCTTCATAGAACTTAAACAAGAACTCGACAAAACACAGCCGGAGTGAATGGATAAACCCGGTCAGGACACTGAGCAACAGATTGACAGTGTGTCCTATAACCAGAATTAGAATGCTTAGAGCACCACCGGCGATGACAGCGACCATACCGGAGAAAGGCAAAAGGTCGCCGAATAGGGGCCCCAGCATATTGAACACGGTAGCCAGATAGTAGGTTGCCAGACCCACACCGGCGATTCTGGCGTAAGACATAATATCACCCAGGATACCGGTGATATCGAAAAGCCAGAGTATCGCCCCGAGGCCACCCTTCTCGATAAAATTGCCGGCGACTATCATGCCTATCCCGGCGATAGCAAAGTACAGGGAGATATCATAGACCTGAGGTGAGAACTGAGGCATCCTGACAATAAGACCGAGCACGGAGGGAATATCCACATTCATTACGGCGCGTATGATATAGAGTGCCCCGAACTGAAGTGAAAAAAGCCCCACCTTGGCAACTATGGCGCCACGGTTTCTCTCCTTGACCATCTTGATGAGAGCCAGTACATTGCCGATATTGACATGGATGAAACCGATAAAAAGCGCCAGTATGACGAAGATTAGCGGATTTTGCAGTAACCGCTGCACTCCGGCAACCAGACCGGGGTCCCCGAGCCCAAACATGGTGTGGATATTGCCCAGGTAGCTGCCGCTGAGCAGGCCCAGGACGAGACCGACTCCGCCGCAGATATACAGCACCCTTTGCAGCAGCATCACCGCCTCAGATCTGGTTCCGCCGAGGAATTTAGGAACCAGAAACCGGCTGATCAGTATCATCCCTGCCGCATAGACCACATCGGCTGTCATCAGTCCGTAGAAAATAGCAAAAGAGTAGGCGACGATAGGCGTCGGGTCCCATTCCCTGTATTTGGGAGTAGCAAACAGGTTGACCACGACCTGGAACGGTCTCATCGGAGCCGGGTTCTTCATCTTGGTGGGCGGTTCTTCCGATTCCTCCGGTTCCCTGGTATCAACGAAGATATACTCTATACTATCCTTAAGCTTAAAGACCAGCGTCTCAGCGCTGTTGGCCGGTATCCACCCTTCCACCGAGGTGACATATTTCGCTTCACAGGCCCGGCTTAAGACCGATAGGCGCTGTCTTTCTGCCGCCAGCGCGCCCTTAAAGAGGACAAGCGTCTTTACGTCCTGCCTGGCCTGCTTCTGGAGTTCCTGATAGGTCACGGACAGGCTTTCCTCAAGCTTTTGCAGCCTGGTCTCGGCATTGTTAAGAAACCCGCCCAGGGTCTGGTTGCCATCCGGTATCAGCAGAGCCCTGCCTCCGCCACCGTTAATCAGAGATTCGATGGCATCCCGGTTCGCCACCTTGGCAATAAGGTAAAGAACGGCCTCGTCTTCCACAGTGGCAACATAGCTTTCAAAAAGGTAACCTTGAATCTGATCGCGTAAAGTCTGGTATGCGTCAGCAGGTAAAACAAAGACCCGGGAAAAAAGGTAGTCTCCGGAGAATTCCAGGTCCTTCAGCTTAAGGTCGTAGTTTTGAGTGAGCAGTCCGAGATGCCTTTTCTGCTCGGTCAGTTCCCGAATCTCGTTGTCGGTCTTGACTGCCCTATCGTACAGCCCGGCGAAGCGGGTGTACAATGACCGTACTTCCCGGCTGAGCTCGGGAAACGGGCGGGTGTATATCACCTCGACGTCTTCTTCAGGTAAGACCTCCTCTTTCTCGGTGAGGTAGCCCAGCATATTGTTCACGAAGGTCGCCAGTTCAGTAGCTTCCTTTCGCTGGCTCTCGATAGCTGCCCTGTCTACCGGCTTTAGATCTTTAGCTTCCTCAACGTGAAGGACCCCAACTTTATGCAGGGTCTTCAGGGTCTGCTCGGAATAATCCTTAAGAGTAACGACTCTCACCTTAACCATCGATTCAGGAGAATTGACGATTATCGGTGGGGTCATCTCGGACCGGCTCCGCTGACGATATTCACGATGCGGCCGGCAATCTCTGCCACTTTCTTACCGGAACCGGCTCTAATCTCAGAGGCATCCTTCTTTGACTGCTCGAGATCCCGGGCCGCCTTTTCCCTGGCCTTATCCAGAGTCTGCTCGCACTCCCTTTTCACTTCGTCCAGGGATACTTCGGAGGTAAGAATAACCCGCGCTTCTTCCTTGGCTTTGAGAATAATTTCACTGGCACGACGCCGAGCTTCCTTGAGAGTCTTTTCCGCTTCAACCTCAATCATTTCGACGCTACTCGTTATTTCCTCAGCAGGCATAGTACACCTCTTTCCTGAGAACTTTCGGGTTGACTGACACAGGGAGGGGACTTACCGTTTACTGGTGTATATCTTGAGTCGTCACTGCCTCCAACCCACGCTGTTCCGTATCAATTAATCATCACATGAAACCAACCTGCGGTGTCATAGGAAGGAGAATCCTGATCCCGACGGAGGCTCTCCCCCGCATGAAAATAATCGCTCAACAACCAGTTTGTGATTATAACACAATTTTTTCCAGTGGTAAACCCCTACCCCATCCCTACGCCGGAGATGAAGAGACGGTAAATGCCAAAAATATAGAGCGCAAAAAGGGCAACGGAATACCAACTCAACAGAGCAAAGGTTTTGCGCTGTTGCCGGAAGCGGATCCCGATGATAACCAGCAGGCTCATCACAATTACCAGTAGTGCCGTGACCAGGTGAGCGCCCAGCACCGAAGAGAGGACCGGGCCCCTGCGATAGGCGAGATCAACGGGTGTGATAAGGGCAAGGTTAAACATATTGCTGCCCAGTACGTCTGCCACTGCCATATCCACCGCCCCCAAACGCAGGGCAGCCAGGGTGACCACCAGTTCGGGCATTGAGGTGGTAATCGCCAGAAACAGGCTGCCGACAAAGCTGGCATGAAGACTGTAGGTGGCGGAAATTTCTTCGCCGACAAAGGACAACCATATCCCGGCACCGATAATAGCAGCCGCTGACAGGGCAAACCTGAGATAGGCCGTCTTTTTAGACAGATCTTCATATTGAGCGGGCATTGCCTGAACTGGCTCTGCCCGGTTATTACGTTCGGAGCGGAATACCCACCATATCCCGACCAGATAAAGGACAAGAGGTAATATCCCGGTCAGGTTGATCCAACCCGGCGTCACGCTTGGGAGAAATCTTCCCGCGCCTATACCTGCAGCAACGACAGCGGCGATCATGATGCCGCTGGCTGCCGATGCAATGTGACTCGGACTGACCCGACTCAGGATTGGCATGGGACGATGGACAGCATCCATTACTGCTATCAACGCCAGATTCAAAATGCAACTGCCGAGGAGGGTCCCCACCGCTAAATCGGGTAGCTCGACCAGGGCAACCGCACTGATTCCGGTAACCAGTTCCGGCATGGAGGTAATCGCCGCCAGGAGCAGCAGGCCTATCCATATCCGTCCCAGGCCTGTCTTCTCGCTGATGACATCCCCGTATCGAGCCAGTCTTGTCCCTGAGAAAAGAATGATAGCAATGCAGGCAGCAAACTTTAACCAGACCAAAACCTGTTACTCCCGGAAAATAGCTGTATCCCGGTCAGCATACAATATCGGCGGCAAGTTCGTAAAGCAGCATCTAAAGTAGGACGCCGGCCGTTAGATGTCTCAGGCTTGCCCTGAGACGAGGTTTTAGGATAGAATCTGAAGTTGGGAGAGGTGTCCGAGTGGTTTATGGTGCCGCTCTCGAAAAGCGGTCTCCGCGTTCAGTGGAGCGTGGGTTCGAATCCCACCCTCTCCGCCGGATACTGTATAATTAACAAACGGGGCACTATACTGAGGAGAGATGCTGGAGTGGACTATCAGGCGCGCCTGGAGAGCGCGTGTAGCCTTTGGCTACCGTGGGTTCGAATCCCACTCTCTCCGCCACTGCTTCTGGCGTAAAGCCGGTCTCATACGGAAGGCTTTGCCGGATCCGCCATATACACCATCCCTGAAGCTGTGATGATTGTTTCCTTAGCCCAGTCACCCGGCTTTGTCTTCTAACCCGTCCCGCTCCTTCACCATGCCGAACGAGCTCTTTTCTAGATCCGGTGCGCCCGGCAGACACAGGTACTTTCGCCCAATCGCTGTCGCCCATCCGATTTCAGTGTGGACGATTTGACAAACCACCAGAATTATCGGTAGCTTATCTCTATGCTAGAATTACTTTACTCCGCAACCGAACCGACATGCGGACAGGATTACGCTGCTGTAAGCGCATGTCTGCAGAAATTGGTGTAGCAAAATGGAGAACGAAGAGCTTAAATACTGGATCGGCTTCAGCCTGATTCCTGGTATCGGTCGGGTCAGGTTAACCCAGATAGAGAATTACTTTGGCAGCCTCGAGAATGCCTGGAAGGCCGGTCCGGGTGACTTAAGGCGCTCCGGACTGGATAGCAGCACGGTACGTACCATTACCTCCCGCCGCCCCGGTCTGTGCCTGGAAGCAGAGATGGAAAAGCTTGAGAGTTATGGCGTGGGTGCGGTCACCTGGCACGATGAGGACTATCCGGCCCGTCTTAAAGAGATATACGACTGCCCGCCGGTACTCTACATGCGGGGCACGCTGCTTCCTGAGGACGAGCGGTGTCTGGCAGTGGTCGGCACACGTCGGGCCACTGTTTATGGCAGGCAGATAGCCGAGGAGATAGCCGCCGATCTGGCCCGAAGTAAAATTACCATCGTCAGCGGTCTGGCCCGGGGCATCGATTCGGTAGCACACCAGGCAGCCCTGGAAGTTGGTGGCAGGAGTATCGCCGTATTCGGTTGTGGTCTTGATACTATCTATCCCGCAGAGAACGCCAACCTGGCCCGCCGTATCTCTGAGCAGGGGGTATTGATGAGCGAGTACCCTCTGGGAACCAAACCCCGCGCCGACCGGTTCCCCCGGCGTAACCGCATAATGAGCGGACTTAGCCTTGGCGTCCTGGTTATTGAAGCGGGGAAGACCAGCGGAGCTATGATTACTGCCAACCTGGCGCTGGAACAGAACCGCGAGGTTTTTGCCGTCCCCGGCAGCATACTCTCACCGGCGAGTACCGGTACCAACCGCCTTATCCAGGATGGTGCCAAGCTGGTCAGCAGCTATACTGATATCCTGGAGGAACTGAACCTGACCGAGGCTGCCTATCAAATGGAAATGAAGGAGGTAGTCCCGGCCTCGGAAACAGAAGCCCTGCTCTTAAAACAACTTGGTGCCGAGCCGGTTCATATCGATGAAGTATGCCGTAATAGCGGTCTGCCGGTATCACAGGTCAGCAGCACGCTGGTGATGATGGAGCTTAAAGGAATGGTGAAGCAGATGGGAACAATGAGTTTTGTCCTGGCTCGAGAAGCCGGGGTGGAATATCGGGTGAGAGTGGAATAGGTGTTATGAAAAAGAATCTGGTTATCGTGGAATCGCCGGCCAAAGCAAAAACACTGAGTAGAATTCTGGGCAAAGAATACAACCTGAAGGCATCGATGGGCCATGTCAGAGATTTGCCTAAGGGCGCAATAGGAGTGGATATAGAAAACAGCTTCGCCCCGAAATATGTAGTGCCCCGGACCAAGAGCAAGCTGGTGAAGGAGCTTAAAGAGGCGGCGAAAACGGCAGCTGCGGTATACCTGGCCACTGAC
>JAQUOC010000045.1 GCA_028717305.1 Dehalococcoidales bacterium | reverse complement strand
ATCATCACCACCACCTGCCCCACATCGGCTATGCCCATCGCTCCGGCCGCCACCCGGTCGTAGATTTCATCCACCGCCTCCACCTCCAGAAAGTGATTGCCCGAACCCAGCGTCCCCAGCTGCGGTATGCCCCGCTTCTTAGCCTTACCGCTTACCTTATCCGGGTCAGCCCCCCTGATACAACCCGTCTCTTCAGTAACGACCACGTCAGCAGCGTTGCCATAACCTCTCTCCAGCGCCCACCGGCTGCCCTTTACCAGCACCTGGTCCAGCTCTTTTTCACTCACCCTGATCTTTCCTTCCGAACCGAGTCCCGAGGGCACACTGGTAAAAAGGTCGCCTACCAACCGCTCGATCCGGGGCCTGACCTCTGCCGCGGTAAGATTGGTCCGCAAAAGCCTGACGCCGCAGTTGATATCGAAGCCGACGCCGCCGGGTGATATCACCCCGTCGCTGACCCTGGTGGCAGCGACGCCGCCGATCGGAAAGCCGTACCCCCAATGGATATCCGGCATCGCCAGCGAGTAGCCGACGATACCGGGCAGGAAAGCCACATTGGCCACCTGCTCGAAAGCCTGCTCATGCCAGATGTGGTCGAGCATGGCTTCACTGGCATAAACCAGACCGGGCACCAGCATACCCGGCTTATAACCCGTCGGGATTTCCCAGCGATAGTCGTCGATTCTGTTTACCGCTTCTCTCCAGGGTGATACCATAACTGCACCCCCTTAAATGTCGAGTATTACCCGTACCCGGCAGCCGTTGTCCTGCTCGACCCTCAGCATATGGTAGGTGGCTGCCTTGACCCCCGTCTTCAGCCGGTGCCTCGAGCCGTCCACCTTTTCACCGTAGCTCCGCGCCCTGAGGACCACGCCGGGCAGCACGGCAACATCAAAGCGCCGGAAAACGATGTGCTCGGTATCGAACAGATAAATAAGCTCATTCAGCCACGCCACCAGCAGGCTTTCTTCATCAACCGCGCTGAGCTCCGTGTCCCGGCAGACGACCTCGGCCACGGAATCAAGATCGGTTATCAGGCTGAACAGAGCCAGCGCCGCGTTGCCAAAAGCCTGGCCGATATCACCGCCGTAGGCAACAATGCCGACATCGGCGGTATGGTCGATAATCTCAAAGTCCTTTTGCACCAATATCCATACTCCCGTACTTAGATTATATCACCGCCGGGAGCACCCACAAACCGGGAGCGGCAATTTAAGCTTTCCCTCAGATTTGATATAATTTTAGGTGTAGACAAACATAACCGCCGGAGAGTGAGATGGGTGAGATAAAGAGTGCCCGCGAAATAGCAATGGAAAAGCTGGCGCAGCTCGATGAGATAACCGAAGAAGAGCGCCTGAGATGGAAATACGTCCCCGAGGGGGCCAAGCTGGCCGCAAGGTATCTCGAGGGAGACTGTAGCCTGATACCCGAGCTGGGCAAGTACGACGAAAAGCAAAAAGAATATATTCTGGAGGGGCTCAACGATACCCTGATCAGGAACATCAACCTGCCCGACAACGACCTGCTGAAGCAAAAGAACAAGCGGGCGATGGACGGCCTGAAGACGGTAAAGAAAGACCGGGTCGGCCTGGAAAACATCTACAGCAAGATCAGGCATATCTTCGAACACTACCAGAACATGGGGGAGCAGCAGAGAAAACAGGCCTATCTGTCGCTGAAGACCGATTTCGAAGCGCAGGTCAGGCAGGCGCTCAAGCAACAGCTGGGCTCGGTGGCCGGTCTCAAGATCGATGTGGAGAAGCAGCCCCAGTTCCAGACCGAATGGCGGCGGATACTGACACAGCTCAACTCGGAGTACCTCAAGCTGCTGGACGAGCTAAGGCAGGAGCTCAAAGCCGTATCATGAGAGGCGAGTACTGAATATGGACCTGAACGACGAGAGAATTCGAGAGGCAGTCGAACATACCGAGATATTGAGGCCGCCGAAGCAGAGCCTGGCCACTTTCGGCACGACCAACATCTACTACTACCTGATCACCGAACCGGTCTACAAGGACCTGGTGGATAACGCCAGCGAGACCGTAATCAGGGAAGGCAGGGTCATCGCCCAGAGGCCGAAGGTAGTCACCCCCTACTATCTCTCCCGTCTGGAAGGGTTCAGCTCCGAGGCAAGAAGATACTTCGAGATGCTGACCAGCAAACACGGCCCCAATGTCGCCGGCCTGTTCTACAGCTACCGCAACGAGCCCAAAGAGCTCAACATCGTATCCGACGGCCTGCCCGCAGTGGTGGACCGGCTGAATGCCGAGATCGACCAGCGCGGCGAACCGCTCACCTCCATCATCAAGGGCGAGGACGAACTCTGGGACGTCTCACTGATGCGGTTCATCTATGAGATCACCGGAAGCTCGGTGCAGAACAACATCCGGCAGATGGGGGCCAGGGGGCTCCTCAATATCGATTCCGGCGGCATCCCGGTCGACGCCAGGGTCAAGATTGAAGAGCTATTCAGAATGACCCGCGCCGGTGAATGCGAACCGCGCGAGCTGAAAGACGAGCTCGACCGCTGGGGCCTGTTCGAGGACTACGAAGACAGGTTCCTGAACCTCTTCAAAAAACGATAGCTCCGTCACCTTTCCCGGATTACTGCTCATTGAGCATGCCGCCGATTTCAGCTATAATGTTATCACCCGCAAGCTGAAAGGGTTAACCAATGAAAATCTCATCAATCGAAGCCAGAGACCTTTCCGAGGCATGGTTCCTCTGCTTACGCGAGGTCCTGGCCAACGGCCGGGAATACACGATCGAGCGGGGCAGCTACACCAACGAACGCCGGAAAGAGCTCGAATTTGTGATGGTACAGATCAAGTGCCCCGGCATAAAGCCGCTGACCCCCGACGTCCCCCAGGGAGTACCCCCGCCGACCACGATGGACTACATCGAGAGCTATCTCCCCTACCTGATGACCGCCCACAGAGCCGAGGGAGAACAGTATACCTACGGCCAGTACCTGGAGAAGCAGATCGAAGAAGTGATCCGGATGTATAAGGAAGACGGCTATAATACCAACCAGGCCTTTATGACGGTAGGCGACGCCCAGTCCATCTTCCTGCCCGACCCGCCCTGCCTGAGGTCGATAGATACCAGAATCTTAAACAACAGACTCAACTTTATCGTCTACTTCCGCTCCTGGGACCTGTGGGCCGGCTTTCCCTCCAACCTGGCCGCGATGCAGCTTCTCAAGGAATACATGGCCGGAGAAATAGGCGTTGAAGACGGTGAGATTATCGCCATCAGCAAGGGAATGCATCTCTACGAGTACTCCTGGGAGCTGGCCCGAACCGCAGCGAGACTGGAATAGACAGCAAGGATACCCGCATTTCCTGCCCTTCGCCAGACTGATAATCTTAAACCTGTTCCAATCCCATCCACACTCCCCGCAACAGGGGGCATAAAGAACAAAGTGAAAGCAAAGCTGATTCTGATCACAGGCCTGCTGCTGGCCGGGTGGTGCATCACCGGCTGCGGTACCAGCCAGAGTCTCGACGACCGGCTGGATTCAATCGCCAGGCCGTACGGCTTCAGTGTTGTGGCCTGGGAGTGCCGGACGGCACCCGGGGAAACGGTTCAGTGGGCCAGAAGCTGGTTCGACAGCCCCGATGAAACCGATAAGGTGTTCGAGTATTTCGACACGGTCAGTCTGATCAACGGGCTGGAGAGGGAAATCCGGGCCGTAGAAAGCGGTACCAGGCAGGGCGACTTAGCCCTGCTGAAGGGTGAGCTTACCCTGCTCAAGAAGAGCAAGCTGGGCCTGGAGAATACCGTGGAGAGGATAATCGAAAAGCAGATCAAGGCAGTCCTGGCCGAAGAGGGCATCTTCAACCCTCTGACCGGCCTGAGCATCAACTTTCCCCCGCTCAATTTCAGCCTGGAGAGGCCGCCGCACATGCTGGTGATTTCGCCCCGGGACAGGATCGAGACCATCAGGGAGATTCTGCTCAGCCAGGACCTCACCGTTGCGGAGATGGAGGCTATCGAGGAAACGGCCGCTGAACTAGGGGTCTCGGCACTGGTGGTTGAGCTCGGCGGCCTGGGTTCGACCTACCCCAGCTTTGTCACCAACGAAGCGAGCCTGAGCTTTACCATCGATGCCGCCACCGAGGAATGGCTGCACCAGTACCTGTTCTTCAAGCCGCTGGGAATCCTGTACACCCTGGACCTGACCGGGCTTGCCCCGAACTACGAAATCGCCACCATCAACGAGACGGTAGCCAGTATGACGAGCAAGGAAATCGGAGCTATCGTGTACCGGAAATACTACGCCCGGGTCGGCGAAAACGGCGGCCAGAGCCCGCCCGACGAGGCGGGGTTCGACTTTAACCGGGAGATGAGGGAGATCAGGAGGACCGTCGACCAGTACCTGAGCCGGGGAGAAATAGAGCCGGCGGAAGAGTTTATGGAAGAGAAACGGCAGTATCTTGCCGCCATGGGCTATCACATCAGGAAGCTGAACCAGGCCTACTTCGCCTTTCACGGAGCCTATGCCGACAGCCCGACCTCAATCGACCCGATAGGGGCCGAAGTGAGAAAGCTGAGAGAGCAAAGCAGCTCAATAAAGGACTTCCTGGACAAAGCCGCCGCAATAACCGGCCGCCAGGACCTGACCGACAGCCTGAAGTAGCCACAGAGTCCAGGGCACTCCGACTCATTTACCGCCGGGAAAGATGCGCTTTATCTAAGACAACCCGCAGTGCTAGAATTAGCCCGGGGGATACCAACAATCAGCCGATGGACAGGAATAAACCAATAGAACCGGTAACCGACGAGGTGCGCCTGCGCCACCTTACCGTCGACGAGGCGCTGATCAAGCTGGACCAATACCTCAACGACGCGATGCTGGCCGGTCTGTACCGGGTCAGGGTAATCCACGGCAAGGGCAGCGGAACGATACGCCAGGTAGCCAGGAGACACCTTGCCCGGCACCCCCTGGTCAAATCCTACCGGCCCGGCGGGTACGGAGAGGGAGGCGCCGGGGTTACCATAGTCGAGCTTGTCTGAAAAATGCACTTTCATGCTGAAAACAGCCGGCATCATCCCGCACCACATTGCGGGGAGGAGAGGTTTTTAGCTATAATACTTATGTTCTTATGGTGAGTGTAGCCTAGTGGTTAGGGCGTCAGGTTGTGGCCCTGAAGATCGAGGGTTCGAATCCCTCCACTCACCCCAACAGTCCTGCGACTATACCCGGGTGGATAGAGCGCCGGCGTCCGAAACCGCCGACTCGAGCACAGTCGGCACTCTTTTTGCTACAGACCGAGCGGAAAGCGGGAGGTGAATAGACCAGCATGGTAAAGATGATCGATCTGAGACCGATCCAGGCGGAGCACCTGAAAACGCTGAGCAAGTACCTCGATTCCCTGGGCATCGCTTCAATCGCCGATACAGTCGACTTCGTTCAGGATACGGAGAAACCGCCGGAAAACTGCCGGCAGAAGTGCATTCGCATAGAAAGCATGAACATCGACAAAATCATCTACGCAGTGATGCAGCACGTAGGAACATCACGGCCCCGGCAGGATACCATGAGCACGGAGAACAACTGGTCGGCCTTTTTCCTCTATGCCGTGGACTGCTATGTGGGCAAAGACAAGAAAAACTGGAAGAACCTGAACGCCAAGGCGCAGGTAAAGAATAAAAAGGGGAATATCGTCGACTTCAAGTGGAGCGGCGGCAAGATTGCCGACATCCTGAATCACGACCCTTCGCTGAAGGAGCCGCTCCTGGCCGATCTGATCAATACGCTCCAGGCAGGAGGCGAAGCCGAGATAGCCATCTGGCCGAAGCTGGCGCTGTCCGACACCGACTTCAAAATGATGGCACAGCTAATCCGCGTCGAGGGTGCCGACACCAAACCGGAAAACGCCATCAAAACCTACGAACCGGTCAAAGAAGGGGTGCTGGTGATGGGCTGCGCTACGAGAGGATACGGAGATGAGATAAGGCCCTTGATTCTCCCCTCCAAAGAGGGCTTCATGGCATACGACAGGATAGCCAGCCACATACATGATTATGTCAATACAAACATAACCGGTATCTACTAGTACACTTATAACAAGCCTCACCAAATGAAACACGTGAATCCTCATATAAATAACTGAGGAAGCATGTGACCGGAAGCCTGATGGTACCCCTAGCGACCCCTATTAGGTTATCTAAACAATAGTCAGGATCGTGCAATCATTTTACCTATTTTGTATCGTTCCTTCTTAGATAAATATGCCTCTTGTTTGAATGTCTATTATCACGGTTGTTATGATAACAATAATCACAGGAAAGTGAGCTCTTTAAATGATAATAGAACTATCACCTATTGACGTTGATGTTATCTACACAGTCATTAACCAAGCTGCTACCGCCTACAAGCGTGTTATACCAGATGACCGCTACAACGAGCCATACATGCTTATCCATGAACTAGCGGCTGAGATGAAAAGTATAACTTTCTACGGCTGGAAAGAGAAGGGCCAAGTGGTGGGCGTAATTGGATTCCAGCCAATTGAAGATGTAACCCTTATCAGGCACACATATGTTTTACCCAGTTATCAGCGAAAGGGCATAGGTACACGTCTTCTCGATCACGCTAAGCGATTAACGAAGACGAAATACCTTTTAGTCGGTAAGTGGAAGAGTGCTAGCTGGGCTATAGATTTTTACCAAAAGTGTGGATTCGGACTCATGCCTAACAAGGATGAACTTCTTGAGAGGTATTGGGACATTCCCCGGCGCCAGATAGATACATCTGTGGTTTTAGGCATTAGTATTTAGGGAACTGTATGGCACACAGGATCTCCGCTGAGGACTATAAGAGAGCACTATCTCCATACCCACGCCGCTATGAATATAGTCTTCCTGATACTCTTTTTCGAATAATTCTCTACATTTATCCCCGGAGCAATGGGAAGGGGCTACTTTATAAACTCCCATCTCCCTGAACCCCTGAATGATACCACTTAGTTCCGATAGTAAACTACTGGATAAATGGAAGCCTCCCATTAACAGATAGATTTCCCTTATAGAGCTCTTGCATTAGACATTTCACTTCTTGGCTTCTTGTTACCTATATGATTTAATCAGGGCTTTTACCAGAACTAATTGATATGGATGTTTTTATCCCAATTGCAGTTTTTGCTTCTACGTCTCTACCTAAACTGAACCCAAACTCTCCAGAATATACTTTATTACCACTCCACGCTATTTCGATTTGAAAAATTCTGGGACTGGTACTTATTCTCGTTGGACGATGACCGTAATACTCGGTATTTCCGTTTCTGAATAAAATCTGTCGCTTTTTCGACGTGTCCAATGCATCAATGTCTAGGTGGTTATCCTTTTCATCCCACCTAAATAAAAACTCCGGTAATGTGCCTTTTTTATCAGCATTCTTCAGCTTTAATCTAGCAATGACCAGAGGACCTGTGCTACTAATCTCTTCGTTGCCTAAAACCATATCATATTCAGGAGAAATATAGGTGCGTTTCTCAACCATGTTGAATGCCTTGCGTGCTTTACCATTACGCTGCTCAACCTTTTTTCTGTCCATGGGTCTATCTCATCAATAATATAGCACGGAAACCTGGCCTAACAAAGTGACGTTTTACAAAACCATATTTTCACGCAGTTATTGACAGCACCTATTGAGTGGTTTATAGTGCTGCTGGAGTAACAATGGCCACACTATAAGATTGGCTGTGAGGCGGTGATCACAATGGCTATTCCTATGGAGGAGAGTATACGGTTGCCTCTCCTAAGAGTCATTACAGATGCTGGGGGTGAACTGACTCTTCAGGAAGCAGTAACGCGAGTGCAGGCTTTCTTCCCCCAACTCACTGAACAAGATAAGCAGTTGAGATTACCATCAGGGAAAGGATTTCTATTTACAAACCGTGTTCAATGGACTAGGCAGAGGCTGGTGGAATTGGGGCATTTATATCGCGAGCCAAGAGGGCTGTGGCGTATTACACCTAAAGGAAAAATGTTCTTGGAGGATAATTGGTCTAGCTGGCGGCCTCGTTATTCAACCGGAGAACATGGAATAAGGGAAAGACTTAAAGAAGGTCTTATAATAGACGAAGCGCGAAGGCAAGACACTGAAACTGTACCACCAATTCCAGTTTTACGACCCCACGAGCACTTCAAAGAGTTATTACGCCAGATTGGAGACATACTTGGTTACTACCCGGAAGTCGAGTTCCATGAATCCCCATATGTGTATGACGTTGTATGGAAGACTTTCCCAAAAGCACCGAGGCCCGGTTTTGTCTTTGAGGTTCAGGATAAGGGCAACCTAATTGAAGCTTTGGCAAAGCTACAACATGCAAAGGACACTTGGGGAAGCAGGCTCTTTCTTGCGGTTACAGGTGATCGTGACCTAAAAAGAATTGAGAAGTTAGTAGCACCTATGCTCACAGGTACATTTCATAGGCTTGCTCGTGACCTAATTTTGTTCCCTCCAGAGCAGATAGAGAGGTTATACAAGTCATTAGACCAGAATCGAGACCTTATACGAAAATTGCTGCAAGAGTAACCGGCTCTAGGTAACAATCCGTCAGATTGTGTTCTGTATCTTTCGTCGGGTGAACAAATAAGGGCAGGCCGCCTGAGGCGTTATCCCCCGCAGAAGGCGGTCGATAACCCTCTGCGAAGTAAATCGACTCGATGGCACCTGCCCTGAAATATTTTATGTCCTCGGTTCATGGAAAAACGAGGTTAACCCTTACCCTAAATATCCCAAAATACCTATAACACCCTATTGACAAAAGGTGATATAATTACGCCGATTCTCTAGATAAAGGAGGTGGTGCCATAGAGAGAGCCCGGAGGAATACTCCAGCTAACATTATTCCGAATGGGGATGCTCTCGATTCCGGGAGCATAACGGAAAACCAAAAAACATAGCCTTTTCTCCAATGAGAAATAGAGGTGTGTTTTTTTACATCTTTATCTGGAGAGAGGTAATACTTAAGATTTAAAGGAGAAAATATAAGGTCGATGAAAACCAAACTGATATCTAAGATTTTAGGCGTAGGCCTTGCCCTTGGCCTGACTCTTTCGCTTGGTGCGGCCTTCATTGCCGCTCCGGCGGCCCAGGCCGACGAGATGGAGTGGGGCCAGGTCAACACGCCGAGCTGGGATGACCTGGTCATCCTGCCCGCCTCCGACATTCTCGACTACGCCGTAGGTGGCGACGAGGGGGATATTGTATACGCCGTCCTCGAGCTTAACAGCGAGTGCACTGGGGTCGGATGGGATTATGATGATCCTTGGGGCTACTTCGCCCTGGTCAAGTCCGATGACGGTGGCGTCACCTGGAGCGACATTACCGAGAACGTCGTCGAGGCCTCTTCCCTACCCGATGAAGAAATCTTTATGCTCAGCCTAGTGGCAATAGCCCCCGATAACGAAGACTGGGTAGCTGTGGCCGGCTACCTTGATGACGGAGGTGGAGGACCATTTGCTCCGGGTACTCCTTTCGTGGTTGCCTCCGAAGACGGCGGGGCTAACTTTACCTACGCCCATCCAATAGAGGATGCCGCCTATGGCAGCGCAATGGGCGCTATGATGGACATGGCAGTATCACCGGCAGTAGGCGACATCCACAATATAGCCCTGGCTGGTAGAGCAATGACTCCACCAAATCCTGCCTGTGGCCCGGGAGTGGTTTTCCGCCTCGAGGCAGGTACCTGGCTTACCGGAGGCTGGGTTGATACTCGATCCTATCCTGGCTGGAACGACAGCACCGATGCTATTACTGATTGGTCATTTCGCCTTGGTGGAGTACTTGCCGTTGATTTTTCACCCAACTTTGATATGGATGATACAATAGTCTGTATGGGCGTTGGTGCACCACTCGGGGACAATGTACCATATCTCCAAGAGGGTACACTTGATGGTGATGGTGCCTGGAACGCCGAAGCTGGTTTTGGTGATGCCGTACAGATAAGCGATGAGGGAACTATCCTTTATTCAATCGGCGCCCGTTATATGATGGGATTCGCATTACCCGCTGACTTTGACGGAGCTGAACCAGCTGACAACAACATCTATCTGTACGTCAATGCTTTGAATGCAAATACCGGTGAGACCGGTGGTTACGTTTTTATTTCAGAGGACGGGGCCCTAACTGGCCGCTGTGGACCATCTGGAGATCCTATCCTGGCCAGTATTGATGTCCATGGTGATGCCGATACATGTAAGGCAATGGTCGGTACTATGGGTGTAGAAATGGATTGGGCTGAGGAGACCGTATCAGATGTTGAACCATGTGTTGGTGTAGCAGTCTACCATACCGTAGAGCTTGATGACTGCTGTCCGGAGTGGGAATGCGCCTGCAAGGATCCCTCTGGTCCCACCCTGGCGGTGGTGTCTTATACTCCTGATGGTGAGAAAGCCTTTGCTTCCACCAGCGGCAGCCGTACGTTCCTCAGGCATAATCCTGATACTGAACCATATATTGATGGATGGGGACGTACAGATTGGGATGTAGGTCCTGGTAACCCTCTTGACGAGTCAGCCTTCTCGGTGAGCCTTGATGACGGGGTATCCTTCAATCAGATAGGCCTTATTGACACCACCATAGACTTACTCTCCGACGTTGCCGTCTGCCCAGACTGTAGCGTTATATACCTATCCACCATCAATATGGGTGATTTCCCGTGCACAGGAGGCCCAATAGA
>JAQUOC010000044.1 GCA_028717305.1 Dehalococcoidales bacterium | reverse complement strand
TATCGCTAGTATCCCGACTCTGGTATAAGACTACGTTAAATTATGACAGTTGTCAGCTATAAGCCCTACCCGCTCTTGGCGGTCTTATTCTGAGTTCGCAGACATCTGGTGCAGAGGTTGAGCTGCGTTTGTTTCCCGTCTACGGTGATAGTAACCGGATGAATATTAGGCAACCAACGGTGGTTGGTATGGCGTTTAGAATGACTGACGTTATGACCGTACTGTGGTAATTTGCCGCACAAGTCGCATTTCATAGCTGATGAAGTTACCCCTTTACTGCGCATTAGTTTTATTGTAGAATGTCGGGACAGTGGCTAATGCTTTCATTAAATAGTATTAGTATATAATGTTATCATAGCTTTAGTAAGCTTGGCAAGGATGGGATGGTTGTCGTGGCGATTGTCTTAAGAGGGTACTTTCGGGTAAGGAGAGTATATCATGAGGCAAGCTAATTCTCTCAGTGGGCAAGAGCTAAGGGATATGATTATGGCGGCTACCGAGTGGTTGGAGAAGAATGCCTCGGAGGTGGATGCCTTAAATGTCTTCCCGGTGCCGGATGGCGATACCGGGACTAACATGCTGCTTACTATGCGTTCTACCCTTGAGGAGGCCTACCGGGCGCCCGATCACAGTACGTCGGCGGTGGCGGAGTCTATCGCCAAGGGGGCGCTGATGGGTGCCCGTGGTAACAGCGGCGTGATTCTTTCTCAGATCTGGCATGGTCTGGCGAAGGGTCTGGCCGGGAAGGATACCTGTACTGGCAAGGATCTGGCGGGAGCTTTGTTACAGGCGTCGACGGAGGCGTATAACGGGATAGCCAACCCTGTGGAGGGGACTATTCTTACCGTAATTCGTGAGGCGTCGTCGGCGGCTCAAGAGGAGGCCGATAACAAAAGCGCTAACATAATATCGATTATGGATGCGGTGGTCAATACCGCCAGAGAGTCGGTGGCTAATACTCCTAATCTTCTTCCCGTATTAAGAGATGCCGGCGTGGTAGATGCCGGGGGGCAGGGATTATATACCATCCTGGAAGGCTCTCTACGTTATCTTAAGGGAGGGGCGGAAGAGTCCCAGGCAAGCAAGCCGGGGATAATCATCAGTGATGTAGCCCAACTGGCCAAGACGCCCCAGATGATAGCGGCGGATGAAAATCCTTACGGGTATTGTACCTGTTTCATCATAAAAGGGCAGGAGCTTGATCCGGAGAAGCTCAAACGCAGACTGAAGAAGAAGGGAGAGTCGCTCATTGTGGTTGGCGACTCGTCTACCATCAGGGTTCATATTCACACTCTGGATCCGGGTGCTATCATCCATCTGGCGACTTCGCTGGGTACCGTACATCAGGTCAGCATCCAGAATATGGATGAGCAGCATGAAGGCTTCGTTGAGATGCAGAAAGAGCGTATGGTGGTGGCTGATATGATCGTGGTGGCGGTAGTTTCCGGAGACGGCCTGGCTGATGTTTTTACCAGTCTGGGAGCGGTGGTTGTTCCCGGCGGCCGCACCATGAACCCGAGCACCAAGGACCTGCTTCAGGCAGTAAAATCGGTAGCCTCGGACAAGATTATTATTCTCCCCAATAACAAGAATGTCATCCCTGCCGCCAGACAGGTGCGTTCACTGACTGAAAAGACCGTCAAGGTACTGGCAACAACGACAATCCCGCAGGGAATAGCCGCTCTGCTGGCTTTCAATACCGAAGTAGACCTGGATACCAACGTTACCGCCATGAAAAAGGCACAGTCGGCGGTAAGTTCTATCGCGATTACTCAAGCGGCACGCTCGGTTCGGTTAGCCAGTCTGCACATTAAGAAGAAGCAGTTCATCGGATTCCTGGATGGGGATCTGGTTGCCGCTGGCGATAGTGCTACCGGAACCTTGAATGAGGTATTAGCCAAGCTGGATTTGAGCAATGTCGAGATAGTTACCGTCTACTACCGTGGTGACGAAGAGCGTGTTGAGCTTAGCTCGTTTGCTACAGAGTTTCGTGAACGGTATCCCAACCTGCAGTTCGAACTGGTGCGGGGCGGACAGCCGCACTACCACTATATTGCTTCCGTTGAATGATGACAACAGTGGACGTCTGGATATGTCGACTAATCCGGGCGGGGATATCGACTTAGGCTGATGCTTTAAGCTCAGCTGCTCCGGTGAGGAAGCTGAAGCAACTTGTTCAATCTTTCCGGGCTGCTGCTCTTCATCAGTGCTTCCTCCTTGGTAATGATGCCTGCTCTCAGTAGACTGGCCAGAGCGTTATCCAGAGTCTGCATACCATCCTTGCTGTTGAGCTGCATAATACTGTGCAGCTCAAAGGTCTTCTGCTCCCGGATGAGGTTTCTCACGGCGGGTGTGGCGAGCATAATCTCAAAAGCACCTATCCGCCCTCCCCCGATGCGGGGCAGCAGGGTTTGTGATAGTATTGCCTCCATTACCTGTGACAGCTGTAGTCTGATCTGTTGTTGCTGCCCGTGTGGAAAGATGTCGATTATGCGGTCGACGGTCTGAGGGGCATCGGTAGTGTGCAAGGTACCCAGTACCAGATGTCCGGTCTCGGCAGCTCGGATGGCGGTAGTAATAGTATCCAGGTCGCGCATCTCACCGACGACAATAACGTCCGGGTCGTGACGCAGTGCGTGTACCAGGGCGATATGGAAGGATTTGGTGTCGTCCCCGAGGTCTCTTTGGGCAATCAGGCATTTTTTATTGCTGTGCAGGTACTCGATCGGGTCTTCGATGGTAATGACATTCCGGCTTTCGTTCTCGTTAAGGTGGTTGACCATCGCGGCCATAGTCGTTGACTTGCCGCTGCCGGTGGGTCCGGTTACCAGGATGAGTCCTCTCGGCTTAAGAATAAGCTCTTTGCAGATCTGGGGCAGCCCCAGTTCATCAATAGTGAGTACCCGGAAAGGCACAACACGGAAGGCAATGCTTATCGTATTCCTCTGTTTCATAACGCTGACGCGGAACCGGGCTAACCCGGGAATACTGTAGGCAAAATCCAGCTCCAGTTCGCTGAGGAAGGTATTTCTCTGCTCAGGAGTGGTAATGTGCTCAAAAGCCTTTTCCACGTCTTCGACGGTAACAGGCGGCAGATCATCCTGGGGCGCCAGTGCTCCATCGATACGAAGTACGGGTGGACTCGGTACCCTGAGGTGAAGGTCCGAAGCTTTCTTGTCCACGGTTAGTTTAAGCAGTTTGGTTACTTGCTCTTCTATCATATCGGTATCTCCGCAGCTTTCCCTTCTCTATTTTCGATCTTGTCGTGAGATACTCTACTATATATGCGGCTTCCGGTAAATCCCCTATTGGTATCCTGTACTGTTCCTTTACCGACGGCTTGAAGATTATCCTATCTCCAGTCTTGTCGACGGAGTTGACTCTATCACCTTGCAGAAAACGTCTACCAGTTTGGCATCGAACTGGGTCCCGGCGCAGCGCTTCAGCTCGCTGAGTGCTTCCGGCACGGGTAGCTGCTTGCGGTACGGCCTCGGAGAGGTAATGGCGTCGAAAGCATCGGCAATTGCCAGGATTCGGGATTCCAGGGGAATGGTGTCCCCCTTCAGGCCGTTGGGGTAGCCGGAGCCGTCATATCGTTCGTGATGATGCAGGATAATAGGAATACAGTTGACCAGGTCGATGACGTGTCGCAGTATCTCGATGCCGAGCTTGGGGTGTGCCTGAATTAGTTCCCATTCATCGTTATTCAGAGGCCCGCTCTTATTCAGTGTGGAGTCCGGGACGGCAATTTTGCCCACGTCGTGCAGCAGGCCGGCAGCACGGATGGTCTCGATTACCTCTTCGGATAGTCCCAGCGCTTCTGCCAGGGCTACTGCGTAGTTGCTCACCTTTTTCGAGTGTCCGTAGGTGTAGTGGTCCTTGGCATCCACAGTAGCTGCCAGAGCGTATATTATGCTCAGTGCTCTTGATTGCGTCTCATGCTCCGCATCCGCCGGCAACGTTTCCGTTTTAGCCACCTCTGAAGAAAGGCAGGTTCTGTTTCTACCTGTTTGCTTGGCCCGGTACAGCGCCGCATCGGCGCGGGTGATGATTTCCGTTTTGGTTACGCCGTCAACCGGCCAGCTGGCGACGCCGAGGCTGGTCGTTATCGGGGTGGCCCGGGAGCTAGTTTTCGAGGCTATCGTCTTACGGATTCTTTCTGCTACCTTATAGGCATCGGCAAGCTGAGCCTCGGGTAATATGATGGCAAACTCTTCGCCCCCGTAGCGGAAGGCGGTGTCCAGGCTTCGAATAGATGTCCTGATGGCCAGCGCAATTCTACGCAGGATTTCGTCGCCGGCCAGGTGACCGTGGATGTCGTTATAGGCCTTGAAAAGGTCAACGTCCAGCATTATCAGGGAAAAGGTGGTCCCGAAACGCGACCCGCGGGCGATCTCCTGGTCGACGCGTTCATGAAACTGGCGGTGATTGTATAGCTCGGTCAACCCGTCGGTATTTGCCATCACCATCGCCCGGGAATAAAGCTGGGCATTATTGATGATAGCACCGGCCTGGCTGGCCATATTCATTGCCAGTTCCAGGTCTTCGTGGGAGTAGATGGAGCCGGAGCGCTTTTTGCCCAGGGCCAGTATACCGACCAGCCGGCCCTGTGTCTTTATAGGACACAGCATTCCCAGATTTGATGCTGCTATCTGCCGCTTTTCTACTTCCCATAGGCCCTTAAATTTGGGCATATTGTCGATTGGCTCCAGGTTAAGCGGCTCGTTCTCTTTATGCAGCCAGGTAACGACAGGGTTGTCAACGTTAAAACTGATTTCGTCGTCCGGTTCGCCCTCCGTTTTGGGATAGGAAAACTGTGTCGTGAAATCACCGCTGCCGATATCTTGTATCATCAGTTTTGCCTGTGTCAGATGCAGGGCCTTGGTTATTGTGCTTAGCATTTCATCGGCGAGTTCGTCCAGGTTAATGACGCTGCTCATTCTCTTGCTGAAGTCGAGGAGGGCACGGCGTGGCTCATAATTTTTCCGGTGGAACAAATGGTCCAGTCTGTTTTCGATTCTGCGCATCAGCGGTCGTGCCATCAGCGCCAGCAGGAGTACCAGCGCGGTGGTACGCAGGGCAATGTTATAGGTCGTTTGAGCCGGCAGGACGCTCTGCCACAGTAATATCGCACCGACGTATATTCCACCGAGGCAGGCGGCTGCCAGAGCATAGCCCAGCGTCCTCTTGGCGACAAACCTTATGTTAAGTAGCTGGTACCTCATAATGGCGTAGGTGATAAGCGAAGCATTGGTCAGGTTGCCGATGTGGTCGATGGATAGGCCGGCTATGGCTGGCGTCAGGTTGGTGATATAGCTTGAGCTTATTACAATTGCCGAGCCTATTATGAGGTACATTGTCCGGTTGCGGTCGGTGGGGTCCAGGGAGCTGCGGTAGCGCTGGGTCAGCATGAGCATGGAGACGATCAGGAAGGCGGCACTGATGCCACCGATAACATAGAGGGAAGTACCCAGGTCATGGTACAGGATGCCGTTGCTGACGTAGGCGTACTTAACGATGTATCCGTTTAAGGAAAGTGCCAGAACGGTAACTACGGCGGCATAGCCGAGGTAGGTTCCTATTCCGCTGGGTCTGTTGTTATAGGTCCTGACGAAATGGTAGTAGCTGACTACTGTCCACAGCAGTGCGGCGACCAGCAGCTCGTTCCAGAGAAGGGCAAGCTGCGGATAGACGTTCAGATGCAGCATGAAGGAGGTAAAGCTCCAGGTGCCGGAGGCGATGAGGAACCAGGCAAAGGTCCGGTTTACCCGTGTCCTGTGCTGCCTCAGGGTAAGCACCGCCAGAACGGTAAACACCGAAAAGCTTACCAGCGGTATTGCCGTCCAGATATTCATCAACAAGTCTCTCCCGGTAACAAGAAGAAGACGGAATAATCCTTACCGTTATCAGTAGAGATTATGCCTTATGGTTCCTGGCTTGTCAATGAAGTGGCGCCGGCTCCTCCGGGATGTACCGCATGTCTGAGGCAGGCTTATCGCTTATCCGTCATAGCGGCGGAAGATGAGTGTCGAGTTATGCCCACCGAAGCCGAAGGAGTTGGATACGGCGGTTTTGACGTTCATCTGCCGTGCCTGGTTGGGTACATAGTCCAGGTCGCACTCGGGGTCGGGGTGGGTGAGGTTTATCGTCGGCGGTATCACCCCTTTATTGATCGCCAGCACGCATATTACGGCTTCGATACTGCCTGATGCCCCCAGCAGGTGGCCGGTCATCGATTTGCTGCCCGAGACGGGTATACGGTAGGCGTAGTCTCCCAGTACGCTTTTCATGGCGCGGGTTTCCGCCCGGTCGTTAAGTAGCGTTGCTGTGCCGTGGGCATTGATATAGTCGATATCGGCAGGGGTAACGGCAGCATCTTTCATCGCTATCCTTATTGCTCTGGCGGCTCCTTCTCCATCAGGTGAAGGTTGAGTAAGGTGAAAGGCATCGCTGGTGGCGCTGTAGCCGATGATTTCAGCCAGTATGGGGGCTCCCCGCTTCCGGGCATAGGTCTCCTCTTCCAGAATCATAATGGCGGCACCTTCGCCGAGGACAAAACCATCCCGCTCGGCGTCGAACGGGCAGCAGGATGTTTCCACGCCGTTGTTCTTGGTCGATAGCGCCCGGCAGGAGTTGAAGGCGGCCAGTATGATAGGCATTATCGGGGCCTCGGCACCGCCGGCTATCATGACTCGGGCGTCTCCCCTGCGGATTAGCTGAAATGCCTGACCGATGGCATCGCTGCCGCTGGAGCACGCTGAGGAGGGAGAGTAGTTGATTCCCCTTGTTCCCAGCGTCAGGGATACCTGTACCGGGGCGGCATCGCCCGACATTGTCGGGGCAAGAACCGGGCTGACCCGGTCCGGCCCCGATTCAGCCAGTACCTTGAACTGGGTACAGATCTGAAGCAGTCCGCAGATGCTGTCCCCGATGATGACGCCGGTCTCCTCGGCGTCTCCATTGTCCAGCCGCAGGCGGGCCGCTTCGGCTGCCTGCAAACTGGCGGCTACGGCGAACTGGGTGAAGCGGTCCATACGCCCGGCCTCTTTCGGACCGACGTAATCGTGCGGGTCGAAGCCCTTCACTTCGGCGGCGTATCGGGTCTTAAAGGCGGTGGTATCAAAGCTGGAAATGTAATCAATGCCTGACTTTCCCGAGACGAGGCCGGACCAGGCTTCGGAAACAGTCAGTCCCACCGGGCAGATTATGCCCATCCCGGTAACCACTACCCGCTTATTGTTATTGGCGCCGTTGTTGTTAGACATTTTGAATTACCTCTCTTAGATTACTGCCTATGGTGATATCTTGGTGACCGGTATGTTTCATCCCCTATCATTTGTTTGTTTTGGTGGCTGCCGGCTGGCGCTGGCGTCTCTTGCGGTTCATCTGGTAGCGTTTTACCGTCTCCTCGTAGTCCTCTTCCTGCGCTACCGGTTCTGCCATAGGCCCGTTGATCAGGGAGTCTATGATGCTGTCGGAGAGGTTGACATGCGGCGGCTTGAGGTGTGCCAGGTCGGCACCGGCAGCCTGCTGCCGGATCATATAGCTTCTGAAGGTATTCTCGGGAAGTAGGGTGACCTCCAGCGGCCTCAGGCCGATGAACGTTTCCAGGTCGGCGTAGGGGGCGTCCAGTTCTTTGAGCTTCTCGTGGACGGATACGGCAACCTCTTCCTCGGTAACGTGTCCGTTCTCCTTGAGCTCCAGATACAGGTGCAGTACCGGTTTAGCTCTCAGCTCCTTGCGTACTGTCCAGTCCTCGTAGTCCAGTCCGGTATTCTCTATCGCCTGAGAGATAACCCTTTCCGTTAGCCGGGTAAATCCGGCGATGTCGATCATATTATCAATGCGGGCGTAGTATTCCATCTGGGGGATGTCGATATCGAGCCGTTCGTTACGCAGTGCCGTGATCCGGACCATATCACCCAGCTTATATCTGACGAAGGGACCGCCGTGGAAGCTGGTGATTACCAGTTCGTAGTTCTCCCCTGCCGCGACCTCATCCAGCAGCACCGTTTTCGGCTGGTAGAGGGGATCGGCTTTGGCTTTCAGGCTCTCTTCCTCGGGAATGAACTCGAAGAAGTTGGTATGGGGAACAAAGCTCAATCCCTGATAGTCCCAGGTCTGGGTCGCCATAATAATGCCCTCGGTGCCGCCGTAGACGTCCAGGGGATATCTGCCCCACATTTCCTTGATTTTTTCCCGGAATACGGAGCTGTCGGAACCGGTTCCAATCAAGCCTTTCAGTTTCCAGACATCCCGGGGCAGCATCGGCCGGCGGGCTAGCTTGCTTTTCATGACGCCCTTGAGCAGCCTGAGCAGGGTCTTCGGTTTGCCCAGCAGGGTTCTCAGATCAAGGTCGCCGTTTCCCTGGCTGAAGCGGTCACCGAGGGCTACTATTACGCTGGATAGGGCGAAGAAGAGGTCTACTCCGTCCGATAGTGCCATCTGGAAACCGAGGCGTATCCGGTCCTCGAAGGACATTCCCTCCACCGCCTTGACCGGCGGCAGGAAGTCAAATACCTCGTTGGGGGCATAGTGTATCAGTGAGCCGGTGGTGTAGGGCGGCGGGGCGAGTGCATAGAGAAACTTGTCCTTTCTCTGGTAGCCTATTTCGCCCTTTTGCTTGCAGCTGGAGAAGGCCAGACAGCCGAACAGCAGCGCCTGTATTTCCTCGAACTGGCGGGCAGTGACGGGAGCCCACTTGAAGGGGTATTCCCCGGACCTGCCCGAAGTATGCTGCCAGAAGAGCGGTTTCGCCGGCAGGGCGCTCTCGTTCCTAGTGAGGAGAAACGGCTCATAATCGGCATAGGTGGTCAGCGGTACCTGCTGGCGGAACTCATCCACGGTCTCGGGGTTGGCCCGGCGCATGATGCTCCTGCCCAGCTTGCACTTTTTCAACAGTCCTATCTGCTCCAGCAGCAGACGCCGCTGGATGCTCATACATTCCGCCAGGCTTAGGTCGATGAAACCGCAGCACCGCTGCCATAGCTCTTCGTTCTTACCCTGAACGATAAGTTCTGCTTCTTTGCTCATTGTGTAACCTCCGTGATTTATTATCGGTTTATCTTTTCGTAATGATTGAAGGAAAGCGTGCAGACTGCTCCGAGTTGGGAGCAGCATCGGTGTCTGCCGCTGGTAGCTTTCGTACTGGTCGAACATCCTGCCGAAGATGAATTTGTCCTGAATGGTCACCAGCATAATGTCCAACGCGATGAAAACCGGTGCGGCCAGTAGCAGCAGCCTCGACCCCGCTACCGGAATCAGGGCCAGCATCAGGATGGTGAACCAGATTACCCCCGGGTGGCGGGTAAGAGAGTACATTCCGGTTGTTATCAGCCGGTCGCCGACGCCGGCGGTGAGGTATGTTTTGCGGAAGGGAAGACCGACAAAAAGCGATTGGATCAACAGGGGCAGGGACAGTGCCAGCATGCCCCAGCCCAGCCAGGTCAGCTCCGCCGGCAGTACCAGCTTATCCGGGGCCAGGCATATCATCACCAGCGAGTAGACCAGCAGGCCGCTGCCCGATGCCCAGACGGCAGGTTTGGCCCGGGGAATCCTCTTCAGCGAGACAAGGTCGAAGAGGTGTATCACGGTAAAACCGACTATTCCCAGGATGATATAGAGCATGATCCCTTCCCTTACCAATAGCTATTCGCCAATAACTATTACAGAGAATCGCAGATATGGGAAGGTATCCTGTTCTAGAACAATGTTCTATTCCCCGCGGTAATAAAATGGTAATAAAAAAGCCTCTCTCCTTACTAAAGAGAGAGGCCAAAGCCGGCTTGTCCGGAAGCCGGAGGCTTGCTAACGGGCTACTTCCACTTGATGGTTGCCTTCTTCTCGTTATCGTTATCGGAGTCCAGGTCTTTTTCCAGTCCCTGCAGCTTGCCGATCAGCTCTTCAAACTCGGCACGGGGTGATTGTTTGCCGATCTCCAGTCCGTAATTAACGAAGAAGTCGATGAAACTCCTCAGCAGCTTCTTGATGTCCTGCTCTATGGAGCGCAGCTCCTCTTTGGTGACATAGCTTTCCGCTTTGCCGGTGCGCTTGGCTTCCTTGCTTTCCTCCTTCAGTTGGCCGCTGATGAGGAACTCGATAAATTCCGCCCGGCCCAGGTCGCCACGGTTTTCATCGATCTTCTCAACGAGCTCCGCCGGCAGTATCAGCATTCTTTTTTCAGACATATACTAGCTCCTTCGTTTGATGTCACTGGAATTCATCCTTTTCCTTGAACTCGAGTATCTCCAGGATGTTGTCGATATGCCTCAGCAGCTTCAATCCTTTCCTGGTTACCCGGTAGGTGACTACCGGGTTGCCGATCATTACCCTGTCGATGAGCTTCAGCTCCAGCAGGAACTTGAGGTACTTCTGCAGCTGGAAGTAGCTCATGTTGGCGCTGTACATTATTTCCGTCTTACCGGCCTCACCGAGACGGAGCATATCGGCTATTACTTCGATACTGGACCTTCGCCGTTCCATTACTAGATTACCCTAACGTACTGGCTCATACTATTGAGCTAGTACTATTATACTACACCCTGTCAAGGGGGTATTTCAGCGGTTGGTGAATTACTTCTTAATTAATGGAGCAGTTTATTCGCTGCTTATTATGTCGAGGGGTAGACAGGCTGCGGAAAGCAGGATAATGATTGGATATGCGATATCAGGGACTAGAACAGGCCCAGGTACCAGTTGAGGATGCTGCCTCCCCAGAGCAGGGTAACGATGGTTGCTACGGAGAGGATGGGGCCGAAGGGGATGCCTTCCCTGCGCTTCTTCTTTTTGGTGATCAGCAGGACCAGGGCGACCACGCCGCCGATTATTGCGCTCAGAATGAGGGTAAAGAATATCATCGGGTATCCGATAACAAGGCCCATCAGCGCTG
>JAQUOC010000043.1 GCA_028717305.1 Dehalococcoidales bacterium | reverse complement strand
AACCTTCACTCCCTGTCCGAAAATGCGCAGAGTATCGGCGACTATCATCCCCAGGACATAGGTATTATACTTATTACGCATCGCGGCACTCAGCCCGCCGAAGGCATGGGCCGTAGTCAGGATGACACCTTTCTTACTCTCGATGATCTGTCTGTTCTCTTCCTTGAATTCCTGACTGCCGGCTTCCCGCAGTCCGGTAACATGACTGACTACGATAACCTCTACACCATTGATGATATCCATAGCCTTGACCGCAGTAGCGCCGCTCGTCGATGCTACCAGAATTTTCTTAATATCCAGTTCCTCCGCCCGCTCGCGGGCGATACGGAGAGTCGTATCGGTAGTCTCGCTACCGGGATGTTCAAAGTATACGGTCTTTAATTCCATTATCCGGTTACACCTCCCCCTTTTTAATGTACCGCGGTTACTCTGTTATTCTATCATATCCCGTTGCCTGACCATATCGACTATGGTATATTTATCTGGTGGACGGTGAGATTTCTTTCGTAACATCGGGTACGGTTACCACGCCCCAAGGCTTCCTGGCCGGGGCTACCTATGCCGGACTAAAAAAGAGGAGGGTAAAAGGCATCCTCGATCTGGCCATTCTCTCTGCGGAACGTTCCTGCACCGGAGCGGCTCTATTCACTACTAACAGGGTCAAGGCAGCCCCGGTGGTTCTATCCCAACAGCGGCTACAGTCAGGTCGGGTAAACGCGGTAGTAGTAAACAGCGGCTGCGCCAATGCCTGTGTTGGTGAGGTTGGGATTAGAGATGCCGCGGAGATGGCAGATTTGGCTGCCCAGAATCTCGGGGTATCCCCGGAGGCTGTCTTGGTCGCCAGTACCGGAGTAATCGGCAAACGACTACCGATGGACATTATCAGAACCGGCATAAAGCGCATTAAGGTATCCAGAGACGGCGGGCATGATCTGGCACGGGCGATAATGACTACCGATACCGTTCCCAAGGAAGCAGCCGTAGCGGTCAGCAGCGACAACGGCAATTTTGTTATCGGCGGTGCGGTCAAGGGCTCGGGGATGCTTCACCCCAACCTGGCTACCTTCCTTTGTTTTTTGACTACCGATGCTGCCGTAGAGCCGGAATTACTCAAACACGCCCTGCATAAAGCGGCTGACGTTTCTTTCAATATGGTTTCTATTGACGGGGACACCAGCACCAACGATATGGCACTGATAATGGCTGACGGAATGGCGGACGTCACAAGCACCATTTTGCCAGGGGATCACCAGTCCCAGATTTTTCAAGAAGCCCTTAACCGCATCTGTATCCACCTGGCAAAGAGCATCGCCCGTGATGGTGAGGGGGCAAACCGGCTTATTGAAATCAATGTCAGCGGGGCGGCCAGCCTTACCGACGCCAGACAGGTCGCCAGGACAATAGCAGCATCGTCTTTAGTAAAGACAGCAGTACACGGCAAAGACCCTAACTGGGGCAGAATCCTGGCCGCGGCCGGTCGCAGCGGCATTGAGATAGTGGAATCGAGGATCGACCTATCTATCGGTAACATACGTCTGGTAAAAGCAGGCTGCCCGGTGTCCTTTGACGAAGCGGAAGTAGCAAGAATAATGGGCAATAGCGAGGTAGTGATAAACCTGGACCTTAACCTGGGTAGATCTGAAACCACTGCCTGGGGTTGTGACCTGTCCCAGGAATATGTCGCCATTAACAGCGAATACACGACTTGAGTTTTAGTTACTCAAGCAGAAATAAGAGGTATCTATTGAGCAGGGTTACCGTAATAAAGATTGGCGGGTCTACCTTAGGCAGTCACGATACCGCCCTGAATGATATTGTCGAGCTCCAGAAACAGGGTATATCATTGGTTATCGTGCACGGTGGGGCTAATGTGGTAACCGATTGGCTGAAGCAACAGGGAGCGACCACCAGTTTTATCCGCGGCGAACGAGTAACCGATGAAACAGCCCTCAAAATGGTAACCGCCGTGCTCGGCGGCCTGGTCAACAAGGAAATCGTCGCTGCAATCAATAGCCAGGGGGGGAAGGCAGTCGGCATCAGCGGCATCGACGGAGCACTAATTCAAGGTAGAATCAGGAATAAAGAGATGGGTTACGTCGGTAATGTGGTCAAGGTAAACACAGCTCTCCTGGATGCTCTGCTTGAATCCGGATTCGCCCCGGTGGTCTCCCCCCTCAGCCTACACTCGTTCGACAAACCGGAGGATACTCCGTTAATGCTTAATGTTAACGGCGATACCGTAGCCGGTGAAATTTCTGCTGCCATTGGTGCGGAAAGGCTTATCTTTCTCACCGATGTTGCCGGTATCAGCGACAGCTCGGGCAGACTCATCCCGGCGCTGTCACCACATGAAGCCGAGGCTTTACTGACTTCAGGAGTAGCTTCAGGAGGAATGATTCCCAAGATTAAAGCCTGCTTGAGAGCTTTATCTAATAGTTCGACTACCTGTATTATTATGGACGGCAGAAAGCCGCACGCCCTGCTCAAGCAAATCGATGGTGGTGGTAGCAGCACCACGATAAAGGTGGTTTAGTAAGATGGACACTGAAATGAGCCACTGGCAGGAGCTTGAGAAAAGGTATTTTATGCATACCGTGGAACGGACACCGCTGACCCTGATCAGGGGAAAAGGGGCTTGGGTCTGGGATGAGAACGGCCGGAAGTACCTTGATTTTGTTGCCGGTTGGGCAGTTGACAGTCTGGGACACTGTCACCCGGCAGTAACCAAGGCAGTGATTGAGCAGGCAAAGACACTAATTCATACCTCGAACCAGTTCTATACTATTCCCCAGGTACAACTGGCGGAGATTCTCGTTCGGCATAGCTGCCTGGACAGGGTCTTCTTCAGTAACAGTGGGGCTGAGGCTAATGAAGGCGCGGTGAAACTGGCCCGGCGCTACGGGAAACGCCACCGGGACGGGGCCTACGAAGTAATTACCGCCAGCAGCTCGTTTCACGGCCGTACGTTGGCTATGGTGGCGGCTACCGGCCAGGACAAGCACCAGCAGCCCTACCTCCCTCTACCGGATGGTTTTGCTCGTGTTGATTATAACGACGTTGAAGCGATAAAAGCGGCTGCTACGAAAAAGACCTGCGCTGTGATGCTGGAACTGGTTCAGGGTGAAGGGGGAGTGAATCTACCCGATAAGGACTACTTGACTTCGGTACGGGCCTGGTGTGATAAGCAGGGTATTCTTCTCATTCTGGATGAAGTCCAGACAGGAGTGGCCCGACTGGGGACGCTTTTTGCCTATGAGCAGTTTGGTATCGAACCTGATATAATGACACTAGCCAAGGGACTGGCCAGCGGTATTCCCATCGGAGCCACGCTGGCCAAGGACAAGGTATCCGTATTCAGTCCCGGTGAGCATGGCTCTACATTCGGGGGCAACCCGGTAGCGTGTGCCGCCGGGTACGCAACACTGAAGTTCATCATCGAAAATGATATCGCCGGTAATGTCAGGGAGATGGGGAATTATCTGGCATCCGGACTGGAGATGCTAAAGGAGAAATTTTCCTTTATTACCAATGTTCGGGGGCGTGGGTTATTATTAGCTATGGAGTTTAATAGCGATATCGCCCAGCCGGTGCTGCTGGCCTGCCTTGATAGGGGGCTGCTGGTCAACCGTTTAAAGCCAAACACACTGCGTTTTATGCCTCCTCTAATCATCGGCAAAAGCGAGGTTGATAAAGCGCTGGGGATCCTGGAGAAGGTGCTGGCCGGTCGTATTGCTTAAGAACGGAGCTGTCCTATGGACATCGATAAGATCATCAACGAGATAGAAGAGGGAAGAGGTTACGGCTGCGAGCAGTATGTTACCGTGGACGGTATGAATATTCGCTGCTCAGTGAGTGGCGATGGCCCTCCTCTTCTGTTGCTTCATGGCTTCGGGGAATTTCTGGAGACCTGGGACTTTAATGTTCACTTTTTGAGTGAACACTGCCGGGTATATGCTATGGACCTGCCCGGTCACGGCCTGTCCGACAAGCCATACATAGATTACAAGATTTCTTTTTTTACTGATTTTGTGATCGGTTTTATGGATAACTTCAGGATTAACCATGCCAATATCATCGGACACTCTTTCGGCGGCGCCATTGCCGTCAGTGTTGCTGCGAATTTTCCGGAGAAGGTTGATAAGCTTGTCCTGGAATCCTGCTTCGGTTTGAGTAACGATATATCCCTGCTTCATAATCTGTGCAGTATGCCGGTAATGGGTAGCGTCGATAGCACGGAACCTGCGGTAAGGTCCGCTCTGGAACACAGGGTAAGGATGGAGTTCTATAATCCGGATTTTGTCGCCCGGGAGATAGCCGGAATGAGCTATCGTTTTATGCAGATGAAAGAGGCAAGACGGGTGATACTGAACATTATGCATAACTGGGTAGGTGTTAACGGCCTTAAACCTGAGGTGGTCATGACAGACAAACTGCAAATGATCAAATCACCCACCCTGTTCATCCATTGTGAGCAGGATAGGATTCACCCCGTCAATCTATCCCAGAAGGCTTATCGTCTCATTCCTAAAAGCAGCCTGAAGGTGTTCAACGAGTGCGGCCATTGTCCCCATATCGAGAAAGCCGCCCAGTTCAATGAAGAGGTATTAGCATTTCTGGAGCGAGGTTGATTTCACTACTTTTAATGGAGGTTTATCATGTCGGGCAAAGTAGTATTGGCTTATAGCGGTGGTTTGGATACATCGGTAGCCATCAGATGGCTCAAGGAGAAATACGATCTGGACGTTATCGCTGTCTGTATTGACGTCGGTAACGAGCGGGACTTTTCGCTTATTCGCCAGAAAGCGCTTGATGTCGGTGCGATCAAGGTGTCAGTAATAGATGCTAAGAAATCATATATCAGTGATTATGTTTTCCCTGCGTTGCAGGCCGATGCCATTTATGAAGGGCAGTACCCCCTGGCCACGGCTCTAGCCCGTCCCCTGATGGCCAAGCTGCTGGTAGACGTGGCACGGGAGGAAAATGCCCAGGCGGTGGCCCATGGCTGTACCGGTAAGGGGAATGACCAGGTAAGATTTGATGTAAGCTTTAACGCTCTGGCACCGGAGCTTAAGATAATCGCCCCGGCCCGGGAGTGGGGGATGACCCGCCAGCAGACCATTAGCTACGCTCAACGTCACGGTATACCGGTGCCCATCACCGTAGCCAGTCCCTACTCAATCGACGAAAGCCTCTGGGGTAAAGCTATCGAGTGTGGTGTACTTGATGACCCCTGGGCTGAGCCCCCGGAGGAGGCATTTACCTGGACAAAGTCAACCGATGCCGCCCCCGACACGGCGGAATATATCGAGATTGGTTTCGAAAGCGGTATTCCGGTTGCCATTAATGGCAAGAAGATGGATGGCGTCAGCCTGGTTAGCCGATTGAATGAGGTGGCCGGAGAACACGGTATCGGCCGGATTGACCATATTGAGAGCCGGCTGGTAGGAATAAAATCAAGAGAAGTATACGAAGCACCGGCCGCGGTAGTACTGCTTCAGGCACACCTCGCCCTGGAAGTAATGACGCTATCCCGGGACCAATGGCGTTTCAAACAGAGGGTAGCTCAGGACTATGCTGACCTTATCTATAACGGTCTTTGGTTTACGGCACTACGCCAGGACCTGGATGCCTATATCCGGTCTTCCCAGCGTTTCGTCAGCGGCACGGTGAGATTGAAGCTGTTCAAAGGGTGCTGCCGTGTGGTCGGGCGAAAGTCCCCGTTTTCGCTATATAAGCACAGTCTGGCTACCTACGATAAGGGTGACGAGTTCGACCACAGTGCCGCCGTCGGTTTTATTCACCTCTGGGGACTTGCGGCCAGGACTCAGGCACAGGTACAGAACACCAAATAACCGGATGACTGCCGGAATCGGCTAACATCATAGATTCAAATAGGGGGGAGATAAATGAGCCTTATTCGTAGCCGTTTTCGTAAAGCGGCCAATAAGCTGGTAGCGGAGTATACCGTCTCTACCCATTTTGATTGGCGATTGTACCGGCAGGATATTGCCGGCAGTATTGCTCACGCCAGGATGCTGGCCCGCCAGCAGATAATCTCGGAAAGAGAGTCCGAGGCTATTACAGAAGGTCTTGATGCTATCCGGGAGGAGATAGAGCAGGGCAAATTCCAATTCAAGACCGAGCTTGAAGATATTCATATGAATATTGAATCCCGTCTCATCGAGAGGATAGGTGAAGCGGGCAGGAAGCTGCATACGGCCCGGTCTCGAAATGACCAGGTAGCTCTCGACCTGCGTCTCTTCACCAAGGAGAAGCTCTCGGAGACCATAGACAGCCTGAAAGACTTGCAGCGGGCTATAGTCGAACTGGCCGAGGCCAATAATAGCATAGTTATGCCGGGGTATACTCATTTACAACCGGCCCAGCCGGTACTGCTGGCACATCACCTGCTGGCCTACTTTGAGATGATTCAGCGGGATATCGACCGGTTTCGCGACTGTCTCAGGCGTGTTGATGTTATGCCCCTGGGGAGCGGTGCTGTTGCCGGTGTCACCTATGATGTGGACCGTCATTTTCTGGCCCGCGAGCTGGGTTTCAGCCGGATAAGTCAGAACAGTATGGATGCTGTTTCGGACCGGGACTTTGTCCTGGACTATGAATCAGCAGCCAGTCTCTGTATGATGCACCTTTCCCGTCTGGCGGAGGAAATTATTCTGTGGTCCTCCCAGGAGTTCGGCTTCATCGAACTTGATGAGGCTTATGCTACCGGTTCTAGTATAATGCCGCAAAAGAAGAATCCGGATATTGCTGAACTGGCCAGAGGAAAGACGGGACGGGTGTATGGACGGCTTACTGCTATGCTGGTCACTATGAAAGCACTGCCCCTGTCCTATAACAGGGACTTGCAGGAGGATAAGGAAGGCCTTTTTGATACCGTAGATACACTGATATCCACACTTAAGGTATATACCGGTATGGTCAGTACTATTAAAGTCAGGACAAAAAACACGGAACGGGCGCTTGAGCAGGGCTACATCCTGGCGACCGACCTGGCTGACTACCTGGTCAGGAAAGGAGAGTCTTTCCGCTCGGCACACGGTATAGTGGCCGGACTGGTGGGCTACGCGGAGAGAAAGGGCAAGTCCTTCAGTGAGCTTGACTTAAACGAATACAAGGAGTTTTCGCCACTGTTTGAAGAAGATGTCCGCTCTATTAGCGTTATGTCTTCGCTGACAGCCAGGAATATCATCGGTGGTACCGCTCCGGCACAGGTGGAGCAGGCACTGGCCACAGCGAAAAAGATACTGAACGAGGTTGAGGATTGAAAGACTTTTCTAAAGTCAAACTCGCGCCGTCTATCCTCTCAGCTGATTTCGGCCGGCTTGGCGAACAGGTAGCCGAAGCATCCGCTGCCGGGGCTGATTATATCCATGTTGACGTAATGGACGGACACTTCGTACCCAATCTGACCATCGGTGCTTCGGTGGTAGCCTCTATCCGATCCTGGACCAAACTCCCCCTGGATGTTCATCTTATGATTGAGGCACCCGAGCGGCAGCTTAAACACTTTGCCGATGCCGGAGCGGGCATTATTACCGTTCATATTGAGACCTGCCCACATATCCACAGTATTGTAGAAACAATCAAGGGACTGGGGGTTAGGGCTGGGGTATCTCTTAATCCGGCTACACCGCTGGATATGCTTGACGAAATTCTGCCCGAGCTCGACCTGGTCCTGGTGATGACGGTTAACCCCGGCTTCGGTGGACAGACCTTCATCAAAAGTACACTGGACAAGATCGCCCGCCTGCGGAGCGAGCTTGACCGTAGAGCATTGACGGCAGAACTGGAGGTGGATGGGGGTATCAATACCGAGACAGCACCCAGGGTAGTGAAAGCGGGAGCCATGGTATTGGTAGCCGGAGCAGCAGTCTTTAAATCACAGGGAACCATTAAAGAATCCCTGGCAGCGATACGAACCAGCATCAAACAGAGCACGATATGAGGTTTGGAGTGGCTGGGGAAGAAGGATTCGAACCTTCGCTCACGGATCCAGAGTCCGCTGTCCTACCACTAGACTATTCCCCAGCGTGCTAAAATTATAGCGGCTGGAACGTGATAAGTCAAAAATGAACAATCTGGGCTATTTAGGTTATCTTGGATTTCTGGGTCTGCTCGGTGTGAAATTTCGTAACCCGAAGCTCTATTTATTCTACGGGTTTTATGCTTTCTACCTTTTCTTTTTTCTCTAGTTAGAGAAACGTGCCACCACTGAAATAGCGATAAGCTAGTTACTGAGGACAAACGGAACCGGGGAGGCCGGTTACCAGAGAATACTTTACATAATTACAGTTCTTCTTCATACCTGGTAAACAAGTCGGTAAAGAAAGGGGGAATGGGGTTTTGGCCGACCCAACCGCTCTGGAGAAAATTCTGGGTATTTCCTTTAATAATGCTCAGCTCCTGGAACAGGCGCTGGTTCATAGCTCATTTGTCAATGAAAATCCCACCCAGGCACCAAGATCTAATGAGAGACCGGAGTTTCTCGGTGACGCCGTCCTGGGGTTGATAATAGCCGAAGAGCTGTACTGGAGTATCCCCGACGCCAGCGAAGGTGAATTGACCAATCTTCGCGCCGCACTGGTTAGAGGATCTACCCTGGCGCGGATAGCCCGATCCATCGGGATCGGGGATCACCTTCGGATGGGAAAGGGAGAAGAAGCAAACGGGGGAAGAGACAAGACAACCAACCTCGCCGGAGCACTGGAAGCAGTAATAGCGGCCGTCTTCCTTGACCAGGGTTTTGCCGCCGCCAGAGAATGCACTCTTAGATTGTTTCGAACCGAGTTGCATCGAGCCATCAACCAGGGCATTGAAATCAACTATAAGTCACGGCTCCAGAAATTCATCCAGGAAAAAGGAGGCGAGCTACCTGTCTACTATGTCATCAGGACAGAGGGACCAGCCCACAACCGCAGCTTCACCGTCGAGGTAAGAAGCGGCAACGCCATATTGAGCAACGGCACCGGCAAAAGCAAGAAGCTGGCTGAGACTGAGGCAGCCCGTTACGCCCTTGATAAACTCCTCAGTCAAGAGCAGCCACAATCCACTTAGCTCGGTCAAAATCCAGGCACTTTACACAATGGTCTCCCTTTGCTAAACTTCAATGCGAGAAGCATATCCTGTCTAATACTCAAACAGAGGTGCTGCTATGGGAAAACGAGACTACCGACAAAGGGAACCTAAAAAAGCCAAGAAGGAGACCAGGAAGATATTGGCCGATACCGAGGTACTGCCAGCTTCAACGGCAGTGGAAGTAATCAAAAAAGGAAAGAAAGAGGAGATAGAGGAATAGCAGCCACAAGTTCTCTGACCGGCATCTTAAGCCAAATTGACAGAATACTCCCGGCATAGGGTCTGCCAGCAACCGTTAGAATGTGGAGAGTAAATGGTCGGCGATTTAGCCTCGGTCCAGGTGACTGTGTATGGCCATGTCCAGGGTGTCTTCTTCCGTGACTTTACTCTGAGGTGTGCGATAGGTCTGGAACTGACCGGCTACGTGCGTAACCTGCCCCAACATACCGGTGTAGAAGTCATAGCGGAAGGAGAAAAAGACCGTCTGGAAAAGCTCGTCAGCCGGCTTGAGATAGGGCCGCCGGCAGCAAGAGTAACCGAGACAGTCACCAGATGGTCATCTTATACCGGAGTTTACTTGGGCTTTAACATTAAATACTAGCCAGCCACCGTCAGGACTCAAACCCCACCTTGGCTACCTTAATCAAATCGAGGTACTCTGTGCGAATGCCGATTAGCTCGGAGGCTTCAACGTCAACCTCATAGGGCTCACCGACAAATATCTTACCGAAGTCTTCCATCTCACCTGTAGTGGGGTCATCTCCGCTGACATACTTCTGACTGGCCTCGATAATACCCAGGTCGAAGGGCAGGGTAAAATAGAGGTCGGTTAATACCCTGTCGATTCCCAGATCGTACAGATCCGGCCAGCCTCCCCGCTCACCACCACCGTACTTGGCACTGGGCAACAATGACAGCAGGTTGGCCAGGCTCAGGATACCGCTTCCATGAGCAACCCTTAGCGGAGCAACCGTTATCAGATAGTCACTGGACAGGATAACATTAGGTATCCAGAAGGTCGGTACTGCCAGTGGCTTAGGCAAAGGATTGTCCACCTCCACCCAGATACAGTCCTTAACATCCAGCATTATGACACGAGGAAAATTATAGCTCAGGTCCTGGTATACCGGCTTGACCGCTGCCCCTCCCGGCAAGCCTTCCAGCAGCAGGATATCAGCCTGGCTAACCCGTCGAATACCGTCTATTATCACCGATAGTATCTCCCGGCTGGTGGTTACCGGATATGGTAGTGAATAGCCGGCACTGGGTTTAATCAAAACACGCCTCGCCCTGGATACCACCGGCGGCGGTTCAAAAACAAACTCGGAATCTTTAACTATCAATGCTTACTCCCTCTCCCAGTCAAGCATCAACACCTGTACGGTATCCCCCGCCGACACCCCCGGCCGGTCCTCAGGAATAATTGCCAGGCCGTTAGCTAAACTCATCGAGCTCAGAATCCCCGAGCCCTGAGGGCCGGTTAGACTGGCAAAGTATTGACCATCACGCTCTTCCACCACAACCCGGACATAGATACGCCGTCCGTCATCGTTAACTACCGGATCTCCGATCACCGCTTTGACACTGGGTTTAGCCAGATTATGCTTACCCATCATCTTCAGAATGGCAGGGCGCACAAACAGCTCGAAGGTGACCATGACGCTGACCGGATTACCAGGCAGCCCAAGATGCGGCATTTTCTCCACCGCACCGGCACTCCCAACCACATTAATCATGCCGAAGGCAAGCGGCTTACCCGGTTTCATTTTAACTGTCCAGAAGGCAATCTCACCCTGTTTGGCCAAGACATCTTTGACGACATCATAATCCCCCAGAGAGACACCACCGCTGGTTACCAGCATGTCGGCTTCCAGTGTATTACGAAGACTGGTTACCACCGAATCCTCACTATCACGAGCTATACCCAGCATCTTCGGAATCCCTCCGTAACGCCGTACCAAAGCTGCCAGACTATAACTATTGCTATTGTATATTCTCCCAGCGGGCAAAGCCTC
>JAQUOC010000042.1 GCA_028717305.1 Dehalococcoidales bacterium | reverse complement strand
GCCCCTGTAGCTCAGGTGGATAGAGCAGCGGTTTCCTAAACCGCGTGTCGCGCGTTCGAGTCGCGCCAGGGGTACCACTTTTTGTAGCTAGCTAATATCCGGAATACTTCGCGCCGTCAGAAGAGGTTGGTAGTGCCATATAAAGGATAGCACCCTTGAACGGCAGTTGTGCCGTAGTGCTCATCCTGATTGTCCGCACCGTAAAGCACCTCAAGCTTTACGAACAATAACCAGATACGCGATAAAAGGGCCCCCGAAATTCGGGGGCCCTTCTTTAATACTATTGCTCCAATCAGCTACAGATACCATGAGACGGATATCCAGCTTGTTATCTGTTTACTTTGCTGTCAAGAGGAAATATAACCCTGAATAATGAAGTGCAACTTGCCATTGGTCTTTGTAACGTTATAGGCTATGATTTATGACTGATACTGGGGGTAGCGTCATGCGTGACAAGACAGAAGTTGCGGCAGTTCAGATGGAGCCCAAGATAATGAATAACTCGAAGAATCTTGAGGAAATAATGGCTGGAATACGGGTGGCTGCCGGCATGGGCGCCGAGTTGATTGTGTTTCCCGAGTGTGCCTTAACCGGCTACGTTTTCGCCAGCCGCAAGGAAGCTCTGCCGTACGTAGAGACGGTTCCCGGCCCAGGCACAATGAAGCTGGAAGCATGCTGCCGTGAACTAGGCGTTTACGCAGTGGTCGGCCTTTTAGAAACGACCGGCAACAAATACTTTAATACTGCCGCCCTTATCGGACCGGAAGGGCTTATCGGCAGATACAGAAAGGTACATCTCCCATATCTGGGCATCGACCGATTCCTCGACCCTGGCAACGAGCCTTTTAAAGTGTATCAGACCGGGATAGGCAATATCGGTATGTTCATCTGTTACGACTGTAATTTTCCTGAAAGCGCCCGCATTATGGCATTAATGGATGCAGATATTCTGGTACTACCGACAAACTGGCCTGAGGGTCGGGAAAAGGTCCCCCAATATGTCGTTCCCACGCGAGCTCTCGAAAATAGGGTGCATCTTGTAGCAGTAAACCGTATTGGTCGTGAGCGTGGTACCGGATTTATCGGCCAGAGCAAGATCGTCAATTCCCGGGGAGACACGCTGGCACAGGCCGGCAAGGAAGCCGAGATCCTGTACGGCGAATTCAGTCTGGCCGAATCAAGAGAAAAGCGTGTTATTTTCAAGCCCGGTGAATTTGAAGTGGACTGCATTAAAGACAGGCGACCGGAGTTTTATGCCCGGATTACCAGGACTTAGAATATCCTTAATGGCGCTTTACATATTGATGAGAGCGACCCGGTGCCGTTAGTGTTAGTAGAAATCGTCTATGTGTGTCTGTTAAAATGTGACGGCAAATACGGAGAGTAGGAGGCTGGTTGTTCAAGAAGATTCACGTATTCCGAGTGAAACCTGCGCAGGAGTTGCTCACCGAGATAGCTCGTTACTGTAACGACCACGGTCTATACTCAGGCCTGGTTCTCGGTATTATCGGGTCAGTAAAAAGAGCCCGGCTCAACTTCCTGATGGAGTTGCCCGGTCAATATGACAGCGTGGAATACAGCGGTCCGTTAGAAATTGTCTGCGCCCAGGGTTCGATCGCTCTGAAAAATAATGAACCCATTATCCACATACATATCTTGCTCTCAGGTCAAGACCTCTGCCGAGGAGGACATCTTGCTGAGGCAGAGGTTTTCTCCACTGCTGAAGTGACCATCGGGGAAATTGACTACCAACTCCAGCGGCAATATGACGATTATACCGGACTGAATGAGTTACTCCTTTAAGAAGTAATCGGGTTCCTGGCTGTTTTCTTTGGAATAAAAGACCTGGTTCTAGCGCAAACTAGAGGGGCCGGACCAGGAGTATCGGGCCGGAGATCCCGCTCACGACCTTCATAGCGACGCTACCCAGTACCCAGCGGCTAAGCCCGGAGCGGGCATGGGTCGACATCACGACCAGACTAAAGGGAGTGGTACCGGCATAGTCGACGATCTGTTCCGCAGGCTCGCCTGTAAGAACCCGGGACTGTACACTAAGGCCGGCTTTTCTAAGCCGTTCTTCTACTCTAGCCAGGTACTTCTCAATCGCCTCCCGCGTCTCGGGTATGTTGCTGAAGTAATGGTCGGACATGACCGGAGACTCGACAACCCTGAGCAGGACTACATCCACCAGTTCGACGCCGCTCTGCTCCGCCAGCGCTTGGACATGGGGAAGTACCGCTTCAGCTAGTTCCGAGCCATCCAGCGGTACCACTGCCGTCTTCTTAGGCCACATATCATAGGTAACATCCCCGGTCCCCCGCGCCGGAACAAGCCAAACGGGTACCTTGGAAGAATGGAGCACCTTATCCGCCACACTGCCGATAGTCCAGCGTTTGAACCCGGAGCGGCCGTGAGTCGCCATCAGAATCAGGTCGATACCATTTTCATCAGCATAACGCAGGATTTCTTCAGCGGGGTAACCGGAGGCAAGCTCGCCACGCACCTCTAACTCTTTCTTCGCCGGTCTAACTGCCGACTTTCTCCATACCTCTTTTGCCTGACCTCTAACGACATCTGCCTTACGCCCAATATAATCCCGATGCAGGGGGACCAGCTCTCTTTCCTCCGGCTTACAAACGTGAAGCAGGACTACATCCAGACCCAGACTGCCAACGAGCCCTTTAACATAAGGTAAAACTACCTCGGAAAGCTCCGAACCATCCAGCGTAACCAGCATCCTGCGGTACACTCTTACACCTCCGACGAGAGCCGTTGCTATGATATGATATGTCACCCATCAGTGTATGTCAATAAATGACGGCTGCCACCTACTCCTACACAAAGGTAAGCCCGAAGTGTTAGAATAGCATAAGGCAGGTCAGTACCCGGGCAGAATCTACCGGCGCAGCTAGAAAAACCTCCGAGTCAAACCCTACCATCCAGGAACTACTCCAGGGAGAAAGATGGGCGATTACATCATAGAAGTAAACAACCTGGCTAAAAAATTCGATGATCTGGTGGCGGTAGACCATATCAACTTACAGGTAGCACCGGGAGAGCTATTCGGATTCCTCGGTCCTAACGGAGCCGGAAAGACCACCACCATCAACATCCTGTGCACCCTATCCAAGCCGACCTCGGGGCAGGCTATCGTTAACGGCTTCGACGTGGTACGGCAACAGAGCCAGGTGCGCCAGTCAATCGGACTGGTCTTTCAGGATCCCAGCCTCGATGAGCGGCTCAGCGGACTGCAGAACCTGCGCTTTCATGCTATGGTCTATAACGTACCTGCCTCAATCCGCGAGAAAAGGATTGAAGAAGTGCTTAAGATAATGGAGCTCTGGGACAAGCGCCACCACGACGTACGCACCTACTCGGGAGGGATGAAGCGCCGCCTCGAACTGGCCAGGGGACTGCTCCATTACCCCAAAGTGCTGTTCCTTGATGAGCCCACCATAGGGCTTGACCCGCAGACACGGAACCGCCTCTGGGAATATATTCTGGAGCTAAAGCAGCGGGAAGGAACCACCATCTTCCTGACCACACACTACATGGATGAAGCAGATAAAGCAGATCGTATTGCTGTTATGGACTACGGAAAAATCGTGGCTATGGACACTCCCGAGAGGCTGAAGCGCAAAGTAGGCATGGACGTCATCACCGTAAAAACGGACGACAACACGAAAGCCGCCGCAGAAATCGAGACCAGCTACCAGACTGAGGTAAGAAGGGATAATGATGAACTGGTCTTTGCCGTAGAGCACGGCGAGAAGTTCCTGCCCAAATTTATTAAAGAATTCGGCACCAAGATACTAAGCGTCAGCCTGCGTCGCCCCAGCCTGGACGATGTCTTCCTCAAGCTTACCGGCCGGGAAATTCGCGAGGAGGAAGTGAGTGATACATTTAAGGCTATGGTCCGCCAGCGCGGCCGCCACATGCGGCGCTAGAGGAAGTAATGAATAATCTACGGGGAATCTATACCATCTGGTACCGCGACATACTGCGCTTCTGGCACGACAGAATACGTCTGGTGGGGGCCATCTTTTTACCACTCCTCTTTCTCTTTGTCTTCGGCAGCGGTTTCGGCGGTATGATGGGCAACGTCGGCTCAGGAGTAAACTTTGCCCAGTTCATCTTCCCCGGCATCATCGGTATGACGGTACTGATGAGTTCTTTTATGGCCGGCGTCTCGGTAGTCTGGGACCGTGAGTTCGGATTCTTGAAAGAGGTACTGGTCGCCCCGATTAACCGGGCCTCGGTAGCGATGGGGAAAACACTGGGCGCCGCCACGGTAGCGATGATACAGGGGGCAATTATTATGCTTTTTGCCCCGCTAATCGGGGTTGCATTCACCGCGTCAACGGCAGCCGCCATGCTGCCCCTAATGTTCCTGCTGGCAATTACCATGGGTGCCTTCGGCGTCCTACTGGCAACCCGCATCAGGTCGATGGAGGCATTCCAGGTAGTAACACAGATGCTGATGTTTCCCATGGTCTTCCTCTCCGGAGTATTCGTACCGCTGGACAAAGCACCGGCATGGCTAAGTACCCTGACCAAGATTAACCCAGCCACCTACGGAATCACCAGTATCCGCCAGATAGCCCTGGGAGAGACTTCGGGAACCACCTTCGGAGTCAGCCTGTTCGGAAAGACTCTGTCGCTCTGGAATAACGCCGGTATACTGGCAGCCATCGGCGCCGTTATGATTCTGCTGGCGATGTGGTCTTTCCGTAATCAGGAATAACCCTTAGTAAAGGAAATAGACAGGTGCACAAAGATAGTACCGACCCTGATAGAAAAAACCTCTACCTCCTTTCTACCGGTGACTCTATCACCTCACTGGCCCCATTTACCTCCCCGCTGGAAGAATACCGCGCTGCCTTTATCGAGCGGGAGCACCCTTTCCTTAACTACTACACCTTTGAGAAAGGGGGGATACGGAAACAGAGCCTCTCCAGAGGAGAGTTCTGGGACCTCGCCCAATCAGCGGCTTCCTGCTTAAGCCAGCTGGGTATCGGCAAAGGCGATCGGGTAATCCACTGCTTCTCTGCCAACAGTCTTCATGACCTTGCCCTCAGGCTGGCCGCAGTCCTGGTGGGAAGCGTGCCGGTTACCATCAACTGGCAGGCTGATGATAATGAACGTATATGTTATAAAGCAAACGTAACCGGGGCAAAGCTGCTGGTATACGATCACGGTTTCAATAAACGGGTGGCAGAATTCAGGCCAGAATTACCCGGAGTATCCTTCTTCCCGACCATACAGATTGAGCATTTCGAACCTACCTCCGGCTGGAGCTCACCAACACTCGATTACGAAGATGAGCGGATAATCGTTTTCACTTCAGGTACCACCGCCAGACCCAAGGGGGTCAGCCTACCTCACCGGAGCTACTTGGCCAACCGGCTTACCTTCGAGAATTGGCTTGGCATGTCGGAGGATACGGACCTGGACCTGCTGCTGGTCAACCCCTTACACCATGCCAACTCAACCGCTCTATCAGACTGGGGTATGCGCCGCCCGCGTGCTATCATACACCTCGTGGAACGCTACTCGACACAGTACTGGAAGATACTGGCAGAAGCCGCCGAAGGCAAGCGGGGTATACTATTTGCCGCCCTGGTCTCCCGTCACATAGACTTCCTGGAGTCCCTAGTCAGCACATCAAGGCTGCCGGTCGCGGAAGACAGACTAAAAGAGGCGCTAGCTCAAACCGAGATTATGATCGGCTCGGCGCCGGTGGGACCGAAAACGGTAAAGCACGTACTCAATTTCAGCGGACACCTGCCTCGCGTCCGCTTCGGCTCAACGGAGACCTGCCTCGAGGTAGTGGCGACCCCGATGGCGCTAGCGCCGGAGGCGTTACTCGAGTCATTTGAGGCAGGTTGGTCACACCGGCACCGGGGCGAAGCAATTACCGGCTACTACATCGGGAGGGAACATTACCCCTTCACCAGGATCAAGGTAGTGAAGTCTATCGATCCGGAGGCAGAGGACTACATGCGTCAGTGTGAAACCGGCGAACCGGGTTACCTGATAACGCAGGGGGCAAATACCATGAACGGATACGTGGGTGATGCTGAAGCCACGGAGTCCGTATTACGGGAAGGGTGGTATGTCGGTCTGAAAGACATCGCCTTTACCTTAAGGAATAAAAGTGATGGGGAGCCGGACTACTACTGGATGTCACGTGATTCCGAGTTGCTTATCCGTGGCGGCGTTAATTATGCCTATGACCAAGTAGCCGCCGAACTGAACGGATTCCTGGCCGCCACCTTCCAGATGACGGCCGGGGAATTCCAACTGGCGGTAGTTGGGCTCAGGCTGGAGAGCGAGCATGAGGACAGCTGTTGCGTAACGATAGAACTGGACAAAGAGGCGGGCCACCACGAAGCAGAGCTGAAGGCTGATTTTCTCGAAAAGGCCCGCCAGGCGGTTAGCAAGGGCAGCCGCCCCGACTACCTGCGATTCGCCCCGATTCCCCGTAACTTTAAGGGAGCTATACTCTATCCCCGCTTAAAGCAGGAGTTCTTAAAATCAGTAAAACAGGATGCCGTCTTCCACCGCCGGTAATATCAAAGAACCCCAACGGCCAGACAAGCCGACTTAGCATAATTGATTTCCCCACTTAATCTCTGCTTAAATATAAGGTGCAGAAGGAGGTAATAATGGAGGGCATCGCACTAAAGGCTACCACCAGAGATACATCGGGTAAGAAGACCAGATTCTTGCGCCGCGAGGGCATCACCCCGACCCACCTCTTTGGTCATAATCTTAAATCACTGACCCTGCAGTGTAACACCAATGAACTCAAGCAAGTTATCGCTCAGGTCGGAACAACCACGCTCTTTAATCTGGGCATTGACGGCGAAAAACGTACCAGAAAGGTGCTCATTCGGGAGATCCAAACCGATCCGCTGGGTAGACAAATCCTGCATGTTGACTTCTATCAGATAAAGATGACGGAGAAACTAAAGGTTGAGATCCCCCTCGTTCTTAGTGGAGAAGCACCGGCGATGAAGATAAAGGGCCGCTCGCTGCAACATCCTCTTAACGTCCTGAACATCGAGTGCCTGCCTGATAAGCTCCCCCACGAAATAGAGGTTGACCTAAGTCTCCTCACCGAATTGGGACAGAGCATCCATGTCAAAGACCTGAGACTGAGTGCGGATATCACTGTCAGCAACGACCCCGAACAGTTAATCGTCAAGGTCATTGAAACAGCAGCGGCGAGGGCAGAAGAAGAGGAGGAAGAGGAAGTCACCGCGGCTGGAGAAACCGCACCTACGGAAGCAGGGGCGGAAGAGAACACAGAGGAGTAAGCCGGTAACGCCACACATCCTTCAAGGGCAGCGGGTAACGCCCTTGATTGTGTTATGTTAATATGTTATGTTAAAGAGACCTATATTATGGAGAGACAGCGAGCCTGATATGCGGGTGGTGTTATGAAAGAGGCTATCAACAGTTTTCTTACCTATCTCACCGTAGAGAAGGGCTTCTCATCAAACACGATAGCCGCCTATCAAAATGACCTCGAGCAACTGGCTGAATTTGCCCGGGAGGAGGCGGCTAAGAGCGGTTCTCTACCATCGTGGGCCAGCTTCGGCCGAGAGGGAATGCTCAGGTACCTGCTGAACCTCAAGGAGAGGAACTATGCCGCTACTACCATCGCCCGCAAGGTGGCCGCGCTAAGGTCTTTCTTTAACTTCATGAAGGCGGAAGGCACCGTCAAAGACAACCCATCACAGAACGTCGGTTCGCCCAAGGTGGGGCGGTCGTTACCCAAGCCTATCTCCATCAGCGAGGTCCACCGCCTGCTGGAACAACCGACCAAACAATCCAGACCGGAAGCGAAAAGGGACATAGCAATACTGCAGCTACTTTATGCCAGCGGGATGAGGGTCAGCGAGCTGGTATCACTAGACCTGGATAACGTTGATGTCGAGGAGGGTTCTGTGCGCTGTCTGGGCAAGGGGCACAAAGAGCGCATCATACCCATCCACCAGCGGGCCGCACAGGCGATTAAAGAATATGTAAAAGAGGTCCGTCCCAACCTGGTACATCGAGAGGAGACGGCCCTGTTTGTCAACGCCCGCGGCGAGAGGCTGACCAGACAGGGGCTCTGGCAGATACTCAAAGAATACGCCAGAGCAGCCGGACTGGCAAACATCACTCCCCATACCCTGAGGCACAGCTTTGCCACTCATATGCTGAGCGGGGGGGCTGACCTGAGGTCGGTCCAGGAACTTCTCGGCCATGCTAATATTTCAACAACACAGGTATACACCCAGCTGACTACCGAGCATATCCGCCGCACCTATGAAAAATCACATCCAAGGGCTAAATAGAGGGGGGAGGTTATCGATGCCCAACAAATCACGACACAACCGGGGAAAGCATTCGTTTCAGAGTAAAAAAAAGGGCCAGCGAATTACCCCCGTTACGGTAGCTCAAGAGCAGACAGCTCCGCCAGCCGGGCCGGCGGCTACCCCTACCCATACGCGGATAGCCACACCCCGGTTGAGTGCACCCGCCCCAGCAACAACCAGCCACCCCCATATTGCCGCTGAGCTACGCCGGATTGGTATTCTGGCCGGTATCATGCTGGCGGTTCTTGTGGTATTAGCTTTTACCCTTCCCTAAAACCCTCCCGCGGTAGGTATCGGCATGGACTTTACCCAAGCCAGAGCCAGGCTAATCGCTCACCTTGGCAGCGAAATCAGTGACCGGCGGGTACTGGCAGCTATGGCCCGCATTCCGCGGGAACTTTTTGTACCCCTGGAGGAAAGACCCTCCGCCTACGGAGACATGCCGCTACCAATCGGCCTGGATCAGACAATATCACAGCCGCTTATCATTGCCGTGATGACGGAAGCCCTGGAACTTAAGGGGAAGGAAAAGGTGCTGGAAGTAGGCACCGGCAGCGGTTATCAGGCGGCCATTCTCGCCGAACTGGCCCAACTCGTAATTACTGTAGAGCGCCTCCCTTCACTGGCAGAAACAGCCCGAAAGACCCTGAACAACCTGGGCTATAAAAATATCGAGATCCACCTGGCCGGGGAGGCCCTGGGCTATCAGGACAAGGCCCCTTATGACGCTATTATGGTCACCGCAGCCGCTCCCAGAATACCCGATGATCTTCTCTCGCAGTTGACCGTCGGAGGGCGGATGGTAATTCCGGTAGGATCGCGCTACATTCAGGAGCTTTATAAGATTACCCGGCGGAGGAAGGGCGACCTGGTCCAGAACCTGGGCGGTTGCCGATTCGTACCCCTCATCGGCAAGAACGCCTGGGAGAATGAGTAACCCGGTAGCTTAAGCTTCATTCCGACCGGAAAGATATGATGGTATAATGCCATTCAAGGTACAAAGACGATAGGGGGAAGGCATGGAAACTCAGGAAACAATAAGGTCCCGCAGGAGCATTCGCAGTTACCAGACTACCGAGGTGGATGACAAGACTCTGGAGCTTGTTCTGGAAGCAGCCCGCCAGGCTCCATCCTGGGACAATACTCAGTGCTGGCAGTTCATTATTGTGAGGGATATTGATAGCCGTAAAAAGCTGGCCGATATGCTGCCCCGGAATAACTCTGCCGCCAGAGGCATCAGGGAAGCACCAGTGGTAATCGTGGCCTGCGCCGAACTGGGCAAAGCCGGCTATTTGGGCGGAAGGCTATCTTCCGATAAGGGTGACTGGTATATGTTTGACGTGGCACTGGCAATGCAGAACCTGGTACTGGCGGCCCAATCACTCGGTCTGGGTACAGTTTATATCGGCTGGTTTGATGAAGAAAAGGCGGCCGGATTCCTTGGCATCCCCGAGGGCTATTCTATAGTGGCAATGACCCCGCTGGGTTACCCCGCCCAGCATCCCAGACCGAGACCGAGGAAAAAGCTTAACGAGATCGTTTCCTATGAAAAATTCGGGCAAAGATAAGCGGTTGTCTCTCCAGGCAAGCCATGGTTACCCGGGGCTAATCCTGAAACCACCCCGAACCGATTAGGAGGGCTCACTATGTATCAACTAGGTCTAGCTACTCCCTACTGGCTGATAGTGCTGATGTGGGTGGGTAGAATCGTGGTGTTAGTCGCCATCTGCTCCCTGCTCGCCTGGCTCGGTATCAGAGCTCTGGATGCCCTGACCCCCGAGATCAAAGAGCGTGAACGCATCGGAGAAAGCCCACTGGCTACCGGTTTGTTCATCGCCGGCTTCTTTATCCTGGTCGGGCTGGTTATCCACGGCGCGGCTACCGCCTACACTGCGGTCGGTACTTCCCCGCTAGGCTTTATCTTCGACTTCAGGACCTGGGGGTTGGTCGCCATCAGCTTTGCCATCAGTCTGCTAATCGGACTGGCGCTGCTACGTATTGTGGACAAATTGACCCCAAAGATACCTTTTTTGAACATCACTAAAAACCCGAACGCAGTGGGCATCTACGTCTTCGGCTACCTCATATTCTTCGGACTGATACTCCACGCCGCTCTGACAACACCACTATGAAAAAGACCGGGATTGCTATCATTGCGACATCGCTACTACTGGTCGGGTTAGCCACCTCACAACAGGTGTGGGCAATGCCCTCGGCCGACTTCAACGAGGCAAACGGCGATGTCTTCGACGAATGGGGAATATACCGTACCCGGGCCTTTGGCAAAGACGGATTCTACCAGTTGTCGGAGACTACCTTCCGCCCCGTGATAGCCTTCGAGAGCCTGGGTAAGGAATTAGACCGGGCCTACCTTCTAGGGGAGCATATTGCCGCCGAGTACCCGGATCGGATAGAGCGGGCAGAAGCGATATTTCATTTCGTCCGCGACCGGGTAGCTTATACCCCGGATATCGACCAGTTCCAATACGATGAGTTCGCCCAGAACGCCGATGAGATCGCCATTACCATCGACCAGTACGGGATTGCTTACGGCGACTGCGAGGACAGTGCCGTGCTGTTAGCTGTGATGTACCGTGGGGCCGGTCTACGATCGGCAATAGCCCTCGGCGAGGGGCATACCGCCGCCCTGGTCTACCTGCCCAATTATAAAAAGGCAACCGCAGTTTTCGAACTGGACGGCGAAGCAGGGTGGCTCTGGGCAGAGGCGACCGGAAAGAACAACCCCCTGGGCTGGGTGCCCAAGGAATTCACCGGCACCGGCGT
>JAQUOC010000041.1 GCA_028717305.1 Dehalococcoidales bacterium | reverse complement strand
GGTTACTGATTACGATGTCTCGCAATTCCGCTCTCAGATAGCCGCTCAGGTGGTTGACTTCGATCCCTTCGCCTTCGGTCTCAGCGGGGAGGAGGCGGAGCGGATGGATCGCTACGTGCAGTTTGCCGTGGCCGGGGCAGAGGCCGCGGTGGCTGATGCCCGGTTTGTTTTCGGTGATGAGGTAAGAGAGCGGACGGGGATCTGTCTCGCTAATGCTATCTGCGGTACGAGATATATGGACGAAGAGTTTTTGAGGGTGACCAACGGCGGCAAAGACCCTATCGATCCCAAAAAGGTGAGGCCGCATCTTTATGATGCCTCTATGTTCAATACGCCTTCCAGTGAAATAGCGGCACGCTATCAGCTAAAGAGTATTTGTGCCACCGTATCTACCGGTTGTACTGCCGGTACCGATGCCGTGGGTTTTGCCTATGAAGTTATCCAGGACGGATTGGCCGATGTCATGATTACCGGTGCTGCCGAGGCGCCTCTATGTCCGATAACCTTTGCTTCCTTCGATGTCTTAAATGTAATCTCAGCGAGAAACGATGCGCCGGACAAGGCTTCCCGGCCCTTCGATAAGGAGAGGGATGGGTTTGTTCTCTCGGAAGGGTGTGGCATTCTGGTGCTGGAAGAACTGGGCCACGCCCTGGGCCGCGGCGCCCGCATCTACTGTGAAATCAAAGGTTTTGGCACCTGCTGCAATGCTTACCATATGACCGACCTGCCTGCCGATGGTGATAGTATGGTCCCTTCTATCAAGCTTGCCTTGAATGATGCCGGGCTGCTCCCGGAGAAGATCGGGTATATCAATGCCCATGGGAGCTCCACCAAGCAGAATGACGTCTTCGAGACGAATGCCTATAAGAAGGTCTTTGGCAGCAGGGCTTACCAGATTCCGATAAGCTCTCTCAAGTCCATGATCGGTCATCCCCTGGCGGCCGCCAACAGCGTTGAGCTTGTTGCCGGTGCCCTTACTTTTGAGACCGATATCCTGCCACCGACGATAAATCAGGAGGTTTCTGACCCGGATTGTGATCTGGACTATGTTGCCAACAAGGCTCGTGAAAAAAGGGTTGATTACATCTTGAAGACCAGCAGCGGTTTTTCCGGTGTCCATTCCTCAATGATACTGGGAAGGTGGAACTCGAATTGAAAGAAGTGGCTGTTACCGGGGTAGGTATAGTAGCCCCTCCCGGAGTGGGCAAGGAAGGGTTCTGGCAGAACATCAGGGAGGGGAAGTCATTCGTTTCCCCTATTACCAGATTCGATGCTTCAGCCTATCCTTCACAGGTGGCCGGGCAAGTCAAAGAATTTGACACGGGTAACCTTTCTCCCCGTCTCCTGAAGAAGATGGACCGGTTCTCGGTGATGGCTCTGGTAGCTACCGAGCAGGCCCTGAAAGATGCCGGTATAGATTTGGCTAAAGAAGACCCTTACAGCGTAGGCGTCTTCCTGGGCAATACACTGGGGGGGTGGCTCTATGCGGAGACAGAGCTGCGTGATCTCTATCAGGAAGGCAGGAATGGGGTAAGCCCCTATAATGCCAGCGCTTGGTTTGCCGCTGCTCCCCAGGGCCAAATCTCCATTTGTTACGGCATCAAGGGGTATAGCAAGACGGTAGTCGCCGACAGGGCGGGAGCCTTGATGGCTGTCGGCTGTGCGGTAAGGGAAATCAGAAACAATAAAGCGGCTATCGCTCTGGCTGGAGGCACCGAAGCCCCGGTTACTCCGTACGCATTGCTCTGCTGCACCACGGAAGGCTCTCTTTCCCGGGGTACTTATCGACCGTTCGATAAGGAAAGGGATGGTTTTGTTATCGGGGAAGGGGCGGCAATCGTAATCCTGGAGGATATGGATTCCGCTCGGAGCAGGGGAACGACTGTCTACGGGTCGATTACCGGATTCGGAACTTCCTGTGATGGTGCTAACCGCATCACGTCGGACCAGGATGGTAAAGGACTGGCCAGGGCGATAAAGGCTGCCCTGGATAATGCCGGTTATCAACCCGGTGATATTGATTACATTTGTGCCGACGGGGCGGCAACCGAACTGGGCGATGTCAGCGAGACAAAGGCAATCAAGGCGGTATTCGGCGATTATGCGGCGGAGATACCGGTCAGCGCCCCGAAGTCCATGTTCGGGCACCTGCTGGGGGCATCCGGAGCCGTTGACCTGGTCGGTACCCTGCTGACTATGCAAGAGGGGGTTATTCTGCCCACGATAAACTACCGGACAGAGGACCCGGAGTGCAATCTGGACTATGTTCCGAACAAGAGTCGGTCTAAAGAGGTTAATCGTGCCATTGTCATTTCGCGCGGTCGCGGGGGTATAAATGCCGTTCTGGCCGTAGAAAGGAGTTAGCGGTTATGGCGAATATTGAAGAAAGGTTGCAGGATTTTTTCGCCAGGTTTCTTGACCTGAGTCCTGCCGAGATTACTCCGCAGGCAAACCTGAGGGATGATCTCAAGATGGACTCAACGGAGATGGTGGAACTGGTGGTTGCTTTGGAAAAGGAGTTCAATATCCGCCTCAAGGATGGTGAGATTACCAACAGGAATTGCGTCGGCGACGTGCTGAAGACCGTCGGAGAGAAGCTGGGATAATGAGAATTATCGACCTGAGTCTTCCCATCGATGACTGTGTTATGGAGCCCCACCCGGTGAAGATAACGAGGTGGGGACACAGGGGTGGCGGAGACCGTTTCGGCCGGATTTGGGCGAAGTCTCACGGGATAAGAGGAATTATGGGCTATATTACGGGACGGGAGCGGATTACGCGTAATTCCTTTAAGGACGGTGCCTTCCTGTCCCTGGAGTGGGTCAGGGCGGCGGTCCATAGCGGCACTCACCTTGATGCGCCCTATCACTTCGGGCCTCTTTGCGAAGGAAAAGAGGCCAAGCAGATAGAGGATATACCCGTTGAGTGGTGCTATGGGGACGGCGTCGTCTTGGACTGTTCCCAGAAGGAGCCGGGAGGGCTTATTGGCAGGGAGGATGTGGAGCGAGCGCTCGACAGCATTCGGTATGAGATAAAGCCCATGGATATCGTCCTTATCCGTACCGGCGGCGATAAGCTATGGGGAACTCGAAAATACTACTCCCATTTTGTCGGGGTGAGCCGGGAGGCGCTGGCCTATATTCTGGACTTCAAGGTAAAGGTGGTCGGGATCGATACCTTCAGCTTTGACCGTCCGCTCAACAGGATGGTGACCGATTTTTTAAAGACGAAGGATAATGCCCACCTATGGCCGGCCCACTTCTACGGCAGGGAAAAGGAGTACTGTCACATCGAGAGGCTGGCCAACCTGGACAAGATTCCCTCGTATGGTTTCCGGCTGGCCTGTTTCCCGATAAAGATAAAAGGAGTAGGTGCCGCTGCGGTAAGAGCGGTCGCCATTATTGAATAAAAAAGGAGGCAAGAATGGGACATACGGTAAACTCTATTCTGATCGAGGCGCCCTACGAGCAGGTCTTCGATATCTCCAATGATATCGGGCGGTGGACGGAGCTGTTCGGCGGTGAGTACAAAGAGGCCAAGGTACTGAAACGGGAGGGGAACAAAATCACCTTCCAGTTGACCGATGATGAAGGTAATTCCTGGCAGTCATTCCGTCTTCTCTTTAAGGACTATTACTTTACCTATGCCCAGAAGATGGAGCCGGCATTCCCCTTCAAGTATATGAAGATTATCTGGCTTTATACCCCTACTCCGGTAGGGGTGAATCTGACCTGGATTCAGGACTTCACCATGGCGGATGGAGCCAAGTTTAACGACGAACAGGTGGAAGGCTTCATCAACAACCACTCCCGGGACAACCTGCAGATATTCAAGAGGGTAATAGAGAAAGAAGCAGGGAGGTAAGCGATGGGCGAACTGAAAGGTAAGACGGCTATCGTTACCGGAGCGAGTCGGGGTATCGGCGGAGCGCTCGGGGTGGCGCTGGCTAAAGAGGGGATGGACCTGGTGCTCGCCGCACGCGGCCGGGCGGTGCTCGAAGAGACCGCCGCAGGGCTGTCCCGTAAATATAAGGTGAGAGTAATTCCGGTGGCCTGTGATGTTACCCGCCAGGAAGACCTGGAGAATCTGGCCGCTACCGCCATCAGGGAGCTTAAGAAGGTGGATGCCCTGATCAACAGCGCCGGGGTAAGCAGCCAGTACCCCTTTCAGGAGCAGCCGCTCGAAGATATCTCCAGGCTGATGTATACCAATTACTTCGGGGCGGTGATGCTGACCCGCCTCATGATCAACCACTTTATCGAAAATAAGAGCGGCGCCGTTATCAATATTACCTCCGGCTCAACCCTGGTCGACCCGCCGCCGAGAAACTTTATCGTTTATTCCTCGTTAAAGCGGGCGCTGAATGCTTTCAGCAAGGGGCTTTTCTGGGAGTTGAGGGACCTCGGTATCAAGGTAACCTCGATTATGCCCGGGGTGACCGATACCGCCCTGACCGGAGGGCTTGCCGAGATTTCGGTGGACCGGTCGCGTCTGATGCAGACCGGGGTGATAGAGGATGCCGTCAAGTTCGCTCTCTCCGTACCGGCCAACGTCTGCCCTCTGGAGATTTCGGTGATCAACCAGCGCACCCCCTGGACGAAGCCGGTAATTCCATACCGACAGGATCATCCCAAAGAATGATGTTTGATGCGCATATTCACTGGCTGCCCGGGGAGATTATCGAAAATGCCCACTTTTACTCTGCCGCTTGGGGTAGTATCGAGGGTCAGCTTGAGGTTATGGACAAGTTCCACATCGATAAGACCCTCATCGTCTATCCGACCAACGACGCCTATCGGAAGATGGGGGGACTCGGAGAGGTCGCCCGGCTCTACAATGACCGCATAGCTGGGGTGGTGGGAAGATACCCGGAGCGGTTGGCCGGGGCGGCTATCCTGCCGGTCGATGATCCGGAAGAGATGGCCAGAGAGTTCGAGCGGGTGACGAAGGGCCTGGGGTTCAGGGCCCTTTCCCTGGCGACCAGCTTTGACGGCATATATCTTGATGATGAGAGATTCTACCGCCTCTACGAAGAGGCGGAGTCGTTTAACATCCCTGTCTTCGTGCATCCCCAGACGATAAATCCGATAGGTTACGAGCGCATAAAGGACCCCCTGCTTACTCCTGCCATTGAGTTCGTCTTCGATACCACCATCTGCATCGGCAAGCTGATCATGGCGGGTACGCTCAGGCGGTTCCCCGAACTCAAATTTATCTTTGCCCATTTTGGGGGAGTCACCCCCTTCATCAAGGAAAGGTTCAACAGCATATACCGGATGCTCAGAGGCAGAGATATCGTTAAGGACCTCTTTGCCCTGCCCGGCGAGTATCTGAAGCGGATATATGTGGATACCAGCGGCGTCACCTCCAGCCATGCTCTTATGTGTACCCTGGAGATGGTGGGCGCGGAGCATATCCTGTGGGGCAGCGACTACCCGGGTAATACCGACATACCGGCCTCGATCAATGCCATCGATAAACTCGATATTCCTGCCCGGGAAAAGGCGAAGATACTGGGGACAAACATGGAGCGGGTGCTGGCCGGGACCGCCACCTGAGGAAGGTATCAGGCCGGGTTAGCCGCTTTTGCCCAGGTATTTTTCTACCAGAAGCTCGAGCTTTTCCTTCTGTTCGGACGGTATCGAGGCGGGGTCGGTGACGATCGCTGTCTTCAGGGCGTCGGCGCAGTCGCAGCGGCGTTCGTCCGGTATCCTGGCGGCGGTCATCCTGATGATTTCCCTGATTCTGTCATTACTCTGCTTCTGTGTCTCTATGATGACGTCGATCGGGATCGGTGCGTCGTGTTGCTGCCAGCAGTCGTAGTCGGTAATGCTGACGATGGCGGCGTAGCATATTTCGGCTTCCCGGGCCAGCTTGGCTTCGGGTGAGGCGGTCATGCCGATAATATCGCCTCCCCAGGAGCGGTAGAGGTTTGATTCGGCTCTGGTGGAAAAGGCCGGGCCCTCCATCGCCAGATAGGTCCCGCCCCGGTGGATAGCGGCGCCGGCCTCCTTTGCCGTCCGGTGCAGAAGATGGCTCAGTACTGGGCAGAAGGGTTCGGCGAAGATGATGTGGGCGACGATGCCGCCGCTGAAGAAGGAGTTTGCCCGGTTGCGGGTGCGGTCGATAAGCTGGTCGGGAATAACCAGCTCGCCGGGCTTGAATTCCTCCTTGAGGCTGCCGGCGGCATTAACCGAGATTATCCACTCCACCCCCAGCGACTTCAGGGCGTAGATGTTGGCCCGGTAGGGTACCTCGCTGGGGGAGAGGTGGTGTCCCTTGCCGTGACGGGGCAGGAAGGCAACCGCCGTCCCCTCCAGACGTCCGGTGGTGATGCTGTCACTCGGCTTGCCGAATGGCGTCTCAATATCAACCTCTGCGATATCAGCCAGCCCTTTGATATGATAGAGCCCGCTACCTCCGATTACTCCGATTTTCGCCTCCGGCATCAGCTTTCTCCTTCCACCATTTTTATATTGATGTGCTCTGTCAAACTATTCCCCTCATCCTCTCGATATAGGGCTCTTTGATGATGCCCTTCTCCGTGATGATGGCGGTGATGTAGTAGTGGGGGGTGACGTCGAAGGCGGGGTTGGCCGCCACGGTGCCCTCCGGCGCGGTGCTTGCTCCCTGGAGGTGGGTTACCTCGTCGGGGTTTCGCTCCTCAATGGGGATTTCGTCCCCGCAGGCCAGGGAGAGGTCGATGGTGCTTACCGGAGCGGCGACGTAGAAGGGGACGCCGTTTTCCATCGCCAGAACGGCCAGGCCGTAGCTGCCGATCTTGTTGGCGGTATCCCCGTTGGCGGCGATGCGGTCGGCGCCGATGATGACACAGTCGATCTTCCCCCGGTTGAGAAAGTACCCTGCCATAGAGTCGGTGATCAGGGTGAAGGGGATGCCGGCCTGCTTCAGCTCCCAGGCGGTGAGGCGTGCCCCTTGGAGTAGGGGGCGGGTCTCGTCGGCGAGTACCTTGATCTGCTTGCCCTGTTCTTTCGCCTGCCTGATTACGCCGATGGCGGTGCCATAGCCGGTGGTTGCCAGGGGGCCGGTATTACAGTGGGTCAGGACGGTAGTGCCGTCTTTGATTAATCCGGCGCCGAAGCGGGCCAGCTTTCCGGTGGCCTCAATCTCTTCCGAGTGAATTCTGGCTGCTTCATTAACCAGTGCCTTTTTCATCTGTGCCGTATCCCCACGGGCTTCAGCTGCCTGTTGCATACGTTCAATAGCCATAAAGAGGTTTCTTGCCGTGGGTCTGGTGGCGGCCAGGGTTTGGGTAATGTCTTTGAGCTCGCGCATAAAATTGTCTCTGGACGTGTCCTCTATCTTCAGAGCGCCCAGGGCTATTCCGTAGGCTCCGGCCACTCCGATTGCCGGTGCCCCCCTGATTCTCATTTCCTTAATCGCTGCGGCGACCTCTCGATAATCACCAAGCTCAAGGTAGACCTCTTCCCGGGGCAGCCTGGTCTGGTCAAGGAGCTTTACTTTGTTGTCCAGCCATTCTATCGGCTGGTAACCTGTTTCTTTCATGCCGAGCTTATCGTGACTCCCTTTGCCAAAGTAAGTTTTCTTATCGCCTTTCCTGCCACCGCTTGCGGTATGTGTCCATGAAGATAAAACGGCTGCCGTTCCTTCTCAAAGGCCCCCCCCGGTCTCAGAATGGGGGTGAGTCCTCTCCTTCTGCCCTCAGCTCGTTCAGGGCCTGCTCTGCCGCTTGCTGGACTGCCTCGCTGGGGGCATCCAGGCATTGCTCCAGGAAGTTCTTTGCCTCGGTTCCTCCTGTCTGTCCTAGGGCCTCGATGGCAGCCATCTGGATTTCAATGTCGGGATCGGCGGCAAGGTTGATCAAATAGGGGACTGCCTCTTCCTCACCCAGCTCGCCGCAGGCCCGGGCCACCTCGTAGCGTATCTCAGGGTCGGGACTACCCGCCCCGTCCAGTATCATGGACAGCCAGGCGGGGTTGCCGTTCCTTCCCATCGCGTATATCGCGCTGACTCTAAGGGTGCGGTCGTGGCTCTGATAGGCTTCCCCGATTGCTTTCTCTACTTCGGGTGAGTCCAGTGGGGCGATCGATTCCAGAGCCCGACGTTTTACTTCTACCGGTTTGTTTCTATCGTCTATCACGGCGAGTAAAGACCGGTATATCTTCGATGTGTAAGCAGGGCGCAGCTTTTGCTGTTCGGCCAGCGTGGTAAACTTACCCAGTCCTGTTGCTGCCGCTGCCTGAACCAGCTTTGAATTATCCTGATCCACCATGGCAATCAGGGTGTGTATCAGCGAGGGCTCCTCGTTTTCCCAGAGCCCTTCGATTGCCTTGCTCCGCACCTCGGCGTCCTGATCGTTCAGGCAGGTCTTGAAGATGCTGTCAAAATCAAGCTCAAAGTTGTCCTCGGCAAGCTCGACCAGCCGGGATACAATCTGCCGCCGCCGTTGCGGCTCAATCGTCGGCCATATCTCTTTCAGAAAATTTAGCTTTTCCGTGGTTATGTTGGATAGGTCGGCCAGACTTGAGTGAAGCAGCGGTTTGCTGCTGTCGGTCAGGAGGGTAATTATTTCCTCAATAGGTGATAGCATGGCAGGTACCTGTTCTCTTCATTATTCCTCTTCCTCTTCCTCCTCCCCGCTCTCCCAGATCGGCTCGGTGAAGTGGTCTATGTATTCCCCCATAGCCTCGGCCGCCGCTTGCTTCATGCCCTCTCTCGTTTCTATCGCCAACTGCGTTAGCTCGGTCAGATCGATTTCAATGTTCAGTATTCTAATAAGGACTTTGAGTATCACCAGGGCGGCCATCGGGTTTTGTATTCTGGTAGCGTACATCGGGACCTCACCCAGCAGGCATATTCCGTCAATCCCTCTCTCCTTCGCTACTCCCAGCATCAGGCCGTTGAGTCCGGCAATTTGCAGGTTGCCCTTTTGTACCAGGTCGTATTTCCTCAGGTCTTCGGTCAATTTCTGGTTGGTCCCTACCCCCCAGACCTTGGGCTGCTCGGTATGATGAATACGTGTCAATGCTGCGGCGAGGGTATAAACTCGCTGGGCCAGAAATCTGATCCCTACGTCAAGTACGCAGTTAGCCAGCTCATATCCTTTCGAGGCGGGCTGGTCTTCGCCGATGAATAGTATCAGGTCGCTCATCCCCTCCTTGTTCTTCCAGTAGTAGAACCTGTTTTGAGGGAACTGTGGTGCCTCAACGACGTGATCCCGGACCATTATTCCGATGGGGTCGAAGAAGTAGGAAGACTCGATCTCCCCCAGCCTCTTGAAGGGGAGCTTTTTAGCTAAGTAGGTCGCTACGATAGTGGCTACATTTCCGATGCCGGGCCAGGCAGCCAGCATCACCGGCGAGTTCAGCTTGGGCCGGGCATAAATCTTGACCAGCTTTTTCATTCCATCATGCCTCTCGCTTTTCATTGTTTGACTGCTACCGACACAACCGGGCAATATAAAGAGGGGGTGTAGATCGAGCCGCCTTCCCACTTGGCATCGCTGCCAACGGCGGTAATCTCCTTAAGCAGACGGTAGACATTTCCCGACACCATAGTATCCTTGACCCTACCTACTATTTTACCATTTTCTATCTTGTAGCCAAGCAGGACGTTACCGCTGAAATCACCGCTCAAAATATTGCCCTGTGCCGCTCCCATCAGGTACTCGATGAGCAGTCCTTCCTTGACGTCGTTTACCATCTCTGCAAAGGCGGTCTTTCCCGTGGTGATGATAAAGGAGGTGGGGGCCGGAGCGAGCATACCACTGCTGCTTCTGGTGCCGTTGCCCGTGCTCCGTGTGCCGGCGAGGGCGGCTGTTTGCAGGTCGTAGATGAAGTTAGCTATTCTCCCTTCTTCGACGAGAGGGGTATACCGGCTGGGTATGCCTTCGTCATCGGCGGGACGGCTTTCCGGACGATAGTCTATGGTGGGGTCGTCGCGTAGCGAAAGCTTGCTGTCGAAGACCGGCTCTCCGATCCTGTTACCTATCGGTGAGGCACCCTCCAGGACTGTTTTACCGTTGAAGGCTGCCATCAGCGGCGGCATGAGAGCACTGGCCACTCCGCTGGGGGTAAAAATCACCGGCATTCTTTTACCTTCTAATCGGGCTTGATTCCTGGCTAACTCAAGCTGCCGGAGTACGACGTCGGTTATGCTACTGGTCTCGCTTACGGGGTGGCACGAACTGGCACTTTCGCCGACAAAGAGCATATCCGTGTCGCGGATCAGGTGGCCTTCGATGCCGAGAGCAAAGGTGCTCTGTTTGTAGTTCACCTCGCCGCCGTAGGAGTTTATGATACGGACTGACGTTATCTCCTTGTTGACCTCAGCCTGGCATAGAATATCCCGGTTGTATCCCCTGACTGAGGCTATCATTTCTTCGCCGAGTCCGACCATTTCATCCAGTGATACTGATGCTACGGCCGGGTCGAGTATCTTGATATCCGGGTATGGGGTCAGCGGAGGGAGCTCAAACCCGGTCTTTATGCCGAATTGGGCTGTTTCTACCGCGGTATTGACCAGTTCCGGAACATCGCTTGTCCCGGTGCTGATGGCATAGCCTGTCCTACCGTTTTTGATAATGCGCAAAGCTGTATAGCTGCTCTGCTTGCTCTGGATGTGCTTCAAGCGGTTGGCTTCAAACTGTACCGGGGTTTCCTCTGCAGTTAACCTGAATACTTCGGCCGCCTCGGCAGATTTTTGCGCCTCGGCCAGGATGTTTTCCATTTAGCCGCCTCCTACCAGGCAGTGGCGAATTCTGATATGGGGACTGCCGTTGGAAACAGGAAGGGGAACCTGCCCGTCTTTGCCGCAGCCGCCACCCTGGTTCATATCGAGGTCATTGCCGATGCCGTCGATGTTCTTCAGCGTCTTGAACACGTTTCCGGTAAGTGTCACCGGTCTTACCTGCTCGGCGATTTTCCCGTTACGTATCCGGTAGGCTTCGCCGGAGGCAAAGGTGAACATCTCCATGCTGGTTGTGCCTCCGTACCAGTTTTTGACGTATAACCCATCCTTAACTTCGCCGATTAAGTCGCCGAATGTTGCCGCCCCCGGTTCGATGAAGGTATTGGTCATACGGACTATAGGTGGGTAGCGGTAGCTGACCGCTCTCGCGTTGCCGGTAGGCTGCTCCTTCATCTTGGCGGCGGTCTCCCGGGAATGAAGACGGCCGACCAGTTTGCCCTCACTGATGAGGTAGGTCTTCGTTGCCGGTACTCCTTCATCGTCATAGCTGTAGCTGCCGCGCAGCCCGGGGATCGTTGCCGTGTCAACGATGTTAAGCTCGGGGCTGCCGA
>JAQUOC010000040.1 GCA_028717305.1 Dehalococcoidales bacterium | reverse complement strand
GGATCTTTCGACTCATCCCACCGATACGGAGTACCCCCGGGTACCTCGGTCTCGGCAAGATATATGGGACGTATCAGCTTATGGGAGGATACCTCTACACCGAATTTGGAAAAGATCCGGGCGTGCAATTCATGCCTCTCCACTTCAGGACGTCCTATGGTATCCATCCAATCAAAAAATATCGCCCTGATAGTCCTCAATATGCTCCTCACTACACCAGTAATGAAATAACAGCCTCAGTCAATTTCCCTTCGGTCTCAGTCTTCAACCCACCAGTTTAAGATAAAGATTCAGCGGTCCACCATGCCTGCCCACCACAGGGTAAACATCGGTAACATAAAGCTCAACACACTGAAGCTGCGATGAGACTTTGTTTTTCACTACTGGCCTAAATGATAGTATCGCACCGGCAAAACTGTCAATGCCACGACTGGCTATCGGTCATTCAACCATACCAGGTATCGGTTTAACGACCCTTGCTATAAAATAACCAACGGGTCCCTGAATTCTCCGGCCACCGGCTACATCATGCCAAGCCGGGTGACAGCCCGGCTCTTACCAGAGCCCAGGGGGATTGTAATTGTTGCTTAACAAGGATTACAATTATGTCAATTCAGTACCGCCAAGCTATTTTCAGCAAAGGAGGTCAATTAATGATGAGGGAAGTAGCGGTTATCGTGGATAGCATTGCCAAAATGCCGCCGGAGGTGCTGGCGAAATATGACATCACGGTATTACCTTTCCATATCTCCATGGGAGGCAAAGACTACCTGGACACCACCATTGATAAGGAACTGCTCTACTCCCGGCTTATGAGCAAAGAGCTGCCCACCGTCGCACCCCCTTCTCCGGGAGAGATGGCTGAGGCCTTCCGCAAGATAAGTCAGCGAGCCAGGGCCATCCTGTATATCACCATGACATCCCGCTTCTCCGGAGAGTACGAAAGGGTGACCGGAGTCAAGAAAAGCATTGAGCAAGAGCTGCCCGGCGTGACGATTGAGGCGGTTGATACCCTCACTATTACCTGCGCTGAGGCTCTTATTACCATCGAGACAGCTAAAGCGGCGGGTGAAGGGAAGAGCTTACCTGAGGTGGCAGAGATTGCGCGTCAGATGGTGCAGCGGGTGTCCGCCCTCTCAGTACGAGAGTCACTTTACTATTTCGACAAGTCAGGAAGACTGGGCAAAGAACGCCCGCTGGCCGGCTCCCCGGTTCCCCTGGCGCCAGTCCTGGAGATAGATGCCGCTACCGGCGGGGTAACGCAAGCGGTATCGAAGCATAGAACCGTAGCCAGAGCGGCAGAAAATATGCTCGAGATAATGAAGAAGAGAAGCGCGAACAAGGAGCTGCACGTTATGGTAGGACACCTCTATAAACCCGATACGGCGGAGGAACTGAAAGAGAGGATTATTTCCGAATTCCAACCTGCCGAGTGCTACCTTACTGAAGTTTCGCCGGTAGCCGCTATCATCAACGGACCGTATATCGACGTGGCCTTCTTTACCGGAGATTAAGAGCAGGCCGGCTTGTTAAACTGTACTGCCACCCTGTAGATCTGGCTGGCATACTCCCGACTGCCTGAGGACCTTCATTTCACCTCGGGGCCGGCTTGCGGATTGAACGGGTTGATTCTGACCGCCAGTGAATAAAGATAGGGGTAATCATTTTTTATGTGCTTCATGTAGTCCAGCCAGACGGGTAGTAGCAGTGCGTAAGCCCTCTCGATGTCGACAGCAATATGCTTATAATCGGCCTGACCGAGCCTGGTCAAATCAGTTCGTCTCGCCAGTTCCTCGGTAAGATGGGCTATCGCAGAGAGCAGGTCGGTGAACTTTTCACGCTCCAGGAGATTAGGGTTCTCCAGAACCAGCAGCAGAAACGACCTCTTGCTGTTGAGTAATATGCGCAGTGCCTCAAGGTCTTCGGGCTCAGCTGCTATCGCATAGCGGTGATCTTGAAGCATATGCTTAGCAGCGGCGAAATCCTGATCGGACCAGGAGGGCGTTACTGACAGCATTTTACTGATCGCGTCTCTACTCGTATCGAATGCGGCAAGATAATCGAGCAGGGGAGTCCCTAATTCCATAAAAAAATTGCCGATTACGATATTCAACTTCTGCAGTCTATGTTTATTTTCTCTCTGGGAGATTAGTCTGTTGATCCACAGGGTAATGAGCACAACCGATACCGGTACGAATCCGACCTGCAGTGTAATCAGCCTCAGCATATAGGGAATATCCTTGAATACGAGGTAATTGATCCCGTAGCACACGCCGGATATAGCCGCCAGAGTGACTATCAGTTTAGCCGTCCAGCCTATTTTCAAATACTCAACTCCTTTTCTTTTCTCTTACCGATATCGCCCATCCATGCCATATTCTATCACGCCAATCCCTGATTATGTAAAAATGATATCTGCGGTCTATTTCCTCAGCTATCGGTCGCCCTGTGAGGTTGATTGCATCTCAATTTAACCGGATTATATTGACAATCATCACAGAATCGTATAAACTCAATGCCACATAGCAGACCACACTGAGCAGTCTTAAAGCTTAGTCTCTAAATGAGGCCTCGATTCGGGAAGGAAATAGCTTCCTGATTCATTAAGGAGGATGAAGATGAAGGGCAATACTAGAAGGCGGTTCTCTCTTTGTGCAATAGCTCTATCAATCCTGGTGCTGGTGCCACTGTTAGCATCAGGCTGTGGCAAGAGACCCATGCCAAAGATGGAAGACCTGACTACGGGTCAATTAGCCGTCATCAATGAGCCTGCGGTAGTCCTTATCTACTCGACGTGGTCGGGAACCCTGGTTTCCACCAGTACCCGGGAGTCAGTAGCATACTTAAGCCACAATGATGAAACGTTCCAGTCGCTTAACATCCCTACCTTTAGCTATGGGTCGCAGGGTACCGGGTTCGTGATTAACCCTGACGGTTACGTTGTGACCAATGCCCATGTCGTCCATCAGACGGAGGAGCAGATTGAAAGCGCGATATACCGCGGATTTGTGAACTGGGGTATACGGACATTCCCGCAATACTTCGCTCAGGCTGGGCTTGACCCCTGGCCCGCCACCCAGCAGGACGCGGACGACCTCTGGGCAGCCGTACACGAGGGATTTGATGTGGCAAACATCAAGCAGGAAGTAAACGTTACCGTGGGCAAATCCGTCGGCGGTGTTCAGCTGATGGAGCAAAGCAGCCTAGCCGAAGTCAGAAAGGTCAGCCCCCGGGAGTGGAAGTACACCGGCGGTAAGTGGACAGTAGTATCCGGGAAGGATGTAGCCATCTTAAAGATGCAGACCACTAACCATCCCAGTATGATCCTGGGCGACTCCGACGAAATGATGGTCGGCGATCCCGTGATGGCCATCGGCTACCCCGGTGCTGTGGTGACGCACGATTACCTCTCCGCAGACAGTAAGTTTGAAGCTTCGGTAACTTCCGGCATCATCAGCGCCCTGAAACAAGCCGACGACGGCTCACCGATACTGCAGACCGATGCTGCGATAACCCACGGCAACTCCGGCGGACCGGCTATCAACGAGGACGGAGAGGTGATCGGTATTACTACCTTCGGCACATCGGGATGGGACCCGGTTCTAGGCGACTACGCGGAGATTGGAGGATTTAACTTCCTGGTACCGAGCAGCGTCGTTATCGAGATGCTGCAGGAAATGAATGTCGAAAATGAACAGGGCCTGACCGACGAACATTACTTGAACGCCATGCTGCTGTTCTACGACGAAAGATACGCCGAGGCGGTGGATGAGTTCGAGATTGTCCTGAATCTCTTCCCAGGCCATCCCTACGCCCAGAGCTATCTCACCACCTGCCAGCAGAAATTACTCGAAGATTAATTCTAAGGATACCGGTAATAACGGATACAAATTAAGCTGCTGTCGGCTATTAACTAGATAAAATAGAGCCCCACGGAAAATCGCGGGGCTCTATTTTATTGTTGCCTATTAGATTCAACCCATTACACAATAAAATCGCTTCCGTTGGCTGACAATTTCACACACACCACACGCCAACAGAAGAAAGATGAGAGTCATTTACTCATCTTTATTAGCCTAACCAAAACTAAATCGGTAACTATTTCTTAATACGACGAATGGGAGGCTTCACATCCTTTACAGCGGACCTCATTTTCGCCGGAGGGGTCTTGGCAAACGCCTCGGCGCATTTCATGCAGTAAATCTTGCAGTCGTCCACTTCTTTCTTATAGAGGCCGCTCACACTGATTACCGTCCAACCGTATGAACTAGCTTCACTCCCCTTCGTAGTCTTCAGCAGCGGCTGGTTGCACCTCCCTGTATGTCCATGTCCCGGCCGGGTGCATTCACACTTTCCTCCGGATCTTTCCCACGCCTTGTCGCGAACTTCGCTGGAAAATACCATCTCCAAAACCTCCTATACCATATTTATCTCCGAATTATAGCACGACCGTACTTGTTGTCAACACTATCTACGAGCAAAGTATTACCATTGGATTAGCAGAGGATAGTCTATGACCATTCACGATACTCAAGCCCTCCCTTGCCCGCTACAGTGCCTCCCAGAGGTACTTTTACGACTTTGTCCAACTTGATTATCCCTTTGATGCTCTCAGTCGGCAATACGTTAGCTGGCAAAACATAAAATACCTATTGACAAGTAGGTAAATCTGTTGTAGCTTTGGTCTGCACAATATGAAGATACCTAAATAACAAAATCTACAGAAAGGATGAGAAAGCATGGGCATTAAAAAAATGGTAATGGGGCCGATTATTGCGAGGATTCTCGGGGTGATAGGATGTTGCTTGATTGCCGCCGGAGTCGGTGCTGGTATTTCCGCTCTAATTGCTGTTGGTGTAGTCCTTTTCGGAATAGCGCTTTTCATTTTTAAATAAAAAGCGACGCAGTTACCGGTAAGTTACCAGTAACATAACCATGCGACAAAGACGTTCTGCGAGTAACTGTTGGTTGCATTATCGACGGAAGTGGTTAAGATTAGTAATCAGAGACTAAAATAATATCTTGGAGGAGGCGACTTATGCAGGCTTATTGTGTCAAATGTAGAGCCAAGCGTGAAATAAAGAATCCCAGGCAGATTACTATGAGGAATGGCAGACCGGCAACCCAGGGAACGTGTCCGGTCTGCGGAACCAAGGTATTCAGAATCGGGAAGAGCTAAAGCGAACGCGAATTCACAGGATTAAGATTACTTCATCAGAAACGTGATGTTGAAACCAGCATCCGGAGGTAGAGTATGGAACTGATCGACCAATTGACCAAAAACCTGGGGGTGAGTGAGGCTCAGGCCAAGGGTGGGGCGGGGTTGCTTTTCAAGCAGGCTAAAGAGCAAATGAGCGGGGCTGATTTTTCCAAGATATCCACGGCGATACCCGGTCTGGATAAGATTATCGGTGCGGCACCAACCGGCGGTGGGGATATGCCGGGCGGCCTCGGTGATCTGGGTAAGATGATTCCCGGTCTCGGTGGTGCCGCAGGCGGTTTGGGTTCTCTGGCGAGTCTTGCCGGCGGATTTTCGAAATTAGGGTTAGACAGCGGTATGATCGGAAAGTTTATTCCCATCATATTGTCGTTTGTCCAGAGCAAAGGGGGCGAAGGTCTCAAAAATATTCTCGGCAAAGCTTTCAAATAGGAACACCATCTGCCGGCTCGCCTCTCTTTATGCCTGTTGACTACACACCATCACCAGGCAGGAGTCAGCTTGCCGGTTGGTTCCTGCCAGTATGGCAGCCAGCAAAGCGCCAGAAGTGGCACTGAGATGTTTGACTTGGTGGGGCGTATTGGGATTTGCTCCAGCCTTTCCGCAAGAGGGTCCATTTTCGCTGCCAGTTGATCCGTATCGGCTTTGAAATCCGCCTCAAGCTGTTGTAGCTTTTGCTTGATAGCCTCAACTGTATCCTGCGCCCGGCCGACATCCTGAGACGCTTTCCTGGAACGGCTTACTCCACTCATAGCAGACTTGGCTCCGCTAAGCGAACCGGCGCTGAAGACTTTCCTGCCCATGAATCCTCCCAGGAGAGTCGTTCCAAAGGATAAGGCTGTCTGTATTTTCTGGTGTTTCGCCTGATCCTTCTCCCGTTCAACGGCGGCCTGGGCACGGCGCATCCTCTCCTCCAACGTAGCGATTTTACCGGCATACTTTTGCCGCAGTTTTTCAGTAGCTTCGTCCCGTTTTTCGCGGGCATACTGCTGTAACCTCACCCTGAATTCACTCTCGGACTCGTCAACATTGGAAAACTGTTTGAAACCAGGGCTTTTCCATAGGTCCAGTTTCTGATTCCGGTAAAGCCAGCCCGAGAATTCCTTCTGCCAGTATTTATAGCTGTCGGCACTGGTGGCGATTGCCGGTAGATTACCATACCGAGCCGGCTCCACGGGTGACGGCTCTAAATCATTCACGTGCAGATCACTCTCGGCAGCGCTATCCCAGTTGACGGCAACAGGACCTTCCGCAAAGGAGACTCTGTAAACCACGTCCTTGATGAAATTTACCCCGGTTTTTGTGTTGCTGAAATGTATCTTACCGGCTCCGATAATTTCCGGCTGGTAAAAAAGCTCTTGTCCGGCCGGCCGGCTGCTCCTGATAGGCACGAAATACTGACCTATTCTGGGTGGTAGAACCGGTCGAGCCTCCCCGACTCCGGTATATTTAAACGACGTTGTTGGTACCTGTTGAGTTAGACCCGAGGTATCCGTATCGGATACAACCGCCTTAGATGAGACGGTGAATAGAGTCCGGATCGGGTCAACGAGTCCCTTGATCTGATTCCGTGTTAGCGGACCGCGCAGATATGACATTGCCCAACGGGTCTCGAACACCATTGGTACGTCGTCATGAACGTTATTCATCAAGAACACCCGGTTACCCAGGCCAGCCAGAGTCTGTTCCATAGTCTGACGATTCCACTTCATGCCGCCGGTCGCAGCCACACCTTCAAGACCTTCCAGTACCCGCAATTTATCCCGTTCGGTCTGCAGTCTACCGATGAACCAGGTCCCGGTGTTAGATAAACCCTTGTAGTCAAGATCGACCGGATTCTGGGTAGCCAGTACCATGCCTACCCCGAAGGCTCGCGCCTGCTTTAACAGGGTCAGTAATGGCGTCTTCGATGGCGGATTGGCTACCGGCGGGAAGAATCCAAAAATCTCGTCCATATAGACGATCGACCTGAGGCTGGTAGTACCGGATTGGGTACGCATCCAGCCCAGTATCTGGTTGAGTAGCAGGGAAACGAAAAACATCCGTTCGGCATCACTTAAGTGAGCGATAGAGAAGACTGCGATCTTAGGTTTACCTTCGGCAGTATAAAGTATTGAATTGATGTCCAGAGGTTCACCCTCAAGCCAGTTATGAAAACCGGGAGCAGCCAGCAGGTTGTTCAAGGCCAGTGCCAGCTCAAACCTTTCTTTAGCGGGATAGAAAGAATCCAGATCCATCACCCCGATCCTGTTAACAGGCGGACTCTGGATCTGTCGGATCAAATCTGCAATATCCATATCACGCCGGTCTTGCCAGGTTCTATTCAACAGAGTAGAGATGAGTATATGTTCACGGCTTCTTATCGGATCGGCTTCGATACCGATAATCCCGAGCAGACTGGTGGCCGTGATACTAATACGCTCTCTGAACAATTCCTCGTCCTCACGAATTGCCTGAGGTGGAGCGGCAAACGACTTCATAATGGATACCGGAATGCCGGCACTGCTGCCCGGAGTATAGATCACGGCGCTAATCGAATGGCGCAGCCTTCTGATGCGCTCTCCACTCTGCCCCCAGGAAGCAAGGCCGTTCTTCCATAGGTCAGCCTGTTTTCGAGCATATTCTTCATTAGACAGGCCCTTCTTGCGGGCATCTTCCTGATTAACCCAGGGCAGGAAATCCTCGGTTCTCAAATCCGGGAAGGTCAACAGCAGATTGGTGAGATCACCCTTGGGGTCAATGGCTATCGCCGGAATGCCATCCATACCGGCCTCTTCCAAAAGAGAGATACAGAGACCAGTCTTACCGCTACCGGTCATACCGACACAGACAGCATGGGTAACCAGATCCTTGGAATCATAAAGGAACAACCCATCCCCGGGCTTCTTTTCTGGCAGATTGTAGGGCCTTCCCAGGTAAAAAACGCCTAGCTTTTCATAGTCTTCCATACTTTACCCTCCATGGATATCATATCCATCGTTTATGTTACGGACCCATAAATAATTCCCCAACAAACTAGACAATGACGAGCCAAGTTCACATACTGGCTGAGTATAATCCCTTAATTCTAATTATACTACAATGGTGCTAAACATAATCTTATAGATTTTCGGTCTTCGGAACCGTAATACGGGGAGTGAACCTTCGGCTGATCTATCCTTTGACAACTGCTCAAAGCAATGTTAGCATTTTATAGTTCATATTATTAATTATTAACTAAGTGAACAGTATCATCCGGAGGTGTAAAATGACGGACGGTAGCTTAAATAGCATCTGCGACGATCTATTTTCTACACTACCTCTTATCGCAAGAATCACCCGGAAAAAGATCTCCAGGTTGCCTGCCGGTTTTCCTGAAGACATTTCACCGCTTCAACATGAGATCTTGAAGACGTTAGAGAAAGAAGGAACGTTACACATTGCTGAAATTGCTTCAAGGTTACTGATACCTCGACCGCAGATGACCCATCTGATAGACAAGCTGGCAGACTTGAATCTGGTCGAAAGACAAATGGATTCGGCAGACAGACGAACAATCAATGTGACGCTTACTGTAAAAGCCAGGATACTTTTGGCAGAAATAGATACGATGGTCAAGGGCAACATTAAAGAAGCACTGTCCTCTCTTACCAGTGAGGAGATGCAGGAATTACTGGCTTCGGTAACCAAGTTAAGGGAAATACTATCTAAACTGGGATAACCCCCGGAGCCTGTTCTTCAGCAGCAACCACACAAGAGCATTAATCGTAAAGGATGAGACTTTCAGACGTGGATAGTCAGCAACAGAGTGTACTTAACGACGATAGGGTCGGCAAACTGTTACTAAAATTATCTCTCCCTGCGTTCATGGGGCTATTCGTGATGACCCTATATAATGTGGTGGACACCATCTTCATTAGCCGCTACGTCGGTCCGCTCGGAATCGCAGGGCTTTCCATTTCCTTCCCGATTCAAATGCTGATAATGGGTTTGGGGCAGATGATAGGGGTAGGCAGCGCCTCGGTGATTTCCAGAGCACTGGGGGCTAATGACCCCCGGAAGGCGGAACGCACACTGGGTAACGCCATCAGCCACTCAATCATAATATCGATTTTAGTAGCAGCGGTCGGCCTAGCCAATATTGACCCCTTACTTAAGCTGATGGGAGCATCGGAAGCGGTGCTCCTGTACGCCAAAGATTATATGTTCATTATTTTTGCCGGTACCACCGTCCAATTTTTCGCCATGGTACTAAGCAGTACCATCAGAGCACAGGGAAATGCCCACGTTCCGATGATGAGCATGACAATAGGAGCGGGGATTAACATCGGTCTTGACGCTTTGTTCATTATAAGCCTCGGTATGGGAATCAAGGGAGCAGCATTGGCTACTGTAATCGGACAGACAATCTCCACATTGTATCTTTTCAGGTATTATTCTTCCGGCAAAAGCAGCCTGAATATATATCCCGGAAACCTGCGCGTTGAAATGAGTATCGCCAGGGAAGTTTTTACCATCGGAATCGCATCATTTGCACAAATAGCGGCAACCAGTGTATCCGCTGTCTTTGTAAACAGGGTCCTCGGGGCCTACGGCGGTGATATGGCAATATCAGCCTACGGCATCATCAACCGCGTTATCATGTTCGCCCTGATGCCGGGTATAGTGATCGGTCAGGGACTTCAACCGATACTGGGGTTCAACTATGGAGCCAAGCGCTATGATAGAGTACTGAAATCTATCAAGATCGCCAGCATCGCTGCTACGATATGCTGTACCGCAGCCTTCATAGTCTTGAACTTCTTCCCGGAACCGATAATCAAAATATTTACTACCGACCTCTTACTTATTGAGTCGAGTTCGCACGCCACTAGCTACGTATTTCGGACAGTTTATTTACTTGGCATCACAATGCTCGGCTCCCTGATCTTCCAATCAATCGGTAAGGCTGCCCAATCAATGGTTACCTCACTGGTACGCCCTTTGTTTTTGATCCCCCTGATATTCATGCTGCCGAGACTCTGGCAGGTGGACGGAGTGTGGCTGTCGTTCCCAATTGCCGACGCAATTGCTTTTACCTTAACTATGGTTCTTCTGATACGTCAGGTAAGGGAATTCAAAAGCTCGGATTCGCTTAAGCCAGCAGAAAGTCTACAAGTGGAAGTCAAATAGAAAATGACACACGGAAAACCCGCAGAGAAATTTACAGCATCTCAAACAACCAGCTACTTACTGGGCAAACACAGCCTGATAATAATGCTCACCGGGTTAATCATTGCTGCCTGGAACGGCAAGGTATTAGTCGTTATTCTGCTCGGGCTAATCCTATCGGCAGCCGGCCTGGCTAAATTGTATAGCTACCTGTCATTGGTCAGGGTCCACTGCCAGCATTCACTGGACTGCCAGCGCGTTTTCCCGGGAGAGTGTGTCAAATTAAACATACGTGTCGTAAACTATAAGCCGCTACCACTGCCTTGGCTGAAAGTGGACAGTGAGATACCGGCCGGGCTTACTTTGGAAACTCTCCCGGAGAGGGACGGTACTCTCAGCAAAGTGATTACACTCCTCTGGTACGCCCGAGCCAGCTGGCAACACAAGCTAATCTGCACAAGGCGTGGATATTACCCCCTGGAACCGATCAGAATTACGTCCGGTGATATCTTCGGTTTCTATCGCCGCACCCGCTTAAAGAAGGTGAGCAACTCTATCATTGTCTACCCCAGGATCTTTCCCATCAACGAAAGGGCAATACCATCATGGTATCCTTTAGGAGAAAGCAGGGCCGCACAGCATATTTTCCGGGACCCGAACCGGGTGGTCGGAATACGCGACTATACTCCTCAAGACAGTCCCCGCCATATTCACTGGAAGGCAACCGCCATTCATCGGAAACTGCAGGTAAAGGTTTTCGAACCGACGACGAATCCAAAATTAGCCCTGATTCTTGACCTGGAAAGCTTTGTTTATAACGGAGTCGGTAATGAACGCACCGGTTCACCATCCGGCAAAACCGATGAACTATTTGAAACGGCTCTCAGTACCGCTGCCTCGCTGGCCAAACATTTTATCGAGCACAAAAGCGCCGTAGGC
>JAQUOC010000039.1 GCA_028717305.1 Dehalococcoidales bacterium | reverse complement strand
GGAGGGACAGAATGGGGAACCCGGAGTACTTCCCCTGGCAAGGCATACTGCGGTGAGTTCGAAAAAGAAGATGGTGACTGCCGGAAAGTCTGTGGATTTACCGGTTACCGTGGTTAAGGGTGTTAGCTCGGGCCTGGCTGTCAAGTTTAAAAAGCTGGGTGTCAGTACGGTACGTGACCTTCTCTATTTCTTTCCCAACCGACATATTGATTACACCCAGGGGAAACATGTCTCACAGCTTACCGAAGGTGAAGAAGCAACGGTAGTTGCCAATGTCTGGCAGGCCCAGGAGGTCAGACTGGGCGGCCGACGCAGTACGGAGGCCGTTGTTGGTGACGAGACAGGTAATGTCCGGGTGGTATGGTTCAACAACCCCTACCTGGCTAGGAAGCTGGCTACCAACACCCGGATAGTTATCAGCGGACGGGTGGGATTATTTAATGGCAGGCATGTCTTTGAATCGCCGGAGTGGGAGCAGGTCGGAGATGAAGACCTGGTTCACACCGGGCGTCTGGTTCCCATTTACCCTCTGACCTCGGGGTTATACCCCCGTCAGGTGAGGAAGCTGGTGAAAGAGGTTGTTGACCGTTGGGTAGTGCTGCTTGAAGACTTCTTGCCTCAAGAGGTGCGAGAGCGGCATAAGCTTCTCGATTTGGTCCGGGCGATCGGTCAGGCGCACTACCCTGATGATGAAGCTCTTAAAGACCGGGCTCGGCTTCGCCTTGCTTTCGATGAGCTTTTTCTTCTTCAGCTGGGTGTATTGAGTAAGAAGCGTAATTGGCAGGAGGGCCAGCCGGGTAACCCTTTCAATATCGACGTGGCGGTGTTGGATGTCTTTCTCAAGTCTCTCCCGTTTGAACTGACCCTGGCTCAGCAAAGGGTACTTCAGGAGATAATGGCTGACCTGGAGCGGGCTCAGCCGATGTCCCGTCTGTTGCAGGGTGAAGTGGGTAGTGGTAAGACAGTGGTGGCTACCGCTGCCTTGCTGATGGCAGCCGCTAACGGCTATCAGGGGGCTTTGATGGCACCCACCGAAATCCTGGCTGAGCAACACTTTGCTACCATCCGCAAGCTTCTCTCCGGGGTAAGCGGCGAGGAGAAACAGGAGGAAAATTTCCTACGCTATTCCGGCCTGTTTACTCGTCCTGTCAACATAGCGCTTTTGATTGGTGATATTAACCTGAAAAAGAAGGAAAGGCTTAAACAGCGTATCGCGGATGGAGAAGCGGACATCGTTATCGGGACTCATGCCCTGATTCAGAAGGGGGTGGGATTCTCCCGGTTGGGGCTGGTGGTGATAGACGAGCAGCACCGCTTTGGTGTTGCCCAGCGCTCGGCAATCCGGCAGAAGGGTTTTAACCCGCACGTTCTGGTGATGACGGCAACGCCCATTCCTCGTACGCTGGCCCTGACCCTGTACGGCGACCTTGACCTGTCGGTCATTGATCAGTTGCCTCCCGGCAGACAGGTGATAAAAACAAAGTGGCTCAAGTCCGAACAGCGGAATAGTGCCTATAACTTTCTGCGCCGTCAGGTAGCCGGGGGCCGTCAGGCGTTTATTCTCTGTCCTCTGGTAGAGGAGTCGGAAGTGGTCCAGGCCAGGGCAGCGATTGCCGAATATGAGCACCTCTCCCGGGATGTCTTCTCCGAGTTCAAGCTGGGGCTGCTCCACGGACGGATGACGGCCGCGGATAAGGATAAGGTGATGCGGCGTTTCCGCTCCGCAGAGTTGGATATTCTGGTCTCAACCCCGGTAATTGAGGTGGGTATAGATGTGCCCAATGCTACGGTAATGATGGTGGAGAGCGCCGACCGTTTCGGCCTGTCGCAGCTACATCAGTTCCGCGGTCGGGTGGGGCGTGGGCAGGAGCAGAGCTACTGTATGCTGCTGGCCCATGATCCTTCTGAAGTAAGCAGGGAGAGGCTGGGTATCATAGAGAGGGTTCAGGACGGCTTTGCCCTGGCTGAAGAAGACCTCAAGTTAAGGGGGCCCGGTGAGTTCTTCGGCACCAGGCAGAGCGGGCTGCCCGATCTGAAAATGGCTAAGCTCTCCGACGTCGCTCTGCTCGAAATGGCCCGTAGTGAGGCGATCAGACTCTTTGAGATAGACCCCGGTTTTGAAAAGCCCGAGCATCATTTGCTGGTCAAGGAGCTAGGCCGGGTCTGGCCTGCTGAGGGTGGTGAGTGGAGCTAGGTCCCTGTTGTTTATGATCCTGTCTGTTGATGGTACGGGCTACCCTCCCCAGTTAGCCTTGTGTTATAATTCGGACGTACGGTTAGCCTGAAATTACCCTGAAAAGGGCGCTTGGGTTGGGAGGCTGAAACAAAATTTCCGTGACTTTCATGATTAAAGACAAGCTGGTTGATCTGCTGACGCAGGCGGTGAATGAAGCTCTGGAGCAGGGTAGGCTGCCCTCGGTGAGCTTACCCCCGGTGACGGTAGAGCATCCCCAGAATGCGAAGCATGGCGATTATGCCTCGAGCCTGCCTTTAAAATTGGCCCGGGCGGCCTCGGTCAAGCCGCTGGCGATAGCCGAGGATATCGCCGGTTCTATCGTTCCCGGTCCGGAGATCGGTACTATTAGAGTGATGCCGCCCGGTTTTATCAATTTCACCCTTAATGAGGATTGGTTGACCGCTCAGGTAGACTCAATCCTTGAAGCCGGTGATACTTACGGTAACATTTGCCTGGGAGAGGGCAGAAGGGTACAGATAGAGTTCGTCAGCGTTAATCCTACCGGGCCGCTTCATGTCGGGCACGGCCGTGGCGCTATTCTGGGCAGCGTCTTAGCCAGCGTACTTACTGCCGCCGGCTATAGCGTGGAGAAGGAATATTATATTAATGACGCCGGCGCCCAGACAAGGGCCTTTGCCCGTTCACTCTATGCCCGTTATCAGCAGCAATTGGGCCTTAGCACCGAGGTACCGGTCGACGGCTATGTCGGCAACTATATGATCGACCTGGCTAAGGAGATTGTTGCCGCGGAAGGGGATAGGTTTCTCACTCTCCCTGAACCGGAGGCGGTGTCGTGCTTAGGACAGCTCGGGCTGGACAGGATGATAGGGCAGATCAGGGCCGATCTTGAGGTATTGGGGGTGACTTTCGATGTTTGGTTCAGCGAGCAGAGCCTCTATGACAGGGGTCAGTATCAGAAGGTGAAGTCGATACTCGAGGAGGGTGGCTATATCGCTGAAAAGGAAGGAGCTATCTGGTTTATCTCTACTGCACTGGGTGAGGATAAGGACAATGTCATCGTTCGCGGTGACGGTTCACCTACCTATTTTGCCGCCGATATCGCCTACCACTACAACAAGTTTATTGAGCGTCGTTTTGACAGGGTGATTGATATCTGGGGGGCTGACCACCAGGGGCATGTCTCGCGAATGAAGGCTGTTCTCGGTGCCTTCGGGGTTGATCCGGAACGGCTGGGGGTCATCATCGCGCAACTGGTCACTCTACGCCGCGGCGATGAAATGGTGCGGGTTTCCAAACGTAGTGGTGATATCATTACCCTGCGTGAGGTGATCGATGAGGTAGGGGCTGATGCCTGCCGTTTTTTCTTTCTGTCTCGCTCGGCGGACAGCCAGATGGACTTCGACCTGGAGTTAGCCAAGAAGCAGTCGGCGGATAATCCTGTCTACTACGTGCAGTATGCTCATGCCCGTATTGCCAGCATCCTTCGCCTGGCCCGGGAGAGGGAGATCGATTTTCGCGACGGTGACGTTTCGCTGCTTACTACCGAGCCTGAGTTGAGTCTGATAAGGAAGATGCTGCTTTTACCGGAGGTAGTCGAGGTGGTTGTGAGTACCCTGGAGCCCCATCACCTTGCCTATTATGCACAGGAGCTGGCTACCGTGTTCCACGGTTTCTATACGCAGTGTCGTGTTGTTTCCCGGCACGAGGAGTCGCTGAGTAAGGCCCGTCTCAAACTGGTAGCGGCAGCCCGCCTGGTTCTGGCGAGAGCTCTTCACCTTATGGGTATGACAGCGCCGGAGACGATGTGATTGTATGATCGCCGTTAGATTCGGAGTCTGTTTTAATCAGGGGGTACTCTGCCGTTTAATTGGTAACTTAGTCCGGGTACGTTGAATAAGATCTAAGGGGGAACTAGCGGGATGAAGAAGCGTGTTTTTTCCGGGGCCCGTCCGACCGGAAGGCAGCACCTGGGCAATTACCTGGGTGCGATACAGAATTACGTCAACCTTCAGGAAGAATATGATTGCATCTATTGTATCGTTGATATCCATGCCTTGACCACACTGGAGGACACCAGCTCCCTGCAGTGGAATGTCCGTGAGATGATGCTGGACTGGCTGGCGGCCGGTCTCGACCCCAGGAAGAGCATCCTTTTTGTCCAGTCTTATGTCCCCGAGGTTACTGAGCTGCATACCCTGCTCAGTATGGTTACTCCCCTGAGCTGGCTGCTCAGGGTACCCACCTTTAAGGAGAAGGTCAAGCTGCAGCCGCAGAATGTCAACTACGGCCTGGTCGGCTATCCTGTCCTGATGACATCCGATATCGTGCTCTATAAGGCTGAAGCTGTTCCCGTAGGTGAGGACCAGCTGCCCCACCTGGAACTGGCCAGGGAGATCGTCCGCCGCTTCAATAATATCTTCGGCGATACCTTTCCTGAGCCTGAAGCTAAGCTTACCACCTTTCCCATGGTACTGGGGCTGGATGGCAAGGATAAGATGAGTAAACAGATCGGTAACGATATTGAACTGGCTCTCTCAGAGGAGGAGACGGCAGCACGGGTAATGGAAGCGGTGACCGATCCGGCGCGACGCTATCGTAGTGATCCGGGACACCCCGAAATATGTAATATTTTCCGGCTTCACGGCTATTTTAACCCGTTCCAGCAGGATGACCTGGCCGCACAGTGTCGCTCTGCCGGAATTGGCTGTGTTGACTGCAAGAAGAGCCTGGCGGGGGAGATTAATGATACCCTCAGGTCATTCCGGGAGAAGCGGGCAGAGCTGGCTGGTAAACCTAAATATATCAATGAAGTGCTGGCTGACGGTGCCGCCCGGGCTCGGGTTATTGCCCGGGAGACCATCAGGGAAGTAAAGGAGAATATGGGGCTTCTTTAGCTACCGGCAAGCTCGGTTATCGACCACTGTTGATCGGTCTTGTTGTAGTAGAGCCTGAACCGCTTGTCGTCCGTGGTCTTGATCTGAAAGAGCCTTATCCCCGGTTCCTGCCAGGCCTTTTCTATCTTATCAACGTCATAGGTTACTCCCCGCCACTCGAAAGACTTAGGCCTTTCCGCATAGGTATGGCCGGAGTAGCAGGTGACCTTAACCGGACTATTCTTCAACTATTGTCTCCTCGGTTTACCATTAAATATTCGGCTTTTGTTTGTGCCAGTCAGTTGCCTGTTCAAAGGCATAGGCAATCTTGAGGATGGTCTCCTCACTGAAGGGCTTACCGATTATCTGCATGCCGATTGGCAGCCCCCCGGCAAATCCGGCCGGGATGGAGATAGCCGGTAAGCCGGCGATATTTATCGGTAGTGTACAGACATCGCTTAAGTACATCTGGAGCGGGTCCTCCGCCTTGTCGCCGATTCTGAAGGGGACGGTGGGTGAGGTTGGCGTTACCAGGACATCGAACTTTTCAAAAGCCTGGTCGAATTCCCGGCGTATCAGAGTACGTACCTTCTGTGCCTTCAGGTACCAGGCGTCATAGTAGCCGGCGGAGAGAGCGTAGGTACCCAGCATGATGCGCCTTTTGACCTCAGGACCAAAGCCGTATTGCCGGGTCTTCTCCAGAGCTTCCCACATATTATCGGTATCGGAGTAGGAGAAGCCGTACTTAACCCCGTCATAGCGGGCCAGATTAGCGGAAGCCTCCGAGGGAGCAATCACATAGTATGATGCCAGAGCATAAGAGGTATGGGGTAAAGATACTCCCCAGTCTGCCCTTGCTCCCAGCTCCTCCAGCTTGCTGACTGCAGCCCGTATCGCTGCGGCTACCTCTGACTGCATTCCTTCGACAAAGTACTCCTTGGGAACGCCGATGCGGACTCCACCAAGTCCGCTAGACAGGCACCGGGTATAATCGGGGACGGGACAGGGGACTGAGGTGGAATCCCTGGGGTCATAACCGGCGATGGTGTTTAGCACCAGAGCACAATCGGTAACGTCCCGGGTCAACGGTCCGATCTGGTCCAGGGAACTGGCGAAGGCAACCAGCCCGTATCGGCTCACTCTGCCGTAGGTGGGTTTCATGCCGGTAACACTGCAGAAGCCAGCCGGCTGGCGGATACTGCCTCCGGTATCTGAGCCCAGGGCATAGATGGCTTCGCCGGCGGCTACTCCTACCGCCGAACCGCCGCTGCTGCCGCCGGGTACGCGCTCCAGGTCCCAGGGGTTATGAGTGGGGAACAGAGCTGAATTTTCTGTGGAAGAGCCCATGGCGAATTCATCCATATTTGCCTTACCGACAATTACCGCCCGGGCCCCGTTCAGCTTTTCCACCACGGTGGCATCGTAGGGCGGCACGAAGTCTTCAATCATCCTCGACGAGCAGGTGGTACGCACTCCCCTGGTGCACATGTTGTCCTTGATTATTACCGGTATGCCGGTCAGGGGGCTCGAATCACCCGAGGCGATAAGGCGGTCTGCCTGTTCAGCCTGGGACAGTGCCAGCCTATCGGTAATGGTGACCAGGGCACTGACCTTAGGTTCTACCTGCTGTATCCGTTCCAGGCAGGCTCTGGTCAACTCAACCGAGGAAAGCTGTCCGGTCTTAAGTAACTCGTGCGCTTTATGTATGGTCAACCGGCTAGGGTCCAGTATGACGCTCACCTCATCCCTGTCTACTTATGTTTCGCCGAGGACAGCCCGTACTTTGAAAAAGTCCCCGTCCTTCCGGGGTGCGTTCATCAGGACCATGTTCTGTGGTAGGGAGTCGATCACCTCATCGCTGCGGAGCACGTTTACCAGTGTGATAGGGTGGGTGGTGGGAGGTACGCCGGTGGTATCTACCTGTTGCAGTATTTCAAAGCTCTCCAGGATATGGGACAACTGATCTTTAAACCGGTCTACCTCGGCTTCAGACAGACCCATCCGGGCCAGGATGGCAATACGCAGTACCTCTTCACGACCAAGCCTCACTACCTCTTACCTCACTCATCATTAAGCTGTCTCCGGAATTACACTGGCTAATTATAGCACCCAGATTTGGGTGTCGGCAACAGAGGCACTCCTGCTATAATAGATATGGTGCCGAGATGAAAGAAAAGCCCCGCATTATGTTGACTATTCTGGTTACTCTATTGGAAGAGATTGCCCTGGTAATCTTTATCTTTTTAGGTCTGCCGATGCTGGGGATTGAGGTTCCGCTGGGTGGCCTGATTGCCATGATGGCGGGTATAGCTACCTATGGTGTTATCTCTTATCGGCTGGGCAGCCGGGTGTTGCGGAAAAAGCCGGTGGCTGGCCTATCCGATATGGTTGGCATCCGGGGCGAGGTGGTAAAAAAATTAGCTCCGGTAGGTACCATTAGAATCGGCAGCGAGCTCTGGGACGCCAAAACTGACGATCAGGAAATAGAGAAGGGTAATGAAGTCATCGTGGTAAAGCGTGAGGGGCTTAAGCTTATCGTGCGTAAGGATAGCCTTCGTGATGCTACGGAAGAATATCTCCGGTCTTGAAGTTACTCTTTAGGCCCGGCTCTTTTTTCTCGTCATTGATGGGGATTCGGGAAAAATGGGTTGACTTAACTCTGTTTAATACCTGATAATGTATTCTTAGACTGGACATACGGAAAGGGGGATAGTGTATGTAAATAATTTTTGTGACAGAGTATGGCCTAACTAAGTATATTCTAAATATAAGTGATTAGTGTTAATTAAGCATATATGGGGGCTACTTTTGTGAAAAAGAAAAGGTTATGGGTTCTGCTTGGTAGCATTGGCTTGATATTAACTTTGGCTTTGGCCTTTCCTTTGCTGAGCGGATGCCGGTCATCTCAGTCTCAGGTGTACAAGATTGGCATCACTCAGATAGTCACTCACCCGGCCCTGGATGCCAATCGCCAGGGCTTTATCGATCAGATGACCGAAGAGGGTTTTGTTGAGGGAGTGGATGTGACATATGATTCCGATACCGCTGAGGGCGATATGTCTATCGCTGCTTCCATCGCCCAGAAGTTTGTTTCCGATAAGGTAGCTCTGATTCTGGCCATAGCTACACCCACTGCACAGGCCTCTGTTGAGGCAGCTAAGAATACCGATATACCGATAGTCTTCGGTTCCGTTACGGATCCGGTAGCGGCAGGCTTGGTTGACGGTTGGGACAACCCGGGTGGCAATGTGACCGGTATCAGCGACTGGGCTGATATCGCCACTCAGATCCAGTTGGTCCTGGAGATTTGCCCTGAATGTAAGAACCTGGGTACAGTCTACAATGCCGGTGAGGTGAACTCCAAGGTTCAGATAGATGAGCTTAAGGAGATTGCTCCCGGCCTGGGTATAGAGAGTATTGTCGAGGCTACAGTAGCGGCGTCGACGGATGTCCTTGCCGCGGCACAGTCACTGGTGGGTAGGGTTGATGCCATCTGGATTCCTACGGATAATACGGTGGTCTCCGGTTTTGAGGCGGTGGTAAAGGCCTGCGAGGATAATCAGATACCTCTCTTCGCTGCCGATACGGCTACGGTGGAGAGGGGTGCTATCGGTACTCCCGGCATTGACTATTATGTCCTGGGTCAGGAGTGCGGTAAGATAGCTGCCCGTATCCTTAGGGGTGAAAACCCGGCTGATATTCCGGTTAAGAAGGTACCGATGACAGACCTGTACCTCAATCCGGCGGCAGCAGAAAGGCTGGGTGTGACCATCCCGCAGTCTGTGCTGGATAGGGCTACCGAGATAGTTACCGAATAAAACCATACGGAGTTAATCTGCCGAATAACCAAGCGGACAGCTTGGTTATTCGGCATGTGATCTTCAGGGGAGGCGATTTTGGATGTTGGCAGCCTGCTGTCCGTATCCTTATACGAAGGCTTGGTCTTCGGACTGCTTACCATAGGCGTTTATCTAACCTTTCGTGTTCTTGCTTTCCCCGATCTCGGCGTAGATGGAACCTTTCCTCTGGGTGGTGCTATCGCTGCCGTGCTTATTGTTGCTGGCGCCAATCCTTTTCTGGCGACACTGGCTGCCTTTGGCAGTGGCCTTGGTGCCGGACTGATAACCGGACTGCTCAATACCAAGCTCAGGATCAGTGCTCTGCTCTCCGGTATCCTGATGATGGTGGCACTTTACTCGGTAAACCTGAGGATTATGGGTGGGGGGAATGTACCGCTGCTTCGTGATGTAACCAGTTTTGACCTGGTAGCGCAGATTTTGGGCGTTCGCGGTGGTATGGCCTTGTCAATTGCCTTCGTACTGCTGGTGGTCGCTATTTTTGTCACCGGGCTGAACTGGTTTTTGCGTACTGAGATAGGGTTGTCGCTGAGGGCTACCGGTGATAACGAGCAGATGGTGCGTGGTCTGGGTGCCTCTACTGATAGAAATGTGCTTATCGGTTGTGCTATTTCCAACGGACTGGTTGCCCTGGCCGGTGCCCTGGTTGCTCAGAATCAAGGCTTTTCCGATGTGGGGATGGGGATTGGTATGATCGTAATGGGGCTGGCTGCGGTGATAATTGGTGAAGGGGTCTTCCGTCCTCGGAGAATTACCACAATTCTGCTGGCCTGTCTGGGCGGTACCTTTCTCTATCGCCTATTTATCAACGTCGCTCTCAGGCTGGGTATGGCCCCGGGCGACTTGAAGTTGATCACGGCAATTTTGGTTGTGGTTGTTCTGGCAATCCCGTTTATCCGTAAGAAAATACGTGGCGAGTGGATGCCGCCGGCGGCGAGAATGTGAGGAGAGGGTTGTGAAAACTGGTGAAGCTCGGAAGCCTGGTATACTCCAGCTTAGAGGGGTGAGGAAGGTATTTGCCCGGGGTACTATCGATGAGGTAAAAGCCCTGGATGGGATTGATCTGGTGGTATACGAACGGGACTTTATTACCATTATCGGTAGCAATGGGGCGGGAAAGTCCACGCTGCTCAACATTGTCGCTGGCGTTTACCCTCCGGAAAGGGGGGGGCGGGTTGTCATCGGCGGTGTGAATGTCACCAATCTTAAGGAGTATAAGCGGGCTGCCTATGTCGGCCGGGTGTGGCAGCAGCCTGAGGCAGGAACGGCGCGCAATCTCAGCATCGAGGAGAACCTTTCTCTGGCCCTGCTACGGGGCCAATCGAGGGGGTTGAAGCTGGCTATTAACAGGCAGCGGAGGCAGCTATTCCGTGAAGCGCTGGCTGTACTCGGGCTCGGTCTGGAGGATAGGCTGAACACTCCGGTAGGCACCCTTTCCGGCGGGCAGAGACAGGCTTTGGCTCTGGTTATGGCTACCATAAGCAGGCCGACCATCCTGTTGCTTGACGAGCACATTGCCACACTGGATCCGAAGACTGCCCAGACGGTGCTCCAGCTAAGTGACATGATTATCGAGCGGGAAAAGATGACTGCGATAATGGTCACCCACAATATGGAGATTGCTCTTAGCTACGGCAATAGACTGATTATGATGCATAAGGGCAGGATTATTGTGGATATCGGAGAGAAGGACAAGAAAACGCTCAGTGTTGCTGACCTGGTAACCGCCTTCGGAAGGGCGGCCGGGGAGCAGTTCAATGATGATTCTATCCTGCTAAGTGACAGTTGAGGCATCAGGGAGCCCTGCTTCTTAACTGAAGTAGCCTTCTAGGGGCTATTCTCGCAGGGTGGCTACCAGCCTGTCAGTATTAAGCAGTAACTCCAGGGCAGCATTAATATCGGTGACCACCACGTCGGCCCCCTTTATAGCGGCAGCGGATGCTCCTTCCCTGCCGATAATACCGATGCCGATAGCGGCCCCTGACAGCATGGCGGCATCGTTGGCGCCATTACCGATACAGATGGTCGTGTCCCGGCCCAGTTTCTCCACCAATGCCAGCTTTTGAGCGGCTTCATCTCCTTTTTTCACCAGGTGTATTTCAGTCTTGAGCTTATTTATTAGTCCCGAAGCGCTGCCTAATGTATCCGCTGAAATGACGAACAGCTTCAGTAGCCCGTCAAGCCTTCGCAGCCTCTCCTCTACTCCTTCAATTAGCCTACCATCCAGTGCAATGGTACCGTTCAGGTCCATAATCAGATTGCTCAGCCTGTAGTTTCCTCTGCCGGGGATAGTTATCGTTATCAATTTATGCCTATTTTATTACAATCTTACCCTGCGGCTCGGCAATCACCTCACCGATAATGGCTGCCTCGGCTGTA
>JAQUOC010000038.1 GCA_028717305.1 Dehalococcoidales bacterium | reverse complement strand
GCTTGACACAACACACCGGTATTGATAGACTTTAGCAGGTAATCCGCAATGGCCCCGTGGTGTAGCGGTCTAACATGCCACCCTGTCACGGTGGAGATCGGGGGTTCGAATCCCCCCGGGGTCGCCATTTGGTCATGGAGAGTACACGTTGTCTCCGATACTCCTGATCCTCCGCAAGGCTCCTGCCCCATAACCCTTCCAGCGATTCCCCCGAAACAGGTTGACGTATGCCCCGGCACACGTTATGATTCTTTCCGGAAAAGCGCACCAGGCCACAGTTTATTCTCATTACATTTACGACATGGGACTAGAGAAAGGTGATGAAACGATACGGCATTTTTTCCTCACTGGCATCAGGTGCTATCTTGTCCTGTCTGATGACAGCTCTTTTCGTTGCGCCCTCTTATGCTGCGGATAAGGGTACGCTGACCCTGGATGTAGACCATGGTGAGATAGGTGATATTGTTGAGATCGACGGTTATGATTTCGATGCCGATACCAAGCTGAACATCTACTTTTCCCGAGACAAGGCCAGCGTAGACGACCGCTTGTCCAGCGAGATTGCCAGCTACGAAATGGCCGGCCTGGTCTCGGTTGACCAACGTGGCGATTTCATTGCTCCGCGCTCCTTCAAAATCCCTGAAGAACTCAACGACGGCAGGGATAGTGAAGAGGTATGGAGCGGGACCTACTATTTCTACGCCACATACCGCGACGACAGGTATATTATGGCATTGGTAAAATTCACCGTTTCCAGCGGCGAAATCGAACTGACTCCGGAGGAAGGCGTCGTCGGCAGCGAAGTCAGCATCAGTGGTCAGGACATGCGCCCTGGCGAAAAAATCACCATCGAGTACGATGATATCAAGATTGACATAATGAGCGGTGATTCCATCACCGACAGCAGCGGCGAGTTCCTCTGTACGGTCATTATCCCGGAGAGTACCGCCGGCTGCCATAACATAACCGCCGCCGACGAGTCGGGCAACAAACCCGGGGCCGATTTTACGACAAAACCCGGGGTAACGCTGGACAAGTCAGAACAGACGATCGACGGACCGGTAAATATTAGCGGCAGCGGCTTTGCTTACCGCTCCGACATAACCATTACTATCGACGCAGACAGGATTGCCACTACCCCGGCATCCCTGCACACCAATCACTACGGCAGCTTTACGGGAAGCATCACCATACCCTACTATTCTATCTATGTCGGCGGCAAGCCCAGCAAGGTTACCGCCCATGATGCCAGCGCCAACTCGGCCTCAGCGGATTTAACCGTTCTGCCCCTCCCCGCCGGGATAACCCTCGAACCGGCTACCAGCCTGACCTCACCCGGCTACGTCGGAATGGAGCTTACCGTTACCGGCACCCACTTCACACCCGGCAGCAGCGTCACCATCACCTATAAAGGCAGCATTAGCACTGATACCACAACTGTCTATGCTGATAACCTCGGGGATTTTTCAGCGACTCTTGTCATCCCCACCAGTGCTGCCGGCATTCACCAGGTAACAGCAGTCAGTAGTGACGGCAGCATAAGCTCGCTCTTCACTATGGAATCGAAGCCGCCGCCAATCCCGGTAACTCTAATACCTCAGGTTACCAACACCGCACCGGCAAGGACCCGTTTTGTCTGGCAGGATGTTACCGACACCAGCGGAGTGACCTATCTCCTCCAGATCGGGGCTGACAGTAGCTTCAGTACCATACTGTTAGAGAAGGAGGGGCTGACCGGATCGGAATACACTCTTGCCGAGAAAGAGGAGCTCGAACCACGAGGTCAGGATACACCATACTACTGGAGGGTGAAGGCGATAGACGGCGCCTTCAACGAGAGCGACTGGACTGCTCCCGGCTCATTCTATGTGGTACCCCCCGCGACGCCAGCATCCGCCTGGACCAAATACCTATGGATAGCAATCGGGGTGCTGGTTTTCCTCCTCATATACCGAATAAGGAGAGGGAAAATTATGTAGCCGGGGCGGAACCGGCCGGTATTCATTCCTCAGCGCTGTCAATACTGGACTACCACGATGGCCTTTGCTATGATTGACTACTAGCCCGTTTGGGGGATTGTGCCCGGCACAGGAGTAAGGTAGCATAGGGAAGGATAAGGTTAAGACATTTTAAGGGAGGAGGGAAAAGGAGAAATGACCGATAGAAAAATCAACCCTATGCTGACCACAAGCGATGTAGCCCGCCTGCTCAACGTCCACATCAATACGGTACGGCGCTGGAGTAACCAGGGGATAATTAAGACCTATCGCATCGGTTCCCGTGGCGACCGCCGGTTCGACCGCAAGGATATCGAGCAGTTCCTCCGCCGGAAAACAAGAATAAAGTAGACCGTTGAGCCAGGCAATCTTACCGGACGGATCCGGCGTCTAATGGCAACAGCTTATTTGCTAAACATAATATAATGTAACAGAGATACATAATAGTGGTATAATGCAACAATAATAAAATACTGGTATCCATACCCATAAAATACCTGACTGAGAGGTAGCTTGAGTGAATAAGATAATCGTAATGATCGTTGATGAACAGCCCTTTTTCCGGGCCGGCGTTCGTCAGGTATTATCCCAGGAGGCTGACTTCAAGATACTGGACTGCGATCCGACTCAGGACCCGCTGGGGGTGATCGAAGCCAATATGCCCAACATAGTCCTGCTGGGCTCGGATCTCGGTAAACACAGCGGCCTGGAACTGAGCCGGAGAATTGCCCGCTACTACCCCAACACCAAGGTAATAATGCTGAGCCCCAACCCCAGCGATGAAGAGCTTTTCGAGGTTATCAAGACTGCAGCCGTAGCCTGCCTGAGCAAGAATGCTAATACAACGGAGCTGATCAGCACTATCAGACGGGCCTGCGGGGGTGAATACCCGATAAACGATAGCGTTATGAACCGGCCCAGGGTCGCCGGGCGTGTTCTGGAGCAATTTCAAAGTACCTCGCCGATATCGAAAACAATGGAGTCGGTAATCGCCCCTCTCACCAACCGGGAGACGCAGATTATGAGATACATTGCCGACGGCAACACCAACAAAGAAATCGGGCTGGCCCTGGGCATCAGCGAGCAGACGATTAAAAGCCACGTCAGTGCTATTCTGCGCAAGCTTAATGCCAATGACCGGGCACACGCGGTCGCCCTCGCCATACGCAGCAGCTTGATTTCACCGGAAAATAGAAAACAAGAGCCGCTTCAATAAACGGCTTTGAGGAAATCTAAATGCCGGCTGCCGTTGTAATCAGCCGGGCGGTTTAAGAACAAAGAAGATGGACAACGATAGAGAGAAAACCGGGGACAATGCCGATACTCTTGATTTTAGCAAATTAAAGGACCCTGCCCAGGAGCAATCGGATGAGAAATCACAGCCGCGGCCGGAAGACGAGACGAAGCGCGATAATCTGGCCCAGCAGCTAAGGCAGGTTATTCCACCCGAGGTGTTGCAGCTTATTCCCGAGGTTATGGCACGGCGCTACAACGCCATCCCCATCAGCATCTCCGGACATACCCTGAAGGTAGCCATGGCAAATCCAACCGACATCTTCGCCCTGGAGGCATTCTCGGCGAACAGTAAGAAGAGAATCAAGCCGGTACCTGCCGATGCCAAGGACATCAGGAGCGCCATCGACTTCAACTACAAGAACTACGGCGAGATCGAGAAACAGATTTCCAGTATTGCTATTCCCTCCGATGCCCTCGACGAAACGCTGGCCATCGATGCCGTTGTCGACGCACCACTGGCACAGGCGCTTAACCTGATCATCGAGGAAGCCGTTCGCTCCCGGTCATCCGATATCCACATTGAGCCCGAAGAGGACCGGGTGAGGATACGCTACCGTATTGACGGCACCCTGCATGATATGATGTCTCTCCCCTTGAACATTCACCGGGCCATTATATCCCGCATTAAGATTCTGGCCGATATGAACATTGCCGACCATCACCACGCCCAGGACGGTCAGTTTTCCACCAAGGCCAAGGGGCGTGATATCGATATCCGGGTGGCTACCGTTCCCACCGTTCTCGGTGAGATGGCGGTGTTGCGTCTACTAGACAAATCACAGGCTGTGCTCGGGCTATCCGAATTGGGCTTCTTGCCTGAAAGTCTGAAGAAATACGATAACCTGCTCAAGGTCCCCTACGGGATGATTCTCATCAGCGGTCCTACCGGAGCCGGAAAGACGACCACGCTCTATGCCTCGATCAACTCGCTGGACACGATGGGCAGAAACATTATCACTATTGAAGACCCTGCCGAGTACCGCTTCCACGACATCAACCAGATTCAGGTCAATCCCCAGGCTGGCATTACCTTTGCCAGGGGACTGCGGGCAATACTCCGCCTTGACCCTGATATCATCATGGTCGGCGAGATACGCGATACCGAGACGACCAACATCGCCGTCCAGTCGGCTCTGACCGGACACCTGATGCTCTCCTCGATCCATGCCAGCGATGCCGCCGGCGTACTTACCCGCCTGATCGACCTGGATGTGGAGCCATTCCTGATTGCATCGTCGGTTATCGGCGTGGTGGCACAGCGGATGGTACGCCGCATATGCCCTGACTGCGCTCACCTGATCGAAGCCCCGATGGTAGAGCAGGCAGCATACCAGAGGGAGATGTCAGATAGTAGGAAGGAATTCTACTACGGCACCGGCTGCGCCTCCTGCTCCTATACCGGCTACCTTGGACGCACCGGCATCTTCGAGATTCTGCTGATGAGCGATAGTATCAGAGCACTCGTTATTAAACAGGGCTCAAGCAGCGAGATCCGTGCCCAGGCGATTGCCGAAGGTATGATTCCGATGATGGGTGACGGCATGCGCAAGGTAAAGGAAGGCATCACCACTCCCGCCGAGGTGCTGCGCAGCGCCTACTCTCCTGATTTAAAACCATTAGGTTAAAAGATGAAATACGCCTATGTAGCCTATACCAAAAACAAAAAGCTGGTTAAGGGCCAGCTTGAGGCCAACAGCGAAGAGGCCGCCTCCAGTCTGCTGGGTTACGGCGGCTATCAGGTACTCAGCCTGAAAGAGGTGGTCCCCTTCTTTGACCGAAACCAGATGTTTGCCCGCTTCAACCGGATCAAGCCGTCGGAGATGGTAATGTTCTCCCGTCAGCTGGCTCTGCTACTCGAGTCCGGCACTGATATTGTCACCTCGCTGGAACTGCTGCAGGACCAGGTAACCAACTCGAGCCTCAAGAAGATTATTGCTCAGGTTATCTCCGATATTCGCGGCGGCAGTTCACTATCGGCGGCAATGAGTAAGCACCCGCGTGCTTTCTCACAGCTATACTACCGGGCCATGGCGGCCGGAGAGCAGGGCGGCAACCCGGATGTAGTCCTGCGGCAGATGGCCGACCACATCGAAAGAGAGACAATAACCGAGAAGAAGATAAGGGGTGCCATGATGTATCCCCTGGTTGTCCTCATCACTGCCATTGCTGTGGTGTCACTGCTGGTCGCCTTTGTTTTACCAAACTTCTCCGATCTCTACCGTGCCATGGGCTCGGACCTGCCCCTTTTGCCCAGGATGCTCATCGCCTTCAGCGACTGGTCACAAAAGTACGGGCTCTATGTCCTGATCGGCATCATCGTGGCATTCGGCGGCATCACCGTCTATATCAGGACCGCCCAGGGCAAGTACCGCTGGGACAGGTTTATGCTGCATGCACCGGTCATCGGACGCATTAACCTGCTCAATCAGCTCTCCCGCTGCTGCCGGACGATCTCTCTGCTCTTCCGTGTCGGCATCCCCCTGCCTGAGATTATCGGCGTTGCCGTCTACAGCGCAACCAACAAGGTAGTTGCGGAAGCCTTGACCGGGGTGCAGGGTGAGCTGCTCAGAGGAGAGGGCCTATCCCGGCCGATGGCAAAGAGGAAGGTCTTCCTTCCCCTGATGGTGCAGATGACTAGTGTCGGTGAGGAGACCGGCAACCTCGATAAAACACTGGCTACCGTCGCCGATAGCTATGAAACCGAGTCTGCAGACAGGACCAGCGCTGCCGTGGGCATGATTCAACCGGTAATGACGATCATCATCGGGTTGATAGTCGCCTTCGTCGCCATTGCCTTGATTACCGCGATGTACTCGATATACGATCAGTTTTGATAACAGGAACAACAGGAAATGAGAAGCGAGAAGGGCTTTACCTTGATCATGGTGCTGGTCGCCATCGCCATACTGGGGTTAGTGGCAGCTATCTTTGCCGGCGGCATCTCCACGGGAGCCAAGGGAGTCGCCGTAAGCGACGAACGGGCTACCGCGGAGAGCCTGGCCAGAAGCCAGATGGAGAGTATCAAAAACCAGTCTTACATTTATTATTCCGATGACCCGCATGATACGTATGAAATAATAAGCACCCCCGCCGGCTACAGCATCGACCTCGATGTGATTCCCTTCGATCCGGATACGGCAACCCCCTACAGCGAGAGCAACGGGATTTTTGACGGCGACGACGGCATACAGAAAGTAACGGTAACGATTGACCATAATGACAAAGAAGCCGTATTCACTCTGGAGGATTACAAGGTAGACCGATGATTTCCCCAATTTCGAGGCTGATGCTCAAAAACCAGCGTGGGTTCACCCTGATTGAAATGCTGATAGTGGTCGCTATCGGCGGCGCCATTGCCGCGGTGGGCAGCATGGCAACCCGGCAGGTAATTCTGGAAACCGACCGCAACAACAACCACGAGATTGCGGTAAGACAGGTACAGAACGCCGGCTTCTGGGTAACCCGTGACACCCAGACGGCCCATACCGTCGTGGCCGAGGGGGACGCCGACGGCTTACCCCTTACCCTCATCTGGCAGGATTTTGAGGGTACTAACGAATATCAGGTGGTCTATTCCCTGGCAGAAATTGATGGGGTGCCCAACCTTAAACGGGAGCACTACACCAATAGAACCGCCAACCCGGATCCCGATGCCACCAGCTATGTCGCCAAATACATTAACACAGACCCTCTGAAGACCAATTGCAGCTTCAGTTCGCCTGTGTTAACATTTACGGTAACCGCTACCGTAGGCGGCGGTTCACTGCAGGAGCAGAGCGAGACTCGGGTATATGAGATTACCCGTAGACCTGACGGTAGTTGATAGCCAGGCAGTAGGATAAATGATGATACGGAAAATACTGAGTAAGTTAAATAATGAGCGTGGCGTTGTCCTGATTGTCGTCCTCATCCTGCTGGCGGTGGGCGGGCTTACCATCGCACCGATGCTGTCTCACATGAGTACCGGGCTGAAGGCCGGCCAGACCTACGAGAGGAAAACCGACCAGTACTATGCCGCCGATGCCGGGGTGGAGAACGCAATGTGGCAGATAACCCGGGAACAGCGTCTCCCCGAGTTTCCCAGCGAGCAAGGCAACCAGTGGCAGTATACAATTGAAGACCTGAACGGCAAGAGTATTACCGTAACCATAGAGTACACGGGAAAGGATGCCGAGGGGAACGATATCTACAAAATAGATTCCGTTGCCAGTGATGACAGCGGCAACACCGCCATCGAGTCCCACGTTACCTTCGGCGGTGGCTTCGCCTTCCTGCTCGATAACGCTATTACCAGTCTCGGCGATGTGACCCTCATGCCCGGAGTAGTGATCAACGGAGATATTCTGTATAACGGAGAGATTTCATACAATCCCAATCAAGTCACAATTAACGGCGAAACGTCTGACGAACCAATACCCAGCTGGCCTACCGCAACCTATTTCTCTGATTATTATCATGAAGACGTGGATGGCCTGACCTGCGTTCCCGATGGTTACACCATAGATATCACCGGCGGTACTGAAGTTAGCCCCGTTCTGATTGGCCCAATCTGCTCAGCAGGCAACCTGACCATTACCGGAACAGGAGTAGCCAGGCTGGAGGGGACAGTCTACGTCGGCACGCAATACAGTAAGGTAGGAGACTTCGAAGTTATGCCGAACTGCACCATGCAGCTCAACGGGCAGACCATCTTCGCGGAAGGGAACATCAACTTTCAACCAAACTGTACCACCTCCGGAGAGGGATGCATCATCGCGGTAGGTGATCTTAACTACCAGCCCAATATCAGCGGCGAAGACTTCGTGGCATTGATGTCCATCGAGGGCACGGTACATCTACAGCCCGGCAACGATTTCTACGGATGTCTTGTCGGAGATGCTTCGGTTGAGCTCTGGCCGGGTACCTCACTAAACTATGTCGCTCCCACCGAGGGGGATATTAACTTCCCCGGCCTTGATGATGATAACTACACTGGATACGAAATCACAGTCCGCACCTGGGAGACCAGCTAAAGGCAGGAGTAATGAATGAAACTGGGTAGAACGGCCCGGATAGTACTGATAGTGGGCGCTTTTATAGTCGCCTTTTTCGTTGTCAACCAGATGAAAACGGAGGCGGAGAGCGCACAGCGTTCCCTCAAGGTGCAGCTTCAGTTAAGCCAGACCATACTGCCCAACCTCGCCGCGGAAAAAGAGACCCTTAAAGAGCAGTTTGTCCTCCTCGAGAGCGAGCTGGCTGAAGCGAACGCATCCCTTGGAGAGAGCCGGGAGGTATTCCCCGTCGATATCCAAAGCATCGAATACGATGAAATCCTGTTCGATATCGCTCACGATTGGGACCTGGATATCGTCAGCCTGACCGCCTCGGAACCGTACCTTTTGGAAGTAGAGACTATCATCGAGCCGACCGACCCGCAGGCGAAGAGCATTACCTATACCGTCGATTATTCGGTTACCAACTTCAATATCACGGTAGAGGGACAACCGATAGAACCGGCCCCGGAAAAAGTGGCTGAGTTCCGCGACTATATCTATCAGACCGTAGACGATATACTGAGCTACTTCGACTCGATTGCTACCGGGGATGACTTCACCACGGCCTGGGTCGATTCCGTAATCATTACCGTGCCGGAGCCCTACACCGAGCTGGAAGTAACCGGGACGGAGGAAGAGGAAGAGACCGAGGAGACAACTACGGAAGAGGAAGAAGAGGAGGAGGTATTGCTGGAAGCCGTACCGGCGACAGCAACCATTAATCTCGTCATCTACAGCTACGAAGGTGAAGAATAGCCATGTCTGAAGTCAGCCTGTTTATCGAAGATACCGCTATCAAGGTGATGGTCACCAGAGGCCGACGGGTGGAAAAGTGGGCCAGTCTACCCCTGGAGCCGGGACTGGTCAGTGACGGGCTTATCCTCGATGAATCTCAGGTTGCCGGAAAGCTCAGGGGGCTCTTCAAGCAGCAGAAGATAGGAGCAAAGAAGGTCACCGCCGGCTTAAGCGGCCTTAATTCCATCTACCGGCTGATCTCCCTGCCCGAGCTGCCGGCGGCAATACTACCCGAAGCGGTAAACCAGGAAGCCGCCCGGATTGTACCGGCACCCCTCGAGCAGTTCTACCTTTCCTATCAGACCATTCCCGCCCCACCCGGTGAGACCGGCGTTTTCCTAGCCGCCTTTCCTCAGAACACCGCCGATGCCCTGTTCAAGACGCTGAGCAAGGCCGGTATTAAGGCAAGCACTATGGACCTGGCCCCGTTAGCACTCTGCCGGACTGTCGATGCTCCGGAAGCCATCATCATCGACGCCCGCTCCGCCGGTCTTGATATCGCAATACTGGTAGACCGTGTCCCCCAGGTAATCCGCAGCTTCTCTCTCCCCGGCGAGGCCGAGTCCCTGGCAGAGCGCATGCAGACCATTACCGAAGAACTGGAAAGAACGATTGCCTTCTATAACTCCGGCCACCAGGACAAACCACTGCCGCCGGCGACGCCGATATTTGTCTCCGGAGACCTGGCCGAGGCACCGGAAAGCTGGATGCTCCTTGCCGGCAGCAAAGACACCTCTGTCTCTGAACTGCCGTCGCCGATGCAGGCCCCCGAAGACTTTGACGCCAGCCAGTTCATGATCAATATCGGGCTCTCCCTGAAGAACCTGCCGCCGGAGAAAGAGGGCAGCTTCTCCTTGGTCAACTTTAACGCATTGCCCGAGTCGGAAAAACCCCGGGGCATATCGCTGGCCAGGATTTTCACCCCGGTCGGCATCGTCATCGGCATCGGGCTGGTCTTCTGGCTCTGGCTCCAGGTCCAGGATATCAGGACCGAAAACGAGGCGCTGCGCTCCCAGGTAAATGTCAACCAGAGCCTCATCCCCCAGCAGCGCGAAGAAATAGCCGCGCTCAACGAAGATGTCGCCGCGATAGAACCGCAGATTGCCCCGCTGGAGGCCAAAGCCGGTATTTTTACCTCTACTGCTGCCAACCTCGATGCCAACCGCAGCCAGATCAACCGGGACTTAAGCGGGATTGTCGGTCTGATGCCGGACGATGTCGACCTGACCGGCATCAACCATAGCGGCCCCCGGGTCATCGTTACCGGTACCGCTCCGGAAGAGGATGACATCTTCCAGTACGCCCGGAACCTGAGAAGCAGCGGCAGGTACTCCGGAGTAATCGTCTCCTCAATTATCGCCGACTACAAGGAAGTACTTGAGGACGAGGAAATCGAGCAGATTATGGTCTACGACTTTACCTTCCTCATCATAACCACGGCAGCGGAGTAAAGACGTGGATATCTTCTCGATGATTCAAAAAGCAAGATCACTGGCCGCCTCCGACCTGCACCTGGTCACCTCGAGCCCGCCGCTGGTCCGGGTTCACGGCCAGCTGGAGACCATTGACGGTATCGCCCCGCTCAGTGACGAAGACACCAGACAGGCCTTTATCCAGATAACCACACCCGATCAGAAGAAACACTTCCACGAACGTCTCGAGCTCGATTTCGGCTACAGTCTGCCCACCGTCGGCCGGCTCCGCTGCAATGTCGCCCTGCAGCGCGGGGCCATCAGCCTTGCCCTGCGCCTGCTGCCGCCGGATGTCCCCACCATCGACGAGCTGGAGCTGCCCGGAATATACAAGGAGCTCATTATGAAGCCGAGAGGGCTGCTGATAGTCACCGGCCCCACCGGCAGCGGCAAGACCACCTCACAGGCGGCGATGATACACCATCTGAATCTGAACGAAGGCCGTCACGTGGTCACCATCGAGGACCCTATCGAGTACCTTCACTCCAACATCAAATGCGCCATCACACAGCGGCAGCTGGGAAGCGACACCCACTCCTTCTCCGACGCACTGCGCCACATACTGAGACAGGACCCCGACGTAATCCTGGTCGGCGAGGTAAGGGACTCGGAAACAGCAGCCGCGGTGCTCTCCATCGCCGAGACCGGGCACCTGGTATTGACTACCGGACATGCCCCCAGCACCAACCAGGCGGTGGAAAGGGTGATCGACCTATTTCCCCCACATGAACGCCACCTGGCGCAGACACGGCTGGCCTCCCTGCTGCTGGCCGTAATCTGCCAGCAACTCGTGCCGCGGTGCGACCGGCCGGGGCGTACCGCCGCCGCAGAGATTATGCT
>JAQUOC010000037.1 GCA_028717305.1 Dehalococcoidales bacterium | reverse complement strand
CATATTTCAATCCTCTTCAGAATAGCCTTGAGCTGGTTCAGGTTGTCGCCGATCAGGAGAGCCAGCTCCTTGCCGGCGGCGATCAGAAAACTGCGGCGGTCCCGGTGTGCCTGGCTCATCTGGCGCAGCGCGGCGCTGATAAGCTCGTCTGTGGAAACAGGCAGGTGAGCATTGACCAGTATGTTAAGGAAGGCGAAGGACTGGCTGAACTCCCTTACCTCCTCGGGCGAGCACAGATAGATAAAGCCGTGGATGCGGGCCGGTTGGGGCGGCAGGTATTGGTTCAGCTTGTCCCCCTGCCGGTGGCCGACCACCAGGGCGCTGAATTCGCTCTTGAGCAGCTTTAGTAGCTGCGGGTTCGACCGGTAGACGGCCTCTTCAGTGGCCTCATCCCTGCCCCGGGCAATCGGACGTCGCCCCGGCTCAAGGCTGGTGGTCGCCGCTTGGTACACTACACCGTATAACTCTACATTCGCATCACCGGTCTTGACCATGCTGCCTAAAGCAGGCGAGCCGTAGAGCTCATAACACTGGGCGGTGAAATCGGCGGAGCTGGCTTCGATGACCTCACCGACCCTCTGTGTTTCACTCATTGTTTTGTTTTCCTATTTCTTCTTTTCTGTCTTTTCCTTCTGCTGCTTGGGTTTCTTGACGTTCTTTCTTCCCTTGGATCCCATCTCTTCCTCCTTATGGTTAAGATTTCGGTTCCCTTGGTACGCTACTTCATAATAAACCATTTCGGCTTTTTAGGGTAGTGGCTCTGCTGCCGGAGAGAGGTTTCGTTTGCCGCGTAAAAAATCACTTGGCTAGACCCACCTTGTCCTCTTACTCCGGCTCTTTGCCGAGTTCGGGCTGGGCAGTTTTTCCTCCAGCAGCAGTGACTCTACCAGCCGCCAGAAGTTTTCCCGGTCCGCTCCGGTTACCACCGCCTGCTCATGGGCTTCGCTCAGCGCTACCGGGTAACCCTGACCGCGCCGGCACTGGTCCAGAATAAGCGAGTGGGTTAGATTGAGCAGACCCTCATCTGTCGCCACCCACTTCGGTATCTCTACCCGGGCGGTTTCATCATCTACCCTGAGATAGAAAAAGTAGATCCGGTGTTCGGCGGGGTATTTCTTGATGATTTTTGATCCGCTGGTAAACAGGCAGGACCGCTCCCCCGGGGCTAACAGTTCGGAGAGCAGGTCGCGGTCCCTGATGCCGGCGACTGCCTCACACTGCCGCTCTTGGCATCCTTTGCAGTGGATGTCGGTGTCGAGGATATCGTGCGGGCAGAGGGCGAGACGCAGTGCATTGACCACCTCGGTGCTGCGCGGAAAGCTGATGTAGCTGGCCAGAGCTAGTTTCCTGTTCCTGCTGTTAATCCCTTTTATCCGGCCGAGGTGGTTTAAGAAGCCTTTGTCCAGCAGCGCCTCGGCGACGAATTCGGGATAGGCTTCCAGGCCCCAGAGGACGAGTGTACCGTCAACCAGCGCCAGACTGAGGCTGTCCCCGGGCAGTTCCGCGGCCAGTTCGGCCAGCTCGCCGCACTCGTCCACGCTGCGCTTGATGCCCAGCAGAGTTCCTTCTATCACCTGCTCCCGGGTATTATTACCGGTGGGGGTAATGACCAGGTCTTCATCGCTGGAGTAGAGGCGGGGGAAGCTCTCCAGGGTGGCCTGGGGTGAGCTGCCGTATCGCAGAACGACGGAGCCGATGTTGATCAGGTAGCAACGGGGCGACCGGTGGCGGTCGACATCGATGTGAGAGCCGTCGGCTGCCAGAATACTGAATTCGTCAGGGGCGGGCGGTGCCTTAATACGCTGGTCCAACCCGTCTACCAGACCGGCGACCAGCCAGGTGGTATTGCTGGATTCGATTTTCTTAGCCAGGGAGCTGGTTTTGTCTGCCTGGTTATGCAGGGTATCCAGGGCGAACTCGAGGCGCTGCTGCCTGCGGGCGGCGTCGTTCTTCAGCCTTAGTACCATATCTCCGGCCTGGGGAAACACCTTGTCTAAATCTAAGGACACCTCTATCGCCTTCCTTATTTCTTGATAGTATGGGAATTTCGGAAGTGATTTGTTCTGTTGAGCAATATCGCGTTAGAACCCGTTTTAGAGAATAATAGTCTATTAGCGGGACAAGCGCAATGGTTTGACATCCGGATTTTAGGTTAGGTGTAAGCAGCGCCGGAGATGTAGAATAGCCGGATCGGCTGCATCGGGCCCTTGGCTCGGGCTTGAGACAGACTGTGGGTTTCCTCGTTGATTACCCCTCTTAAATTGACAGTCAGGCGTGTGTATGCTATATTCAGCCTGTTGGCAGCGTAGCTCAGTGGTAGAGCAGGGGACTCATAAGCCCTTGGTCGGCGGTTCGAATCCACCCGCTGCCACTTATTTGTTTGGTTTAATTCTTCTTCATAACAAAATATACTGAGTTGTTACGATCAGGATACTTTCTATACATTTCTAATTCCCACTGCGCATGGCGTAGTTCTTCAGTGGTCTCCTGACTAAGGGCGTGTTCCTTCATGGTTTCACCAATCAACTTTTCGAGAGGATGAAAGTATTCAGCACGCCAGACCTCCTTGCTTAATACGAAGTATCCGATGAGCTTATAGCCGCAGTTGGCTATTTGGCGCAGTTTTTCTTCGATAGTTTCTTGTTCGTCATGAACCACCATAAAACCGCCTGGCTTAAGGAATCGCCTCCATTGCCTGAGTCCGTTTTCGAATCCGATTACGTATATAGACCCTTCCGCCCAGATGATGTCGTAACTGTCATCTGGAAAATCCATATCAACCATAGAGCAGGTTAACGTCCGAATCGATTCGGTCAGTCCCATTTCATCTATTCTTTTGTTGAATCTAGCCAGTGCAGACTGATCTATGTCTAGTCCTAAGACTCTCCCCTGACTTAACCTCGCCAGTTCTATTGTTGGAATACCGGAACCACAACCTATGTCTAGAATGTATGGATGATCCAGTTGTGGAAGCATCCGAAATGCCTTACGTGTGTATTTCAGCAGACGCTTCCTGATCTTGTCTACCTTTATCGGAAAGTACTCTTTTTCAGTCATGGTTACGAATCCACCCGCTGCCACTTCTCTTATGCGGCTTAATCATTATCCACCGTATAACTATACTAGAGACAGATCAGCCTATTTCCCCTCAAGCTTCCTGTACTCCCTGGCCTTTCTGGCTTTTTGAGCCTCTTCATTAGCCCTTTCCCTAGTAAGCCAGGCCTCTTTTCTTGCTTGCTCCTTGGCTAATTGTTCGGGTTCCTCTGCCAAGCGTTTTTCATCTCTCTTTGCCTTGTCTAGCCTAAGAGTCTCTTCAATCACCTGCTCTTTGTCATACGAGGCTTTCCTTCTTATCTGCTCCTTAGCTTGTCGCTCAGCTTCTTTTGCCAAATGTTTGTCTGTTTGTTTTGGATTCATTACACTCCCCTTTTACTATTGTTTGTTAATCGCACTACTGACTCTTCCTCAGCCCGTATCTCATTTTTAAACAGCCTTTATCCTTGTAGTTAAGCTATCGGCTTCAACCATATTTTGATGCCTTCCACTTTCTTTCGAGAATATCATAATTAATCACTTCTAATCTAACAAACCATTCTATGTATTGAGGAATTTACAAAAGGAAATTGAAATGAATGGTGTGATACCAGGGTAGGGCAGAGGCTATCAAAAACCATTGTCCATGAAAAGAGAAAATGCCGTGTTAGTTCAGGGCAAGGGGAAGCAATGGAATGAGGCCTTTATTATACGGTATACTTCACATTATTGTTTAAGATAACGCTTAACTTTCTGTAGTGAAGGGTAATGAGCGAGATATTAAAATCCAGGAAATCCGAGAAGGCTCATATCTATATTACCGGGATGACCTGTGCCAACTGTGCAGCTACAGTTGAGAAGGGCCTGGCCGGGATTCATGGGGTGGAGCAAGCCAGTGTTAACTTTGCCTCAGAGAAGGCTTTCATAGAGTATGATCCCGCAAAGGTAAGTCTTACCAAAATTAAGCATACTATAGACCAATTGGGCTATGGGGTAGCGACTAAGAAGTATATCTTACCGGTAGGTGAGATGACCTGTGCTTCCTGTGTTGCCCGTGTCAAGCAGGCTCTGTTGAGCGTACCCGGGGTAGTCTCAGCCAGTGTCAACCTGGCTTCACAAAAAGCCACTGTGGAGTTCATTGAGGGGACGGAACTGGCTGATCTGAGACGAGCAGTAAAAGAAGCTGGCTATGAACTGGGTTTGGAAGTCGGGACTTTGGGGGATGTCACCATTGCCGCCCAGGTAGAGATTCGAACCTTAAGAAACAGATTTATCTTGGCCGCTATCATCACCGGCGCCATCATGGCTCTAATGTGGGCCCCCTCTTTCACTGGTAAGCCGTATCTGCTATGGGTTCTAGCTACGCCGGTGCTGTTCTGGGTAGGGTGGCGATTCTACCGGGGGGCCTGGAGCGCGCTGCGGCATAGAACCGCCGATATGAATACCCTGATTGCGGTGGGTACCTCGGCAGCTTACTTCTACAGTATGGCAGCTGTTCTCTTCCCCGGTTATTTCACTGCTGAAGGACTGGAATCCCATCTGTACTTTGATACCTCGGCGATGATAATTACCTTGATTCTCCTGGGTCGTTTTCTAGAGGCCAGGGCTAGAGGAAAGACCTCGGAGGCGATAAAGAAGCTTGTTGGTTTGCAGCCGAAGACGGCTCTGGTTATACGTGATGGTGAGGAGAGGGAAATCACGATCGAAGATGTTCAAATTGGTGACCTCATCCTGGTGCGGCCGGGTGAGCGGGTTCCTGTCGATGGCATTATTCGCCGGGGTTTCTCCAGCATTGATGAGTCTATGATTACTGGAGAGAGTATCCCGGTGGAGAAAAAGGTAGATGATGAGGTTATCGGTGCCACCATTAACAAGACAGGTAGTTTTGAGTTCGAGGCGACCAAGGTGGGTAAGGATACCACTCTAGCTCAAATTACCCGGCTGGTTGAGGAGGCTCAGGGAAGTAAGGCTCCTATTCAACACCTGGCTGACGTTATCGCCAGTTACTTCGTGCCGGTGGTGATTGGTATTGCCATCACTACCTTCATCATCTGGTATTTCGTGGGACCGGCTCCAACTCTCACCTTTGCCCTACTCAACTTTGTCGCCGTGCTCATTATTGCTTGCCCTTGCGCCATGGGACTGGCGACCCCAACGGCGATTATGGTAGGCACAGGCAAAGGGGCTGAAAGCGGTGTTCTTATCAGGAGTGGCGAAGCTTTGGAGAGGTCTCACAAGATAGGAACTTTGCTGCTGGATAAGACCGGTACTCTGACTCGGGGTGAGCCCCAGGTGACCGATATCATAGCAGTGTCTTCTTGGTCGCAAGAAGAAGTCCTCCGCTTGGCCGCCTCTGTTGAACACGGCTCGGAACATCTGCTTGGTGAAGCTATAGTCAAGTCTGCTTCAGCGAAGAAGCTGGAAATATCTCCAGCCTTGGATTTCAATGCCGTCCCTGGCAGTGGTGTGGAAGCTTCGGTGGATGGCAAGAAGCTCATCCTGGGTAACCTCAGGTTGGTCAAGGAAAGGGGGCTTTCCCTGAATAGCATGGAGGAGGAGGCCAATCGCCTGTGGCAGAAGGGGAGGACGGTGATGTTTTTGGGTGTGGATAATCAAGTGGCGGGTATTATCGCTCTGGCTGATACTCTTAAGCCCCAGGCCAAAGAGGTTCTGGAAGCACTGCACCGGATGGGTATTGAGGTGGTGATGATCACTGGAGACAATCAGCGCACTGCTGAGGCTATTGCCCGAGAAGTAGGCGTTGACCGCGTTCTGGCTGAGGTACTTCCTGAACATAAGGCCCGGGAGGTCAAGAAGCTACAGGAAGACGGGAAAGTGGTAGCAATGGTTGGTGATGGGATAAACGATGCTCCAGCATTAGCCCAGGCTAATATCGGTATCGCCATCGGCACGGGTACTGATGTCGCCATAGAAACTGCGGATATTACACTGGTCAGTGGTGATTTGAAGGGAATTGTAACTGCCATAGCCCTTAGTAAGCGTACCATGAGGACTATTAAGCAGAACCTATTCTGGGCTTTTGCTTATAATAGTGCCCTTATACCGGTGGCAGCCGGTGTGCTGTATTTTGCCTTCGGGCATACTGGTGTTCCGGCAGGGCTTCGTTTTATCCTGGGTGACTACGGGTTCCTGAACCCGATTCTAGCTGCAGCTGCCATGGCAGCTAGCTCTATCACTTTAGTATCCAACTCACTGCGCTTAAGAAGGTTTAAGCCGGCTAAATTTGCCGACTAATCAGGGTAATGATTTTCTGGTAATTTAACTATCCGCCCCTGGCCCTCATAAGCTCTAGGCCGGTGGTCCGAATACACCCGCTGCCATTTTTGTTTAATGGCTTACACTTCGGCAAAGGTCACCACATAGTTATGGCCGTATTTCTTAGCACATTTAGGGCAGGTCGTGTAGTAGAAAAGCCATTTCTTCACTGACTTTCCCTTTTTGGCGACAAAAGGGGCCATTTCTTTAATCCACTTCGGTACATCATTGTATGGACCGTCGAATACCTTCGTTAAATAAGTGCCGGAAAATTTGACATTTTCTGCGTTCGGGACTTCTTTGGTGGTTGTCATATAAATTTCGCCTTTCCATGGGGACGATTCTGCGGAAAGCATGATGAAATCGTTCATGTCTGGTTTGGCTCGGGCATCTTCGATTTTTCCCCACATCCGTGACACTGCTTTACCGAAAGTACCGGGGAGAGGAATATGCATGAACTGTGGAATAGTCTCCTTAATGAAATGCCTGTCTTTCCAGATTACTTCTTTTTCCTGCCATGGTTCCGGATCGAATTTGGGGCAACATTCGTTATTTCTATCATTCCTGGTCATAATTCATATCCTCCTTCCGGCCAGTTCGAATCCACCTACTGCCACTTTTTTATTCATTGATGTTGATTGCGATAATCTTATTGTCAACCTTGACCTCGTAGATAGCCAGGTTTTTCGCCTTGAGTTTGATAGGACCCAGTTTGGGCCCGGAAACACTAACACCGGTAGTCACGTCAAACCTGGCACCGTGTACAGGACAAGTCACTATTTTGCCTTCCAGTTTGCCATTGATTAACTTTCCGCCCATGTGAGTACACTTGGCATCGATTGCGAAGTAATTACCCTCGTAATTGGTTACCAGTATCTCCTTGCCTGCTGTAGAGAAAGATTTCATTTGACCATTGGGAATTTCTGTTGTCTTAGCTACTTCTATAAAGCTCATTCATCTACCCCCTTTAGTTATTTTGGGACTTACTACTATATACCTGAACTCATATTCACAATTCTCTTGACCTTCTCCCATTTCTGTTATTGTATCGGCATTTTACTCCAGTAGATGGCAGGAAGCAATGGTATAATATAGCCAGAGATTTTGGAGAGAATATATTGCTGACAATAAGACCGGAGACTTCGCAGGACATAGCTCTAGTTCATCATTTGAACCAGCAGGCATTCGGCCGGCGCCAAGAAGCCGATCTGGTTGACAATCTTCGGGAAAGAGGTGTTCTAACCACTTCACTGGTGGCCGTTCAGGATGGAGAAGTCATCGGGCATATAGCATTCAGTCCGGTAGTAGTGGAATCAGAGCCATCAAATTGGGAGGCCACTGTGCTTGGCCCTTTAGCGGTCTTACCGGAGTTCCAGCGAAAGGGAGTCGGTTCAAAATTGGTTTATGCCGGTCTGGATGAATGCAGGCGTCTGGGTCATATGATAGTAGTGTTAGCGGGTCATCCGGAGTATTACCCGCGCTTCGGCTTTGTCCCCGCAAAGGCCCGGGGTATCGATTGTGAGATTGAAGTACCTGATGAAGCTTGGATGATAAAGGAATTAAAGGAAGATGCCCTGGCCGGAAGACAGGGCAAAGTAATATTTCAAAAGGAATTCAGAGAAGCTGAATAGTATAGGCGTGGAGTTGTTTTGCCCTTATCCGGCGGTTCGAATCTGCCCGCTACTCCTTTTTTGTTTTGTCAGGGCGAAGGAGATAATCTCTTCTTAAAAGGTTCTTCCCGGATCAAACGGCGATAGTAGGCGTGCGATTGGTATAGAGCAGCTGCCGGGTTGTGACCGAAGACCCTGTCCTTTGTAATGAGCACCGTTGCTGGTGCCTTGGCATATTTGAAAAATAGTGAGTCGTGCCCCACGCATAACCCGACCACAATATTAAAGTCAACTTCCGAATCATTAAGTATTTCAGCCTGTGATATTGGGCTGCACATCGTCTCCCACTGGCCTGGCCCATTGGAGATATGGGCTATTTTCTGGTCGTCTCTAATGCCGATTTTATCTTTAGGGATTCCACCTGCTTTACAGCAGACGGAAACAACTGCAAAACCACGTTTTTTCAGTATTTGGGTGAGAATCTCAGTTTCCTGTTTTAAACCGATGCAAAAAGCAACTCCCAGTTTCCTATAACCCATCTTTTTGGCGAACTGAATTACTTCCTCTACCCTGGGGTTACGTGATACCAGCCCCTCGGGCATCTTCATGTAGTTCTCGAATTCCTGGATGGATGCCTGACGGGCAAACTCCCTTATTTCTGGCTTGTCGTACTCCTTAAGCGCCTTTTCAATTACCTCTGTCTTTATCCTCGTTGGGCAGCTATCCGGTCCCTCCATATAGCGCTCACTGTTGCAGACGGTTTTACTACAACCGGAGCAATTCACATTTATGCCCACAATTTCCTCCTTCATCTAACCTCTGATTATTCGTCGGGAATCTTGTCACGTACATGGACTGAATTCTTATGAATTACCCCGCCCTGGTGGCTAACTCTTTAGCCCAAGTACGAATAGCATTCCAGTCCCGGGTATCGTAAAGCCCTGGTTCTATCTCCTTAAATCCGGCAGCTTCAATCCTGGGCTTAAAACTGGCTAGGGTTTTTCTGAGCAATAAGTTCATCTTGTTAAAATCCCAGACGCCTCCAAGGATGACCATAGAGATGGGGTGGAGATTATATTTGGCGGCCTTTTGTTCCAGGTATTGCTTCCTGTTATTCTCAATTTCTTCCGTCTTTTTTTCGTACTCAATTAAAGCTTGCGCGGCGGATGAGACGAATATAGCCACTTGCTTATTTCCCAGCTCTTTCTGGAACTGCTTCAGGAAGGTTTCCGGTTCTCCTGTCCACTTTCCCATTTGCATTCCGCTGCCGACAATAACTAAATCATATGGAGCAATATCTTTCACCTTTTCTTTTTTAGCATTGACAACCTTGATTTCCAGTCCCTCTCCCTGGAGGACTTTGGCGATTTCTTCAGAGGTGCTTTGAGTAGCCCCATAACGAGTTCCGTAAACAATCAACGCCTTCTTAGCCATTCTCCATCCCCCTATTCCTTATTATTCAGTGATGATATTATACCATTCACTAATGGCCGGGTTTTGATCTTAGCAACTAAACTCATGCCTACATTTCTCTGATATCTTGTCAAGAATACCTCTGTGCTGCTATTCTATCACCATAAAATATGTCCATTAATCTATCAGGAAGAGGCTAGAATAGATGCAGACCTTTCTACCCTACCCGGAATTTGATCAATCGGCCGCTGTTCTGGACCGCCAGAGACTGGGTAAACAGAGAGTCGAGGCGTACCAGATTATCAGGGCAATAACCTTCGGCGGCGGCTGGGCAAATCACCCGATTGTAAAGATGTGGTTGGGCTTTGAAAATGCGCTCAAGCTGTATTCAAATGCGATGGTAGAGGAGTGGATTAGACGCGGATATCGAAATAGTCTGGAGATATATGACCTTAATGATCGCGAAGTAGTCTACCCCTGGTGGCTGGGCATTGACGATTTCCATTCTTCCCACCGGGCGGCATTGCTGGCCAAGGACTATGATTACTATTCGAAATATGGCTGGCGGGAAGCGCCGGGCATAAGTTATATATGGTATAGTTGAAAAGGTAGAATCCGGAAGCCCTTTCACTAAGGAGGTTTAAAAATGGCTGCCAGGATTGATTTCTATTGCTGGGTAAAGTGAAATACCTGTCGTAAAGCGAAAGAGTTTCTTTCGCAGAGGAACCTGCCAATCAACGAGCGTGATTTCTTCAAGGATCCTTTCAGTCAGGATGAAATCAAGGATTTGCTCAGGGGTAAGGCCGCTTCCGAGATGTTTAATTTCAGAAGCCCGAACTTCGCTAAGCTTGGCCTGGACCGGGATAAGCTGAGCGATGATAACCTCATCGAGTTGATGCGGAAGGAACCGAGGCTGGTAAGGAGACCGGTAGTACGCATAGATGGTAAAGTGTATTTCGGTGCTGATGCCAGAGCCCTTGAAGCCATTCTTGGTTAAAAAAATACTATAAAACCTGCCTCACTTTTATATTTCCCGGGGAATTAAACCTTTACTGTGTTCTCGGCGGCGGGTTGATGGCTCCGCTACGGTTGCTGCCGGTGCTATGTCTGCGCCTTGATTTTTTGATTGACAAATACCTTAACTAGGAAAATAATATTGCTAGTTATAGTGAGGGAGGTGGTAATAATGGTTACGGAGGAACAAATAAGGGCATTAGCTTACACGATTTGGGAACAGGAAGGTCATCCTCATGGTAAGCATGAAGAACACTACCTTCGCGCAAAGCAGATACTGGAGGAAAAAGAAAAAACTAGCGGTGTCGATTTCAAGGAGCCGCCGTCAGTGATTAATCTTCCGCCTCCAACCAAGCGCAGAAGTTTTTTGGGACGCAAGAAGAAGGAAGATAGTTAGAAATCTGATACTGAATAATATGGACTGGTAACAAAGTATGGCGGAGGTCACGATGTATAACAGGATACTGGTGCCGCTGGACGGCTCAAAGCTATCCGAGTCTATTCTTGAGCACGTGAAAGGAGTTGCTGGTGGATGCCGTGCTTCGGAGGTAGTATTACTGATGGTGGTGGAGCAGGCCGAAATCGGTCCCGTTCAGAGTTGGGGAGGACTTGTCTCGGCAGAGCAGATAATCACCCTCAGGGATAAGGCAATGACCGAGGCTAAAAGCTATATCGGCAAGGTGGCAGAGAGACTGAGTCAAGAAGGAATACCCGTTAAGACCTGTATCGTCAAAGGTTCGGCGGCTGACGCCATTCTGGATTATGCTCAGGAAAACCGGATGGACCTGATAATTATGAGTACACATGGCAGGTCGGGAATATCACACTGGGCTTTCGGCAGCGTGGCGTCTAGGGTCACACATCATTCTCCCGTTCCAGTGTTTTTAGCCCCACCGAAGGAAGCCCGGGCGAAGTAGTTAACATAACGGAGAAGCTCGAATACACCCGCCGTTCTTCATCTTTACTCCTATCGAGAGCTGTTTAAAAATCTCCTGTGTCTTCTCATTTGTTTTTTATGAACTGCATAATATGCGAAAAGAACTTGTTGCTCCCTGTGGAATGAACTGCGGTATATGTGCCAACTACCTGGCAATGCAAAACGACCTGAAAAAGAAGGGCTTTCA
>JAQUOC010000036.1 GCA_028717305.1 Dehalococcoidales bacterium | reverse complement strand
GTGGAAACGATTATATTGAGCAGGAAAATGTAGTCGAAAGCACCGGCAGGTGATATCGAACCCATGTAATGGGTATAAAATACCCCCCCGATACCGGCGGTGACGGCGCTTAAAATAAAGGCGAATCGCTTAAACCGGTAGGTGCTTAGCCCGCTGCTCTCCACAACGTCTTCGTCCATACGTATCGCCTTCAGAACATGGCCGACATCAGACCTGGCCACCAGCCACAGCCCGATGGCGATAGCAAACATAATGCCGGTGGTAAGCCAGTAGTTGTTGGTTGCCCCTGTGACCACATATGGTAGCGAGGTTAACCCCCGGTCACCGCCGGTCATATTGCCGGCGGCAATCATGATTCGACTCAGTATCATCAGGAAGGCCAGGCTGATCAGGCTGAAGTAGGGCCCCCGAATTCGCATACTGGGCAGGAAGAACAACATGCCGCCGCCTACTGCCGCGGCTATTCCCAACGGCATGGTTACGTAGAGCGGTAGCACGACATGGGGGGGCTGAAATCCACCCTGATGGGATAACATGGCAGTAACATATCCGGCCAGACCGATCAGGAAAGGATGACCGAAGCTGACATAGCCGGTGTATCCCGACATCATATCCCAGCTCATGGCAAAGATTGCCATGAAGTTGGCCATGATACAGATCCTTAAGAAACTGGGCGGTGCGATGAAGGGAAGCACCATCATCACCACTATGGCGATCAACCACCAGCGAAAAGACTTGACTGAAGTTATCCAATTAACCACTTTATATCTTCCCTTTGCGTTTACTTACCGAATAAGCCCTTAGGACGTACTACAAGCACGATAATCATGATTATCAGGGCAAATACGCCCCTTAACCGTTCGTCTATGGCCAGAGTGGTCGTAGTCTGCATATAGCCCACGATATGGGCGGCAACCAGGGTGCCTTCAATACTACCCAGACCTCCGATGATCACGATGGCGAATGACATTACCATCGGCATATGCCACATGGCAGGTACCAGGTAAGTATAGCTGCCGAAGAATATTCCGGCAATCCCGGCCAGCCCTCCCGCCATCGTCCAGGTCAGCAGATTTACCCTGTCCGGGTTGATACCGGAAACAATGGCTCCTTTCCGGTCCATCGCCAGGGCTCGCATTGCCCTTCCCATGTGGGTCTTGCGAACAAAAAGCAGGACTCCGCTGATGCAAACCCAGCTTACAGCCAACGAAATGAGCATATTGTTCGATACCGACTGTCCCATTACCTGGGTCATGCCTGATACGACTGGCCATACATTCTTGGTTTCCATCCCCCAGATCAGTACCACCAGGTAATTAATTACCAGGGCTAGAACAAAGGTAGAGACAAATACAATAGTGGGATTATATAGATAGCGACGTACCAGACCAACATAGGTTGCCATAGAAGCGCCGGCACAGACAGCAATGGCAATTAGCATCGCTAGTGGTACCGGCATTCCGCTTATCTGCAGGCATTGGAAGTAGACATAACCACCCAACATGACATAGGCGGCATGGGCTAGATTCAGCACTCTACCCACACCGTATATCATAGTGAATCCCAGCGAAATCAGCGCATACAAACCGCTCAGGAGAGCACCATTGATTGCTATGGATTGCGCTAGAGCTAACATATAATCTATCCTTATTCTAAATTGATCTTAACAACATCTTAATAACAACACGGCCCTGCAATCTACGAAACTGGGAGGAAGGGAGGTTCTCCCTTCCTCCCAGTTTCTTTAAACCAAGTTGACGGAAGCGGCAGCCAGAAACTGGCTGCCGCTTTTCCAGATTACCTCTTTGATTCAGGAATCCAGTCCGGCAGGTAGTATTCACCGTTCTGCCAGCGGTAAGGGTGAATAACCTTTACCGTACCATCCGGGTACCACTGCATCACCATACCGCCGGGACGTCCGGCATCACCGGTAGTATCGAGTACCGAGGAGTGGGTGTAGGGGTGATCCGGTGGGTAGAACTTGTAGTTCTGCCAGAGGATATCATCCGGACCGGCAGGAGTAAAACCGCCTTCCTTATAGAGCTTGAAATCGGTTGCCTCCATCTCCGTAACCCAATCGTCCAGAGGCTCGAAGCCACCGGCTCGCTCAGCCGCCCATGCCATCATCATCAGTCCCCAGTAAGCGTTAAAGCCATCGAAGTGAGGGAACATTGGCCGGGTAGTGTATTTGGCGGCATAGGCATCGAGGAACTTCTGGGTCGGGGGATCCCATTCCATACCCAGACACGGTGGCGGTGATTGAGAGCAGAAGCCTCCTGCCATACCGCCCATGTCGTCCCAGAACTCCATGCTGGCGGCGGCAACATTAACACCGGTGATCGGAAGGGGTACCTGCAGCTCAACGTAAGCAGCACTGGGTGGAATACAGTTTACCGAAGCGATGTGATAGACGAAGTCGGGGTCCAGATCGATCAGCTTGGCATACACCGGGGCGAAATCGAAGGTTTCGATATCGTACATTACCTCGCCGATAACCTCGATACCGGCACCGGGGGCAATCTCGTCACGGATATACTCGGCTACCCCGCCGCCGTAAGCAGTATCCTCAAAGAATAGGGCACAGGTGTCCCAACCCATATCTTTCTTCAGAAAATCGGAGGCGAAGGCAACGTATTCAGCACCCTGGTCATAGTCGTTCATGTGGTCCATGAAGTAGCACTTGTACTTATCATACTCGTCATGTACCTGCTCAATACACCTGATTGCCGAGGTCCATGTCTCCATGGTGGGAACCTGGTACTCGGCCAGGCGCGGGAACCAGCCCAGGCTGACGTCATCGATACAACCGGATATCATGAAGTCAACCCCGACGTCCTCGCAGAGGTATTCCATGGCCTTGATGCCTTCGGTGACGCTTTCCGCGGAATCAGCGGTGTAAAGCTCGATTTGCCGCCCCAGGATACCACCGTTGGCATTGAGCTCTTCAACGGCTACCTCGGTACCTCTCATGGCACTGCGGCCGACGTCGGTATCGAAAGCACCGATGTAGCCACATTTCCAGGGCTCTTGAGGGGTCGGTTCCGGTTCAGGGGTCGGTTCCGGTGTTGGAGTTGGAGTTGGTTCGGGTGTTGGAGTTGGTTCCGGTTCAGGGGTCGGTGTCGGGGTAGTACAACTGGTCATTAGAGGTATACTAAGTGCCAGTACTGTCACTAAGCCGAAACCGATGATTGTTTTTAGTAACCCTGTTTTCTTCACTAAAACTCCTCCTTACCTGACAAGATTTGGTTCGTGAAATACCGGGTTTACCATTTTGGCCTAGGCGGGGCTCTCTACCTTCGCTCACCTCCTAGATTTTATATTGTTTCCTGTCACTGAAACAAGGGAAAGCGATATCAGGATGTATATATATCTTTGTCTATCTCGTTAGTAGTACTTCTTTATATCCTTTATACTACTATATAGCTACGTCTTTATACTACTACACCATTATACTATAATTTGTCAAGAGCCTAACGTGACGATTGCTAATTATTTTGAATGAATCGGAATGAATGCGGTTATTCTGGTTCCTTTACCCGCTTCCGATTCTACGGTAAAGCCGCCGCCGACCATATATACCCGATCGCGCATACCCAACAGACCCAGTTTACCGCCGTGTGCATAGTTTTCCAGCGTTTCCTTTAGTTCGAACCCGCATCCGTTATCGCAGATATTCAAGGTCACCTTGCGGTTACCAAAATCAATCCCGATGATAACCTCCGTCGCCCCGGCGTACTTCCTGACATTGCGAAGTGCCTCCTGGCTAACCCGAAAAAGCACCAGTTCAATCTCGGATGACAGGCGCCGATGACAGCCCGTGGTTTCCAGACGACAAACCAGCTTCTCATCTCGGTTTGCCTCCTCAACCAGCAGCTCCAGGGATGGTACCAGCCCCAACGAATCCAGCAGACCGGGACGTAGCTCGGAACAGAAACGTCTTATTCCACCCATCAGGTGGTTAATTGTTCCCTGAAGGCACCTTAGCCGGCGGGTATCCTCTGACGATAACCGGTCGTTATCGTTAATGATGTGCTCGATGTCGGTAATTATAGTGAATAAAGCCTGAATTGTTTCATCGTGCAGCTCGCAGGAAATTCGCTTCCGCTCCGCTTCCTGCGCCCGGGTAATCTCAGCAATATACGACTGCGCTGTTGGCATACTATCAATCCGCCGGAAAAGAGTACGAGAGCACTAAAAGACTAAACAACATCAGCTTGTTATTAACCGTCAAGGGCCGGCCGGTTGACCTATTCATAACCGGGCTCGTTCAAACTGTCCCATCCCTTCTTCAGGGCATACAGCATTGCTTCCACCCGCGATTGAACTCCCAGCTTCTTGAAAATATTGGCCAGGTGGGTACCAACCGTCTGCTCGCTGATATGAAGTTCGGAAGCAATTTCCTTATTGCTCATCCCTTTGATAACCAGCTTCAGTATCTGCAGCTCGCGACTGCGCAACTCTTCTGAATCCGGTCCCTTCTTTCCCTTACTGATAGCCATTCTACGCATAATCTCACCCGCTTTGCGGTCAAAGACATTGGTCCCGCTATAAACCGTACGAATAGCATTGACCAACCTGCGGGGGAGTAAGTCACTCTTGAGCAAGTATCCGCTGGCCCCCGCCTCGACACAGGCACGCACATAGTGGTCATAGTCATAGGCACTGAGTATGATCACAGCCGTGTTGGGGCAGGATGTCTTAATCGCTTTGGTGGCTTCGATACCATTCATAACCGGCATAGCGACGTCAATCAAGGCTACATCGGGCAGATGCTTACGGACTAATTCAACCGCTCTCTCGCCATTCTTAGCTGCCGCCACACATTCGATGTCAGCTTCTCTCTCTAATATCCGGCGCAAACCCTGTTGGGCCAGGAGATGATCATCAGCTATCAGTACTTTAATCTTTTCCATAATTAATCCCGGAGAAAGCAATTAGATAGCTAAATATAGCTATTATACGCTATTCTGTCAAGCGGTTGATAATCACCATATTATGGTAATGATATATACCTGATTAGCTTTATTGTTTTATAGGTATATTCCTTTACTGGCATTTTTCTGCGGGAAATGTTAATCTTGGGTGTCTATTATAAATATATTGCGGTTGTTATTCACTGCCAACGAATCACTGCTCCGTTCTAGGGTCTCCCCGAGTTGCTTTCCCGATTACAAATTACAAAAACTATGGTGTGATGATGTACCGGAGTTACCCAAGATCCCGCCTCAACCCGGTGTGGGTCTTAATTGGAATAAACGTACTGCTTTTTATCATTACCCTGACAGCCCCGAGGGTTTTTCTATTCCTCGGGTTGATACCGGCCGACGTAGCATCAAGACCGTGGACATTACTGACCTCTCTTTTCCTACACGGCGGTATCGGGCATATTCTGGGTAACATGATTACCCTCTACTTCTTCGGCAGGTCTTTGCGTGCGCTGGTCGGAGATAAGAGATTTCTCTTCGTTTACTTCTTGGGGGGAATATTGGGAAGTGTCTTCTATGTATTGCTGGCACCGCCCCTATCCATCTGTATCGGCGCTTCGGGAGCCGTTTTTGCCGTCGGAGGCGTACTGGCGGTAATGAGACCAAAGCTTAAGGTACTGGTGTTCCCCGTCCCGGTCCCGGTGTCACTCTGGGCAGCAGTTATCGGCGGCTTTGTGATAATATCCTTTTTCCCGAATGTGGCATGGCAAGCCCACCTCGGGGGGCTGGTCTTCGGTCTGGTGACGGGCTACTTCTTACACCGGCAGGAACGACCCTATCGTTAGTTACCGCAAGAGAGCGATTGCAACACTTACTCAAGTAAAGCTTCCCTGCCGCCGATTTCCTGCTTAAGATACCACATCTGGATAGCCTCAACGACTTCGTTGGTGGCATCACAGACCCTTAGTAGCTTGAAATCGTCCTCAGAGATAAACCCCCTGGCCAGGGCAGCAACCCGCAGCCAGTCCAAAAACCCCTTCCAGTAATTGCTGTTATAGAGAATTACCGGGAACGGCTTTATCTTATGAGTCTGCATCATGGTCAGTACCTCAGTTACCTCGTCAAGCGTGCCCAATCCACCGGGCATGATGACAAAGGCGGTAGCATACTTGACCAGCATCACCTTACGGGCGAAGAAGTGATTGAATGTGATCGACTTGGTCGTATAGGCATTACAGCGCTGTTCTTCGGGTAGCTCGATATTCAAACCCACTGAGGCCACTCCTGCCTTAAGGGCTCCCTTATTGGCCGCTTCCATCACCCCGGGACCACCGCCGGTAATGATAGAGAAACCTATCTGTCCCAGGCAATAGGCTATCTCCTCCGTTTGTGCATAAAGTGCATCATCCGGATTGAGCCGGGCCGAACCGTATATCGTTACCGCCGGCTCGATGCCGGCAAGCTTATCAAAACCCTCTACCAGCTCCCCGATAATACGGAACATCCGCCAGCAATCTTCCTTGGCCAGGTCATCTATTTCATATCCTTGTTTCATGTTCCCCTCCCGGAAGACAAATAATACCATATCAGGGATAAGTTGTATATCACAACAGGTTAGGTCTGCTCCAGAGTTGCGTCTAAGGTATCTTGTTGCTACAATTATTACATATTTCAAGACACGGCTATTTTCACCAGGCGAGAGGAAATGGCATCGGGGTTAACTGTGAGTAAAACGAGTAGAACACTGGCGGAAAAGATATTGAGTGACAAGTCAGGCGGTGCAGCTCTCGCGGGAGATATTGTTATCGCCCAGGTCGACCTGGTTTTTGTACAGGACACTACCGGACCCTTGACAGTCCGGCAGTTCCAGGCCGCCGGCTTTAAACATCCGGCTTCTTCAATAAAAGCCGCCCTCTTTCTGGACCATGCCGCTCCCAGCCCGAACCGCGAGCTTGCCGACGATCATAGCTTCCTCCGTGGATTTGCCCGGCAGACCGGTTGTTTCCTCTCCGATGTCGGCGACGGAATCTGCCATCAAATAGTGGCGGAATCCCTCGCCCGTCCCGGTGATCTGATTCTCGGTACCGATTCTCATACGGTAACTGCCGGCGGACTGGGAGCCTTTGCCTGCGGCATGGGTTCCACCGATGGAGCGACTGCTCTTGGCCTGGGCAAGACCTGGCTCCGCGTACCGGAGAGCATCAGGGTGATACTTTCGGGCAGGTTCCCTACCGGCGTCTATGCCAAGGACCTGATTCTTTATCTGATCGGGCGGATCGGTGCCGATGGCGCCACCTACCGGGCGCTGGAGTTCGGTGGCGATACCGTAAGCGCTATGAGCATTCCGGAGCGTCTCACAGTGTCCAATATGGCAGTGGAGGCCGGGGCTAAGGTCGGGCTTTTCCCAGCCGATGCAATGACGAGGGACTACCTGGCAGCGCAAGGACGTGTTAGCGACTACCGGCCTCTGTCGCCTGACCGGTCTGCCATCTATGAGGATACTATTGAGATTAATGTCACTGAGCTTGAACCGATGGTGTCCAAACCACACACCGTGGATAACACTGCTCCGGCCAGAGAACTTCGGGGCACCGAGATTCAGCAGGTAGTTATCGGTACCTGCACCAACGGCCGTCTCGATGACCTGGCCATAGCAGCTAAGATTATGCAGGGTAAGCAACGCTGCTCCCGAACCCGTCTGGTAGTTGCCCCGGCATCACGAGGGGTATTACAGGCAGCAGCGGCGCCGGGATATCTCCAGACCCTGCTTGAAGCCGGAGCTGTTATTCTGCCGCCGGGTTGCGGCCCCTGTCTCGGCCTCCACCAGGGAGTGCTGGGTGCCGGGGAAAATTGTCTATCCACCGCCAACCGTAATTTTAAGGGCAGAATGGGTAACCCGGATGCTTTCATCTATTTAGGTAGTCCGGCCACTGCCGCCGCCACCGCGCTCAGGGGAGAAATTACCGACCCCAGGGAATTACTGTAATTAGAGCCTTCGGGCGAAAGTAGAAAGGAGAGCCTTAGAATTGATCACGGGCTGTGCTTTTAAATTTGGCTCGGGTATCTCGACCGACCAGATTATACCGGGGCGATTTGCCTACCTGAGAAGTAATCTGCCCGAGCTGGCCAAACATGCTATGGAAGATGCCGACCCCACCTTCGTCAGCAGGGTAAAAGAAGGGGATTTCATCGTTGCCGGTAGTAATTTCGGGCTTGGTTCCAGCCGTGAGCATGCCCCGCTGGTTATCAAGATGGCCGGGGTACGGGCAGTACTGGCTAAATCGGTAGCCCGGATATTCTTCCGGAATGCGATTAACCTGGGACTCCCCGTCTTATTATGTGATACCGACAGCATCAACCAAGGTGATCAATTGGAGATAGACCTTCAAGCGGGTACTATCAGGGATATAACCAATGACCATCGGCTTACCTTTGCTAAAATTCCGGGGATAATGCTCCAGATTCTTAACGAAGGCGGGCTGCTGCCCTACCTTAATAAATATGGCGACTTCAGATTGCCGGCGGGCAGGTAACTTGCTGAAAAACATGAGGAGAGACAGTTTCGGATGGCTTACCGGATTACTCTTATCCCCGGCGACGGCGTAGGACCTGAGATTACCGAGGCTACCGTGAAAGCACTGGAAGCTACCGGCATCGCATTTAACTGGGATGTGGTCTGTGTTGGGGCTGCCGCCCAGGATAAACTGGGCACCGTGCTTCCCGAATCGGTACTGGAATCCATTAGGAAGAACAGGGTGGCCCTTAAGGGACCGGTTACCACACCGGTCGGTTCCGGTTTTCGCAGCGTCAATGTCGCTCTGCGTAAGAGTCTGGACCTTTATGTCTGTCTGCGTCCGTGTAAGTCCTATGCCGGTGCGCCGACACGTTACGCTAATATCGACATTATCGTGGTGCGAGAGAATATAGAAGACCTCTACAGCGGCATCGAATTTGAAAAGGGGACCCATGAGGCAGCCAGGCTGATAGAGCTTATCGAGGAAACTAAACACGAGCAGGTTAGAGCGGACTCGGGTTTCAGCATCAAGGTGATTTCCGAGATGCGCAGCCGGCGCATTGTCCGCTTTGCCTTCGAATATGCCCGAACCAATCACCGTAAAAAGGTCACCGCGGTACATAAGGCCAACATCATGAAGTTCTCCGACGGGTTATTTCTCGCTACGGCCCGGGAGGTCGCCCGGGAGTACCCCGATATTGATTTCGAGGACCGGATTGTGGACAACATGAATATGCAGCTGGTGCAGAAGCCTCACGAATTTGATATACTGGTCGCCCCCAATCTCTACGGTGATCTGCTCTCCGACCTCTGTGCCGGTCTGGTGGGAGGATTGGGGCTGGCCCCCGGGGCCAACCTGGGTGATGACATAGCCCTGTTTGAGCCGACGCACGGCAGTGCCCCCGGGTACGCCGGGTTAAACAAAGTCAATCCCATGGCAATGATGCTTTCCGGTGTGATGATGCTACGCCATATCGGAGAAATGGAGGCTGCCGGCAGATTGGAAAAGGCGATCGCCGGAGTGATCGCCGAGGGTAAGAGCGTTACCTATGATTTGAAAAGGGGCATCCCGGGTAACGCGGCCGGCACCGCGCAGGTGGCCGATGCCGTAGTGGAAAAACTAAGATAGCAGATGATAATTACCACGGCCGCTTTTTCTGTTAATACGGCCGGACCTTATGTTATGATGTAATTTCTCTAAGTGTTCAATTGTATTTTCGCCATATTCGATGGCAGCGGAGAGGGACTAATGGCTAAAATCTACCTTATCGATGTGACCAACCGGGACGGCGTCCAGACAGCGAAACTGGGGCTGTCCAAGCTGCAGAAGACAATGATTAACCTGTACCTGAATAAGATGGGTGTCTCGCAATCGGAGTTTGGCTTTCCTACCACCCATCACGAGTCGCGTTACCTGCAGGCCAACCTGGAACTGGTAAAGATGGGAGTACTCAAACCGATCCGTCTGGAGGGATGGATAAGAGCTACCGTTCCGGATGTTGAGACTGCTTTTCGCATGGTTCCCGGCATCAAGCATCTCAACCTGTCGGTATCTACCTCAGACCAGATGATAGAAGGTAAGTTCCGGGGCAGCAAGAAGAAGTCTGATATCGTCAAAATGATGGTTGAGGCGGTCAGGGCAGCCCGGGCCTGCGGTGCGGAGAGCATCGGAGTAAATGCCGAGGATGCCTCCAGGACAGTGATAGATTTCTTGACTGAATTCGGTCTGGCGGCTAAGGATAACGGGGCAGATAGAATAAGATACTGTGATACTCTCGGCTATGACAACCCGTTCACCATTTATGATACAGTCAGTAAGCTGGCTCAATCGGTAGGCCTCCCGATTGAGCTGCACTGCCATAATGACCTGGGTATGGCGGTAGCCAATTCTCTCGCCGGTGCTAAGGGTGCCATCGATGGTGGTCAGGACGCCTATATTAATACCACCGTTAACGGCATCGGCGAGAGGGCAGGGAATGCCGACCTGGTGGCGGTGGTACTGGCTGTCACCAAGTCGAAGGGATTTGCTCAAGCGTATCGGTTTGGCAGCCCGATTAATCTATCGACGGCCTGGAAGCTGGCTAAATTCGCCAGCTATGCCTTTGGTGTCCCTATCCCGATCAATCAGCCCGGCGTCGGCGCTAATGCCTTCGCTCATGCCTCCGGCATCCATGCCGATGGTGTTCTGAAGGACCCCGACAACTACGAGCTTTACAGCTTCAAGGAACTGGGCAGGGGCGACCCGGAGGAGGTCGAAACGGGCAGGGAGATATGTACCGGAGAGTACGGTGGCATATCCGGTTTCCGGCACGTCCTGAATGAGATAATGGGGGCATCAGCGGTATCGTTCACCAGTACCGGAGAAGCACAGGAAATCCTGGAACTGGTCAGGTATGCCAATGTGGAAGCCCAGAAGCCCCTCGTTGAAGACGAGTTGAGGTTCATTTACGACTATCCGAAGGTCGCCCGGATGCTCCTGACGTTACGCCCGCTGGACTACTGAGTTCCATCCAGCTTCGTTGCTTGTTTAGGGATGTCATAACCCTCATCCTGCCACCTTAACTGAGGGATCTTAAACAGAATACCCTGCCCCGGTGATACTCAAACCGGGACAGGGTATCTTCTCTTTACAGTCTTACCTATAGCCCGATTAGCCGAACACTATGCCGGGCAGCCATAAAGCTAGCTGCGGGAAGAATAGCAGCCCGACCAGGAGACAGGCGTTTATGATCACGAAAGGAATGATGGACTTATAGATATCCACCATGGTTATACCGGAGTCTTTGGGTACCAGCCCTTTCATGATAAACAGGGCAAAGCCGAAGGGAGGCGTCATCAGTGCGATCAGAACAGTAACGCAGTAGAGGACACCGAACCAGACCATATTTGTTCCCATGCCCTGCAAAATGGGCAGGAAGAGTGGAGCGGTAACGATCAGCATGGCGAAGTCGTCCATCACCATCCCCAGTATTATGTAGATACCGATCATCGTAGCTACTATCATGGTCGGGTTCTGACCAATTGTTCCAGAAAGTATAATGTCGAAAGCTGCTGCTGCTCCGAGCCCCTGGTAGACGGCGCCGAAGAGAATGGCAGCAACGAAGATCCACATG
>JAQUOC010000035.1 GCA_028717305.1 Dehalococcoidales bacterium | reverse complement strand
ATTCCCAGTACTGCTTCTGCTATCGCCCCGTTTATTTCGCCGGTCTTATCAACAGGGATGCTACCGAGGAACTTCAGTGTCAGGTGAATACTGCCCGGACTGACCCATTTTACCCACGGCTGCTTATTCGCTTTTAGCTGCTCCTCAAGGTGTTCGAGCTGTACCTTCAGGTCGCCGGGTAGTTCAATCGCAATAAAAGAGCGAATCTGATCCAAACCTAAGCCCTACTCATTTTTACTTTTGATGCCGAGTAACCTGCGGGCATTGCCGGAGAGGATGAGTCCTCTGGTTTCTTCGGGCAGGCCTAGGGAGTCAATCTCATTCAGCAGGCGGCTTGGTGCCAGCAGAGGGTAATCGCTTCCGAAGAGGATCCGATCGCTCCCGACGAGCTGGCTGACCTGATGATATACCTGAGGAAGGTACAGGTATGGCGAAGCCGCTGTGTCAAAGAAAACATTCCCCATCGCCTGCTTTACCTCAGGCATCAGGGCGTAGAAGGGTAGCCCACCGCCCCAGTGGGCACAGACTACGGTCAGTTCCGGGTAGTTTTCAATCAGGTAATAGAGTATCTCCGGAGTAACTCTTCCCTTGCCCGGGTGCAGGTGACCGATCGGATCAGAGGAATGAGTGAGTAATATCAGTTTATGCTTTACCATGGTTTCAACAAATGGCTCCATCACCGCTGCATCACCCGGGTCGATTAGCTGCATATCCGGCCTGAGTTCCCCGATCCCCTTTATCCCGTTCCTGGCACAGCGTTCGATTTCAGCAATGGCAGCTTCGGTTGACTGCGGCTGCACAGATGCGAAACCAATCAGACGGTCAGGATAACGGGCGATTGACTCTAGAATGTAGTCGTTGGTCTCGACGCAAAGCTCGTGGGTCGTCCAGCCGATATTCAAGATGACCGATATATCAACCCCGTCTTCATCCATGCTGGCAATGAGTTCATCGGTGGTGGCAAGCTCGGCTTTTTTATTGGAGTAAAGAAGGGCGAACGATGGGTCGGCATCAACATACCCGGCGCGGTTTTTCTTTATCCGGGGTGAGAAGACATGGGTGTGGAAATCGATTATCACATCAAGATTATAGCAGAAGCCTCAGATTAGCTTCAAGGATGGTATACCATTACCTAACATGCAGGATAAATGGGATTAATGTAGCACTGATACCGGTTATAGCCAGCATATGAGTTATTGAGTTATGATGGGCGTCGTCCGCTATTCGGTCGGATGGCGGGATCGGTCTCATCCCTGGAGCATACCGTATGGCACTGCTCGCATCTGCCATCGCACGGTTCTAGATGAATGGTCACGCTGGCCCCATGAAGCCTGCTTTGTATCTCTCCCTCTATTCGGTCACAGATGTCGTGAGCCTGCTCTAATTTGAGGTCTTTATTTACTACCAGGTGAAGGTCGATATGATGCTGGCTTCCCGAGTGACGCGTCCGCAGCTTATGAAACCCTGCCACATCCGTGCCGTGTTTTTTCAGGCAGGCCTCTATCACCTCCTCATGCTCTGCTGATAGCTTGGTATCAACCAGTATTGCCAGAGACCTGGATATCGAGCGGTAACCCAGCCGGATGATGTAGACGGCTACCCCGATAGCCACGGCAGAGTCGATGTAACTGAGGTTAGTCAGGCGCACTGCCAGCAGTCCGACCAGTACCGCCAGTGCCGAGTAGACATCGGCGGCGATGTTGTTGGCGTTAGCCTCCAGGGCTACCGACCCGGTAGCCTTAGCCACTTTTAACAGGTGGCGGGATAGGAAGATGCTTGCTGCTATGGAGATGGCCATTACCAATATTCCGGTTCCGGTCATCTCAATGATAGTACCGACCCGTATCCGCTGTACCGATGCATAGATTATCAGGCCGCCGGCAACCGTGATCAGAATACCCTGCACCATACCGGCCACATCCTCCCACTTGCCGTGCCCGTAGGGGTGTTCCTCATCGGCTGGCTTGGCTGCAATGCGGAGGGCTAAGAAGGTAACTATCCCGGCCACCAGGTCGAGCAGACTATCGGTGGCCTGGGCCAGGATACTGAGACTGCCGCTGAGCCAGGAGGCCACTGTCTTCAGAACTATCAGACCGATAACGACAGCGATTAAGAGCCGGGCAGCCCCGGTCTTTGTGGAAAACACGGTTGTCACCTCTTACATAATAAAACTGAGTGAATTGATATTTTACATCAGGTATTCCTGCAAAGACAATGTTCGATAACTCATGAATCTTTACCATTCCGGCATCGGGAAATCGGAGGTGGGTTTTATTAAATCCGCTAACTCAAACTACCCCTGCTCTGCTATAATGAGACTATGGTGAAAAGACTTCTGGTGCTCTTTGACGGTAATGCTCTGGTTCACCGTGCCTTCCATGCCCTTCCTCCGCTGACGGTAAGTAAGACTGGCGAGACAGTGGGTGCTGTTTACGGTTTTACCCTGATTCTGCTGAAAGCAATAAGCGAGCTAAAGCCCACCCACTGTGCTATTGCCTTTGATAAAAAGGCTCCTACCTTCAGACATCAACTCTTCGATCAGTACAAGGCACACCGTCCGGCCACCCCGGAGGAGCTGGTCGGCCAGATGGATAGAGTAAGGGAGCTGGTAAAGACCTTTGGTATTCCCGTCTTTGAGCTTGACGGTTATGAAGCGGATGATGCCCTGGGTACGCTCAGCCATCAGGCCAGCGAGCAGGATGTCGAGACCATCATCGTTACCGGTGATGCCGATGCCATGCAGCTGGTGTCACCGAGAGTAAAGGTATTTGCCCCGAAGCGATCCTTCGGCGATACCCTACTCTATGATGAGGCGGCGGTAAGTGAGAAGTACGGCGTTAGCCCCGGGCATATCACTGACCTGAAAGGGTTAAAGGGTGACCCGTCCGACAATATCCCCGGCGTCCCCGGTATCGGTGAGAAGACGGCTGTCAGGCTTATCAATCAGTTCGGTAGCGTGGAAGAAATATACGCCCGTATTGACCGGGTAAGCCCGCCCAAGCTTCAATCCCTGTTGAAACAGAACGAAGCCATCGCCCGACAGAGCAAGGAGCTTGCCACTATCATTACCGATGCGCCCTTTACCCTCCAGCTTGACGACTGCCGGGTCGGCCGTTACGACCGCCGGAAGGTAACCGACCTTTTTCGTGAGCTGGAGTTTTTCAGTCTCCTGCCTAAACTGCCCGATGCGGAGGAGAAAGAGGAAACTTCCGAAGTGCTTTTACCAACCGAAAGCAAGCCTCCGGCTGAGCCAGCCTATCACATCGTTAATAGCAGCCGGGCATTCAGCGAGCTTCTAGGCCGACTCTCGCAGGCCGAATCATTTACGTTTGATACGGAGACAACCAGCTTAAATTCGATGTCCGCCCAACTGGTGGGTATCTCTGTCTCGCTGGCCCCGGCCGAGGCCTACTATATCCCGGTCGGTCATCTTGGCCTGGGACAGATGGAACAGCTTCCCATCGAGCAGGTAATTAACGGACTTGAGCCGGTACTGGCGGATGGCTCTATAGCTAAGATTGCTCACAACGGTAAGTACGATATCATAGTACTGGCCAGGCAAGGAGTAGAGGTAGCTAACCTGATATTCGATACCATGGTAGCTGCCTATCTGCTTGGTGAGAAATCACTGGGCTTGAAAACCCTCGCCTTCGGTCGTCTGGGCATAGAGATGACCCCGATTACCGACCTTATCGGCTCGGGGAGCAAGCAGATTCCCATGTCAAGCGTTGAGGTGGGCAAAGCCGCCGATTATGCCTGTGCTGATGCTGATATCACCGGACGGATGGCCGAACTGTTGCGCCCGGAGTTGCAGGGGCAGGGGCTTTGGCAGCTTTTCCATGATGTTGAGATGCCGTTAATACCGGTGCTGGTCAGTATGGAGATGAAAGGGATTGCCGTGGATGTGGAACTGCTCAGAAAGATGTCCCACCGCCTCGGCGGGCGATTGATCGGGCTGGAGAAAGACATCTATAACGACGTTGGACACCAGTTCAACATAAACTCATCCCAGCAGTTGAGTTCCGTCCTTTTTGATGAGTTGAAGCTGCCGCCGGCGAGGAAGACAAAGAGTGGCTATTCTACCGACGCTTCCGTACTGGAGGGACTGCGTAGCGCTCACCCGGTAATAGATTATATACTGGACTACCGCCAGTTAGCCAAGCTCAAGTCCACATATGTTGACGCTCTGCCGGCCCTGGTAAATCCGGAGACAGGCCGGGTGCACACTAGCTTCAACCAGACGAGGACGGCGACGGGGCGGCTCTCGTCCAATGAACCCAACCTTCAGAATATTCCGGTCCGCGGTGAAGTGGGTAGAGAGATAAGGCAAGCCTTTATTGCCCCATCCGGTTCTTACCTTCTGGCCGGTGATTATTCCCAGATTGACCTTCGTGCTTTGGCCCACCTGTCCCGTGATGAGGGGCTGCTGCGAGCCTTCAGCCGCGATGAGGATATCCACACTGCTACCGCATCTCAACTCTTCGGCGTGGATGCCTCGGGGGTAACACCGGATATGCGTCGTCTGGCTAAGACAGTCAACTTCGGAGTCATCTACGGTATGAGTGATTACGGACTGGAGCAGGCAACTGAGCTGTCCCGTCAAGAGGCGGCGCAGTTCATCACCTCTTACTTTGAAAAGTATCCCGGGGTTAGGGATTATCTCGAGTCGACCAAGATGGAGGCGAGGGAACTGGGCTATGTCCAGACTCTGCTGGGCAGGAAACGCTTTATACCCGAAATCAAGTCATCTAACCGGCAGGTGAGAGAAGCCGCTGAACGGATGGCAATTAACATGCCGGTACAGGGTACGTCAGCCGACATTATAAAGGTGGCTATGGTCAATCTCTACCGGGAGATGGTAAAGCGCCGGCTGAAGAGCAAGATGCTGCTTCAGGTTCATGATGAGCTTATCTTTGAGGTGCCTGGGGGGGAGATGGATATCATGCGCCGGCTTGTGCCGCAGGTGATGTCTACCGCACTGGTGCTCGATGTGCCGCTCAAGGTGGATATCAAATCCGGTAGTAACTGGGGAGAAATGGAGAAGGAAGGTGCCTGAGCTTCCTGAAGTAGAAACGGTAAAGAATGAGCTTACCCCCCATATTATCGGACGCCGTGTTACCGGTATTACTCTTAACTGGGAGGGGATGGTCCTTAAGCCTTCGGTAGAGGAATTCCGCTCCTGTCTTATCGGGCAGGAGATAACCCGACTGAGCCGGCGCGGCAAATATCTCATTTTTCACCTTGGTAACGGCACGATGCTGATTATCCACCTCAGAATGACCGGTTCCCTGCTGCTGAAACCGACCCGGGCTGAACCGGAAAAGTTTGTCCGTGCCATAATCCACCTGGACGGTATTTTGGACATACACTTCCGCGACCCGCGCAAGTTCGGGGTGATGTGGTTTACCCGGGACTTAGTCAGCCTCGAGACGAAGCTCGGGACTGAACCACTGGAGGAAGTCTTTACTCCCGCGCTATTGGCTGAGCTGCTGGCAAACCGCAAGGCACCGATAAAGGCGCTCCTCCTGGAGCAGGACCTGATTGCCGGTATCGGTAACATGTATGCTGACGAGTCACTGTTTTCCGCCGGGATCCACCCCTCAAGACCGGGGGGAAGCCTGACTATGGCGGAGGTGAGCAGGCTCTATCAGGGCATCAGACAGGTGCTCTCGGCGGCGATTGACCATAAAGGGGCCAGCGTGGATACCTACTACCGCCCCGGTGGTGAAGAGGGCACCGCCCACTTCCAGTTCCGGGTCGCCCACCGTCTTGGCGGTAAGCTCTGCCCGGTCTGCGGCACTCCTGTTGAGCGGATAACCGTCCGCAACCGTGGCACCTACTTTTGCCCCGGGTGCCAGCCCCAGGATAAGGGGAAGGACGGATGTTCTCACGGGATGGATGAAGACAGATAAACCGAACCGGATTTGGTCTCTCCTTTAGGTATATGCTACAATTGACTGCAGATTACTCAACCTGCAGAAAAGGAAACCATAATGACTGAGAAACAACTTCCCGACCTGAAGACCTTCATCAGCAATGTCAACAAGAAGGATGAAAAACGTAACGGCCTGAAAATACGTTTTGCCTTCACCAAGCGCAAAAGGTAAACTTGAGACGTGCTTCAACCACTCTGACCCGTCTATCGATCATAGGAACGGATGTCCCTCGCGCTCAAAGTCGGGGAGGTAGTCTTCGTGGGCGTCCATCTTTTGTGTCCAGCCCTTCTTAAGCCCCAGCTCTTCCATTATCTTGAGCACCTCCTGGTATTCGGACGGCGATATGCTGCGGGAGAGGGGGGAAAACTGATGGGCCCGATGTACGGGGTGATATTGCGACATAGCACTGATGGCAATCCGCTTGGAGATCTCCTTCACCAGCCAGGTAAGCGAGTCCCGGCTGCCGGACAGTCCGTTGGGCAGGATAAGGTGGCGGACGATTAGCCCCTGTTGCGCCAGCCCGGACTTATCCGTGACAAGCCCGCCGACCTGCCGGTACATCTCCTTGATGGCCTGACGGGATCGGGCGACGTAGTCCGGAGCCTCCGAGAGCTGACTGGCATTGACATCGGAAGCGTATTTTAAATCCGGCAGATAGATGCTGATAATACCGCTAAGCTCCTCAAGGGTCCCAACAGAGTCGTAGCCGTTGGTGTTGTAGACCAGTGGCAATCTAAGTCCCATCGGTACCGCCTCCGTAAGGGCACGGACTATCTGCGGGACGAAGTGCGATGGAGAAACGAGGTTGATGTTGTGGCAGCCAATCTCGTCCTGGAGATAGACCATATTCCCGGCGAGAGTACGACAGTCCACTTCGTTAAACCTCTGCTTTTGCCAGTTCTGGCTTATCTGGTAGTTCTGGCAGTAAACGCACCTTAGATTGCAGTTGCCGAAGAATATCGTTCCCGAGCCCCGGCTTCCGGAGATGGCCGGCTCTTCTCCGTGGTGGGCACAGAATGAGGAGACTATGGGAAGTCGACCGGAGTGGCAAAAACCCGTCTCGTCATTAAGCCGGTTGACCCGGCACTCCCGGGGGCAGATATCACAAGAAGCCAGCCGTGCCTCCAGTCTCCGGGCCCGGTGCTCAAGCTCACCGGAATGGTAGAGAGCAATATACCCCGGTTCCACTGTCTAACCACCCCTCACTTCCTCAACCCCAAATCGATCTTCAGGGTATCGGCTAGATGGATAATTGCCGTCCTGATAGCCTTAGCCTTTTCTTTGATTCCGGTACTCTCGGCTATCCCCTTTTCTATCCCTGATATGGCTTCTCTCAGTCTGTCCGGAGGTAACAGCTGGCAGCCGGTACAATAGAAACTCTTGGAACGGCCCTCGTCGTAGTTGGTGAGGAGGTAGCGTAGAATTTTCTGCTTTTCATTTTCCCGCCGCACGAATTCCCTGATGCCGTTCTTCTCGATGAAGGCAAAGTTGGCCGCAACCGGCTGGTAGGAGATAAAGGAGTCCTGATGCCCGGCCGAACTGAGAATCCCGGCTACTCTCTTGCACTCTCTCCAGTCGCTGCACTCGGCGCATGTCTCGAGACCTTTCTGCTTTACGCAGCAGGCGATAAAGCCGCAGGACGGGTGCTTCTGCTCAAAACCCGGACCGCAGCAGCCGGGACACCTTGAGGAACCCGCGGTGTAGTATCTCGGACACAGACCGCAGTCGAGGCAGCAGGCCCCGACTACGGGATACTTCTTGAGTGGGTACTTGTCCATCACAAAGCGGGTTAACCCTTTATCTTCTTCATCAGGAAAGCGATGTTCTTACCAAAGTTCCAGGCTGTTCTCATCCCTTCTTCGTCCTGCTCTACTTTACCCTTCTCGTGACTGCCGAAGGCAACATTCCAGTAAGTAGAGCCGGGCACAAAACACCCCATGATCTGAAACCAGAAGGTCAACTGGGCCAGGGTAAAGTTCTTACCCGCCCGGCGTGCTACCACCAGAGGGCCTCCTACCTTCCCCTCAAAAGACCGCCCGTTCCAATAGGTGATATAACCGGTCCTTTCCATGAGCGCCTTAATCTGGGCTGTTGCCGAACCGAAGTAGACCGGCGAGGCAAGTATTATCGCATCCGCCTCCTTCATCCTGGCATATACCGGCCACAGGTCGTCATCGATAGGGCAGGTCTCCTCTTTTTTGCAGGCATAACAGCCGTTGCAGGGCTTTATGTCCAGGCCGGCCAGGCTGATAAGCTCGGTGGCTATTCCCTCCTCTTCGATTGCCTTCAAAGCGTGCCCGCTTAAGAACTCCGTGTTCCCGTTTTTTCTCGGACTGCCCGAAATAGCAATAGCCTTCAATTTATTACCTCCTTGTTCCATCTGGCAGGAGATGTCACAGGCTGCGCAGCTTGCTCAAAGCGGCGCTAACCCGCTCCATTGAACGCTCCTTACCCAGGGCTGCCATTGTTTCAAACAGGGGCGGTGCCACCATCCGTCCGGTAGTAGCTACCCTAAGCGTACCGAAGAGCTGCCCTGTCTTCAGACCCATCTCGTCAGCCAGCGGCCTGACCGCCGTCTCCAGAGACATGGTATCAAAGGTTTGCAGGTGCTCAATCCTGTTCCTGACTGCTACCAGTGCCTGGATAGATGACTCCCGGTCCATCTTCTTGACTATCAAGAGACCGGGCTCGTAGTCCAGTTCATCGGTGAAGAAGAATTCGGTCAGCTCCGGGATCTCGGCCAGGGTGCGGGCCCGCTCCTGGACGAGGGGCATAACCTTCCTGACATAGTCCATGGATAACGGCCGCCTGACCTTGTCGGGCAGGCCTTTTTCCAGGAACGGCAGCGCCCGTCGGGTAAAGTCGTCGGGGCTCAGGCTGCGGATATACGCCCCGTTCATCCAGTTGAGCTTTTCCTGGTTGAAAATGGCCCCGGTACGGCTGATTCTCTCCAGGGAAAAACTGGCTGTCAGCTCGATCCGGGAGAATATCTCGGTCTTGTCGTCGAGAGACCATCCCAGCAGGGTGAGGAAGTTGAGCATTGTCTCGGGCAGATAGCCCTGTTCACGGTACTCGGTTATCGAGACCGAACCGTGTCTTTTACTTAATTTAGCACGGTCATCCCCTAATATCATGGGCAGGTGTGCGAACTGCGGAGGCTCGAAGCCCAGGGCATGATACATCAGGAGGTGTCGGGGGGTACTGGACAGCCATTCCTCAGCCCGCAGGACATGACTTATCTCCATCAGATGGTCATCGACCACATTGGCAAGGTGATAGGTTGGGTAGCCGTCGGACTTAAGCAGCACCAGGTCGTCGATGGTGCTGTGGTCAAACACTACCTCTCCCCAAATTAGGTCGTTGAACCTGGTGCTGCCATCGAGCGGGGTCTTGAAGCGGACTACCGGAGTAATACCCTCCGCCTCTTTCTGCGCCCGCTCCGCCTCGCTTAAATTCCGACAGCGCCGGTCGTATCCCGGCGGCTGCTTGCGCCTGGCCTGCTCTTCTCGCATCTCTTTGAGGCGCTGGGAGGAGCAGTAGCAGTAGTAGGCATTCCCTTGCCTGATCAGACGCTCGGCTGCCTCACGGTATAAACTGAGACGCTGTGATTGAAAATATGGCCCGTAGTCCCCGCCCACCTCGGGGCCCTCATCCCAGTCAAGCCCCAACCACTTAAGGCCTTCCAGAATGGCCTCCAGAGCGTCATCAACCTTGCGGGCGACATCGGTATCCTCGATGCGGACAATGAACTTGCCCCCGCTGTGGCGGGCAAAGAGCCAGTTGAACAGGGCTGTCCTGATATTACCGACGTGGGGGTAGCCGGTGGGGCTGGGAGCAAAACGTACTCTAACTTGCTTGGTCATCTGCAAACTCTCAATTCGACGTTATCAAAACTCCTAGTATTCTAACACTTTAGGTGTCAATATTTCAGCCGATATCCTCCAGCACCCGTACTAGTTCGGGCGGCAGGTTTGAGGTGAACTCGACGTACTTGCCGGTGGAAGGCAGCTTAAAGCCCAGCCGGCAGGCATGGAGAAAAAGCCGCGGCAACGGGTCCGACTTCGAACCGTAGACTCTATCGCCAGCTACCGGATAACCGATCGTGGAAAGGTGGACCCGGATTTGATGGGTGCGTCCGGTCTCCGGCCTTACCTCAATCAGAGTATATCCTGCCAGGTGCCGGATAACATGATAGTGAGTGCGCGCCTCCCTGCCCCTACCTTCCGCCGCCACCGCCATCCTCTTCCGGTTATGCGGGTCACGACCGATTGGTGCTTCGATGACCCCGTTATCCGGAGTGAGTTGCCCTTTAACAAGCACTTGGTAGGCTTTCGCCACCGAACGGGTCTTAAACTGACCGATTAGATCAAGCTGGGCCCGGCTATTCTTAGCTACCACCATCACCCCCGAGGCGTCCTTATCCAGCCGGTGTACGATTCCCGGCCGCAGCGAATCGCTCTCGGGCAGGTTGGGAACATGGCTAAGGATGGCGTTAACCAGGGTGTGGCTCTGGTGTCCCGGAGCCGGGTGAACCGTCAGCCCGACCGGCTTATCGACGACCAGGAGATCATCATCCTGATAGATAATATTGAGCGGAATAACTTCAGGCAGCGGGGGTTTGGGAGCAGAGGGCAGCCTGATATTTACTCTATCGCCAATGTTAAGCTTTACTCCGGCTTTAGCCGGGTGGTTATTGACCGTGACCAGACCCTCATTAATGAGACTCTGTGCCTGGGTCCGGGAAAACTCGGGGCATTTCTCGACAATATACCTGTCGAGGCGCACACCCGGGTCGCTGGCGGTAAAGCTAAACTCTTTACTCAACACGTTTCATCAACAAAAGGGGACACTTCATTCAGTATACCAGTTTCTACCGGGGATAGGTAAAAGAGTAGCGTCTTGAAGAAAACTTAATCACCAGCCGAATCGGTCCCTATATGGTGGCAGAATTACATCCGGTTATTTCTCTAGCGGGTTTCGTTGCTCGTTCCGGATGCGTTAGATAGCCCTTAAATCTGATGGCAGTCCGCCTCGTTTTTCCTGTCTGCTTCTTGCTTCTCCTTGACCAGGAGATATATCAAAGAGCCGGCAAAGACGCCGACACCACCGGTTATCGATGCATCGGAGATGTTAAAGGTGGGAAAGGTACCAACACCGATAAAGTCGGTAACATAGCCCAGAGTCATCCGGTCGATCAGGTTTCCTAGCGTACCGCCAAGCATTGCGCCCAGAGCCCCCTTGCTTATTATGTTATTCAAGAAGGTAAAACGGCGGCACAGGTAGAAGGTATAGACCAGAATGATGCCGGCACCGATAAAGCTGACTACCGTTAGAGAGGGAGCATGACCCTGGAAGATACCGAAAGCGGCGCCGGTGTTCTGGGTATGGGTTATGTGGAGAAAGGCCCCCTCCGGGACTGATTGCCCCACGGCTATGTTAGACCTTATCCAAGCTTTACTGAACTGATCCGCGAGTACCAGCGACAGAGCGATAAGGGAAAAGGCGATATTCTGCCACCGCTCGCCCCGAAGAATACTAACCTTTCGCACTCTTTGCTTGACCAGCCTTACAATCCAAACACAGTCTTGCCTCGGGAAGCGCCTCCAATCGGGCCAGGGGTATCGGATTTCCACAAACCTCACACAGGCCGTAGGTTCCCTTTTCGAACTTGTCGAGGGCGTTTTCAACCGCTATCAACTGGTCCTTGGTACGCTTCTCCAGCTCTAACCTGGTCTCTAACTCAGCGGTTTCGGTAGCTTCCTCCTCTCTTTTACCGAAGGGACTACCCTCACGCCTCT
>JAQUOC010000034.1 GCA_028717305.1 Dehalococcoidales bacterium | reverse complement strand
AATCAAGCCTATTGACCCATGTGTTTTGACTCATGCTTTCACCAGAATGGCCAAACAAGCGGGCTTGGAGGGGGTAAGGTTTCACGATCTGAGACACACCTTTGCCAGTCTTATGTTACTACGCGGGGCAAAGCCCAAAGTAATCTCCGAAGCCCTGGGACATAGCTCGGTAGCCTTTACAATGGACGTCTATAGCCATATAATAAGCGGGATGCAAGAGGATGCTATGGCGCTGTTGGACGAAGTTCTGCCCGCGGGGGTAAATAGAAATTCTGTCGCCAATTTGTCGCCAACTTATTGAGAATTAGCTTTAACTGCCAGCGTAGCTCAGTGGTAGAGCAGCGGTTTCGTAAACCGCTGGCCGTCGGTTCGAATCCGACCGCTGGCTCCATCAAAAACAAGAGGGGATAAGGAAGCACTTCTAAGCAGCTACGTCCTCAACATCCACCCAAAGGTAGAGGCTCTCGTAGACCTCGTCCTCGCCCTGCCGGTACAACAGGAACTCTACTTTCTGCTGATCGCCTATCCTGTCCAGAATAAACGCCACCTCCTCCTCCCACTTCTGGTCAGGCTCAAGCTGCACTCCCTCTATCCCACCGGAAATCACACCGTCCGTCCTTATTTCCAGACGGTAGCTCAGCGCCGCTTGCTCCCGGTTAACAATACCCACAATCACCCGGCCCTCCTCCCCTACCCCTAACTCCTGGGGATAATCGGCAGCCTTACCCTCCGGTCCCAAGATGTAAAACTCGGTATATCTCTCCGGGTTCGGCGGGTGAGCGATGGTATAGCCCAGCATGCCTGCCGCCCCCGCTACAGCAGCTATCAAAACAGCGGTTAATACCTTATCACGAACACTCGAAACATTAATCATACCGAATCAATGACTCACGTTAGCTTCCTCAGGCTTATGCCGACGCCTTCCCGATATCTGAAACTTTTATACACCCGTATAATTGCACTGTCAACCCGGTTCTGCCAACATGGTGCATCCGGCCTAAACGTTTGTATAGTCAGGCAACACAAGGGGCCTTTACCGCCGGTGTGACATTTATTGAAAAAACCTTCGCCAATCTCCACAACTGGTTTTTGCTCGATTCCAGAGGTTCTACCATTACCACCGCCGTGGGTGAGGGATTATCCACCATTCCACAAAAGATACGTGTTCTTTTCTCCTGGCTCACACTAGCCCTTGTTGCTACGGGCGTATTGAGCACCATAGCAAAATACAGGAGAACTATCGTCACTCGCCGACCTGTAGAAAACAAGCCTGATTATTTATGCTCCCGGTTCGAGATGGAATACATCATTTTAACCCTGGCATGCAGCCTGATAGTGGTAATTACCGTTATCGTCCCCTATGTATCGCAGGGCTATTCCATGGAGAGGACATACTTCCAGGCACTGGCTGTCCTGTCCCCCTTCTTCGCCATCGAGAGTATTACAGTAGCCAGGTGGTTGAAAACACAAGCCTACGTGATTGCCCTCCTCGTGCTGGTACCTTTCTTTATGTGCACTACCGGTACGATGTACCAGGTGTTTGACCAACCAGTCTCAATGGTTCTCAACTCGGCAGGCAGTGAATATCAGCTCTGGTACGTGCACAACCAGGACTCTCACGCCGCCCAATGGCTAGGCCAGCATACCAAAGGGCAGGAGCCCATATACTCCGGATCATGGCCGGGACCACGTGTGCTGGAGAGTCAGGGCATGATAGACAGGAATCGCACATTCATAGGCCGGGAGATTCCACTCGCAGATTGGGACCCCGCCAGTATACACGGAAATATTTACCTGAGATACACTGATATCAATCTCAATAGTGTTGTAGAAGAACACCCCGAAATATTCATCGAAAAGAGCAAAATCTATACCACCAATGGGTCAGCAGTATACCGGTAAGGTCAAAGCAGCGCTCAATTACTCTTGAGCGGCTTATACTTGCCAAAGCTATAGAGTTTGGGAGAGATGACTTTACGCAGTTCCTCGATGGCAAATAGCCCTCCGGCAGCCAGAACCACGACGCCCCATTCGGTCAAAGTCAGCGGAACGGTACCGAAAGCCGCCTGCATGAATGGTACGTAGACCACCGCAATCTGCAATACCACCGCCAGACCGATAGACAGTACCAGGGCACGGTTACGGAAAACGCCCAGCCTGAATACCGTATGTTCATCGGAGCGGGCGCTGAAAGCCATAAACCACTCACAAGCCACGATGGTACAGAAAGCCAGCGTCCGGGCCTCCTCGATACTCATTCTGGCTTCGGCCCAGCGGAAGATCAGGAAGGTACCCAGGCCGATCAGCGCTGCCATAACCATCGTCCGCACGAACAGCCCGGGATAAATCAGGCCTACTCCGGGGTGGCGGGGCGGCTGCTTCAATTCATCACCGAATTTCGGTTCCATACCGAGCGGAATATCTCCGGCCGTATCCGTGACCAGATTGATCCAGAGAATCTGCACCGCCAGCAAAGGTGACTGGCCGATAAACACCAGGGCCAGTACCAGAGTAACCAGCTCACCTAAATTGGTATTCAAGGTATAGAAAAGAACGTTCCTCAGCCGGTTGAAAATAGCCCTGCCTTCATCGACCGCCGATACTACGGAAGCGAAGTTATCGTCCGCCAGGACCATATCGCTGGCTTCTTTGGAGACATCTGTTCCGGCGACACCCATAGCAACGCCGATATCGGCCGCTTTCAGTGCCGGAGCGTCATTGACGCCATCTCCGGTCATCGCCACGATTTCCCCGTTGGCCTTGAGAGCGTTCACGATCCTCATCTTATGCAGCGGTTCGATGCGGGCAAAAACCGAGATATCTTTGATCTCATTGGCCAGCTCCTCATCGCTCATCTTCTGCAGATCGGCACCCGTTACCGCTCTACCCGGAGGAAGACCAACCTGGCGCGCCACCGATTCCGCAGTTATCCTGTTATCGCCGGTGATCATCTTCACCTTGATGCCGGCCTGTTTGCATAAAGCGACCGCTTCTTTAGCCTCCTGCCGGGGCGGGTCCGACATACCGGCCAGGCCGATGAAGGTCAGGTTATCCTGAATCTCCGCTTCGGTCAATTTGTCCGACTTCTCGGGGAAATCACGGTAGGCCAGGGCAATCACCCTGAGGGCATCTTTACCCATATTCATGGCGGTTTCAGAAACCGCTGCGTAATCGGACTCCGTAATACCCACCACCCGGCCGTTTTTGAGAATAGATTTGCTGTAGGAGAGGATTTTCTCCACCGAACCTTTTATGAAAGCCGTTTTATGCCCCGCTTCGGAATGCAGCGTGGCCATATAATGCAGGGTGACCATATACTGTTTTTCACTGGCAAAAGGAAGCTCATCTTGCCGCGGATAGGCCTTCTCCAAATCGGCTTTATTCAGGTCAGCTTTGGCAGCCGCTACCACCAGAGCCCCTTCGGTAGGATCGCCAAAAATCCCGTATTTCTCGATGTTCCTGGTCAGGGACGCATCATTACAGAGAGCACCAGCCCGCAGCAGCAGCATGATCTGGTCATCTTCTGCAGGGTCGATCTTTTCCCCATCCTGCCTGAATTCACCCTTCGGCTCATAACCCTCGCCGGTGAGCTCGATAAACCTGCCACCAGCATAAATCCTGCGGACAGTCATCTGATTCAAGGTCAGCGTGCCGGTCTTGTCCGAACAAATAACTGTAGCGGAGCCCAGGGTCTCTACGGCCACCAGTTTACGGACAATGGCGTTACGGCGTGCCATCGACCGCATACCTATCGCCAGGACTACGGTCACCACGGCCGGCAAACCTTCGGGAATGGAAGCCACGGCTGCCGAGATTGCCAGCATGAACAGATCAAACAACCCCAGCCCCTGGCGTAAACCGATTACTACCAGCAGTACACTAACCCCCAGGAAGACGAATACCAGGTATCGGCTGAGCTTCTTGATATTTCTCTGCAGCGGCGTCTCTTCCTGTTTGACTTCAGCCAGACCGGTAGCTATCTTCCCGATCTCGGTTGCCATACCGGTCAGTACCGCTACTCCAACCGCTCTGCCACTGGTAATAATAGTGCTCATAAAGAGCATATTTGTCCTTTCGGCAATAATGGCATCTTCCGGTACGGGGGCAAGCTGTTTCTCCACCGGGACGGACTCTCCGGTCAGGGCTGATTCATTGACCTTCAGGTTGGCACTCTCCAGCAGCCTGACATCGACGGGTACTTTATCCCCCGCTTCGAACAGCACGATATCGCCGGGGACAATCTGGCGGGCCGGTATGGTCTCGATGTTACCGTTACGCCTCACTTTAGCTTTCGGCGCAGCCATCTCCAGCAGCGCTTCCATCGCTTTCTCAGCCCTGCCTTCCTGTAACGTCCCGATTACGGCATTAAGCACAATAACGCCGAAAATCACTATCGCATCGATGAAATGCTCCTGGCCAGTAAAGAACTGCGACAGCAGAGAAATAATGCCGGCAGCAAGTAAAACGTAGATCATAGGACTGCGAAACTGCCGCAGGAAGACCACAATCAGAGGAGTCTGTTTCTTGCCTACCAGTTCATTGGCACCATACCGGATAATACGTTCTTTGGCTTCATTCTCGATCAGGCCGGAAATCCGGGAACCGGTCTTCGCCAGGGCTTCTTGCCCCGGAATATTGTGCCAGTTAGTTCCAGAGCTTTCCATAAGAATGGGACTATTCTGATTTTTGCTAGATTGCATGCCTTTAGCTCCAACAGAGCAGCGCCACCGATACAGTTCTTAGCTTCAAAATAGCAGATAAGAAAAGTTAGAGAGCTACATTTTCACTATCTCGGCAGTGATCTCATCGTCGATAGTCAGCAGGCCGAAAGAGTCCCTGGCACAACCCGGGTTAAATAACAGGCTGCCCCGGACAAACTCCTTGTGTGCCTGGTGCGAGTGGCCGTAAACAATAATGTCCACGTCATCAAACATCCCCCGCACCCTACCGGCTATCCCCCAGGGCGCTCCCGAACCGTGGGTCAGTCCGAACCTCTTGCCGTCAACCACGAACAGCTCCTTCTGCGGCAATATCCTCCTGAGTTCTCCTGAGTCCATGTTGCCGCAGACAGCTTTTACCGGCCCCAGCGACTTAAGCCCGTCGAGAAGTGCTTTTCCGGTGAAATCACCGGCATGGATAATCAAATCCACCTTAGCCAAGGCGGTTAGGATCGGAGCCGCTATTTCATTCAACTCCTTAACATGAGTATCCGAAATCACTCCGATCCGCACTGTTACCCCTCCCTCCCCTTCGCCAAACCCTGTTTAAAGCCCGGCAAGAGGTGCTTCAGATGAGGGAAGCTATCTTCCATATTGGGGAACCACATCGCCCGGGTAAAGACCTCGCCGAAGTCCGGCGCTACAGTCAGTTCCAAATATTCAATCTCACGCGCTCTCCGGTCAGCCTCTACCCTCTTGTCCACGTTAAGGAGGGCAATCCGTGCTCCATCACCGGCGGCATTGCCTACAGCATAGACCTCCTCCTGAGCACAATCGGGAAACATTCCTATTACCGATGCCGACTCTTTATCAATACAGATGCCGAAGGCCCCTGCCAGAATAATCTTATCCAGTTTATCAATACCCAGCCGGCGCATCATCAGCTTAGCACCGGCATATACCGCCCCCTTAGCTAGCTGAATATTTCTAACGTCCTGCTGGCAGACCACGATATCCTGCCCGATGGATGTCTCCCCAGCCCAGGCAATGACAAACTCCGGCCCGCCCTCAGCCTTGCGCAGGCGAATCGTGTCCACGTCGGTGTTAAAACGACCAGTACGGTCGATAACGCCCGCGAGAAATAGCTGCGCCACCGCGTCAATGATGCCCGAGCCGCAGATGCCACCGGCCCCCACCTGATCCAGCTCGGTATTCCCACCATCCTTACCGATAACCTTAAAACGCACTTCACGGGTATCCGGGTCTATTAAACCCTTTTCGATAGCACCCGGTGCAGCACGCATCCCATACCTTATCTCAGCCCCCTCAAAAGCAGGACCGGTAGCGCATGATGCCGAGACAAGCCGGTCCCGGTTGCCCATTATCAGCTCTCCATTGGTACCGACATCGATTATCATCACCATATCATCCTGCCGGTAGGGCTCTTCGACAATGAGCACCCCCACATTATCCGCACCCACGAAGCCAGCCTCGACAGGAAGGACATGAAGGTAAGCCCCCGGGGCTATCCTAAGCCCCAGTTCGCGTGCCTTGATATCCAGCGAACGGTGCAGCGCAGGAGGAAACGGCGACTGTCCGAGATATCCGGGGTCAATACCCAGGAAGATATGGTGCATGCAGGTATTACCGACAACAGCCATATCAGCGATGGCGCTACGCTTGATTCCGGCCCGGGCGGCAGTCTTCCCCGCCAGATCGTTGATCCCTCGGATAATAGCCCGGTTCATCACCTCCAGGCCTTCTTTACAGGTCATCGCATAGTTGATACGGGCTATCACGTCTTCGCCGTAGGATACCTGAGGATTCACCATGGAATCGGTAGCGATGACATCTCCGGTGGATAGCCGGCAGAGATAAGCCGCCACGGTGGTAGTACCGATGTCCACCGCAAGCCCGTAGCTATTCTCGACAACTCCAGGCTCTACTCCAATGACCTCCCTGCCCATCCACAGCGATACGGTTATCCTCCAATTACCCTGACGCACTACCCTTTGCAGGCTGCGGAGAGCCCGATAGTCGATAGTCAGATTAACAAGCTTAAACCTCTTCTTAAGCTCGGCCTGCAGCCGTTCCCAATCGCCCAGGGCATCATCCAGGGTAGCCGGCTTAAGCTCCACACAGTATTTCCTGACCGCCGGTTTCAGCTCAACCGTTATATCCCCAGCCGCTTTACGCACAATCTGATTTACCTGCCGACTCTCTTCAGGAACGGAGACGATGATGTCGCCACGAATACGGGCCTGACAGGCCAGGCGGTAACCATCACGCTGCTGACCGGATGTTAGCAGCTTCTTCTCCGTCTTAGTGAGAGGAGAGAGATTCTCCATCCGGGACTCAATGCCGTACCGGGGGGAAATACCCTCTTCTATCCTGACTTTGCATTTGCCACAGGTCCCTTCGCCGCCACATAGCCCTTCTATACCGACGTCCAGTTCTCTTGCCGCCTGCCTGATACTCTTACCACTAACGATATCAGCACACCGCTCCGAAGGCAGAAAGAAGACCTTTACCTGTCCCGAACCCTTTGACATCGCGTATTTTCCTTATCCTGCTTATATGCAAATTCCCCTTTTGTCTTCGGCCCATTAGCCAAAGAACAATTCCGCCACCTGATAGACATCCATATCCATCGATCTGATACGACCGGCTACCTTGGACAGAGGGACCGCAGTAATACTATTACCCTGAAGAGCTGTCATCTCTCCGTATCTTTTCCCCTCGACAAGCCGGGCCGCCTTTACGCCAAATTGGATCGCCAGGTTTCTGTCGTAGGCCACCGGGGTCCCTCCCCTCTGGATATAGTCCAGTGAAGAAACCCGGGTCTCCAGACCCGTCCTCCTCTCAATAATCGCCCCGACCACTTCGCCTATCTTCTCTCTACAGCCTTCTCTCCCATCAAAGGCTATCCCAGTACCGCTGCTTCCGAATTCTCCCTGCAATTTGGCCCCTTCCGCCACGACGACGATGCTGAAGCTTCTATTAATCCTGTTTCTCCGCTCCAGCATCTGACAGATCTGCTCCATTCTCTCTTCATTAACGGGAATCTCCGGTATCAGTATAGCATCAGCTCCGTTGGCCATTCCGGCATAGGTAGCAATCCAGCCGGTATTTCGTCCCATTACTTCAAGAAGCATCACCCGGTGATGGCTGGCGGCAGTGGAACGCAGTCTGTCCAGAGCATCAGTGGCAATCTGGACAGCGGTCTGGAAACCTATGGTATAATCAGTCTCCATCACGTCATTATCGATGGTCTTCGGTATGCCCACCACAGGGAGACCCATCTCAAACAGTCTGGTGGCCACGGTTAACGTGCCCTCACCACCAAGAATCACCAACGCCTCCAGTCCCAGTTTCGCAAACCCGTCAAAGACCATTCGCGGGCCATTCTCCACTCTTAACGGGCTGACTCTCGAAGTACCCAGAATGGTTCCACCGCGGTCGATGATCCCCGAAGTCTTGACGCTGTCCAGCACCTCGGTATCTTCATTAAAAAAACCCTCCCAGGCATTCCGAATCCCGATCACCTCATACCCCATTTTTATTGCCGTTTTAGCAGTCGCCCTGATGGCGGCATTAAGTCCCGGACAGTCTCCACCTCCCGTCAGGATACCGACTCTTTTTTCCCCTGTCATTTCCTTTCTCCCGAAGCATAAATTCTTCTCAGCCGAATGACAAATGAAGACAACCCTGAAATCATACCACGGAAATCGGATAAGTTCCATACTGCCCTTCCTTGTTGACTCAGAAGAAAGGCGCTATACTATAATCAACCGGGTTAAGGCACCGGAGCGTTACTCCATCCGGGTATCTGAAATGATAGCGGGGCAGCCTGATTCGGGAAATATTGAGCATGAAAAAAATCAGCGTGATCATTGCCGATGACCACCCGGTATTTCGAGAAGGGTTACTACGAGTATTTGAGGGCGTAAAGAGCTTGCGGTGCATCGGCACCGCACAGGATGGAGAGGAAGCGGTCAGGCTGGCGCAAGAGCTCCGACCTGATGTTGCCATACTGGATATCAACATGCCCAAAATCACAGGCGTCGATGCGGCCAGGCTGATTAAACAGGCCTGTCCTGAAACGGCAGTCTTAATGCTCAGTGCCTATAAATACGACCACTATATCATCTCATCGATCAAGGCCGGAGTAGACGGCTATCTGTTGAAGAACACCCCCCACAACGAGCTGATCAATGCTATCCATATGGTTCACGCCGGGGAAGGTGCGTTTAGTAATGAAGCCACCGGCAAGATACTGCACAAGATAGCCAGCAGCAAAGGCAGCGTAGAAACGGCCTATCCGGTACTGGGCCCCCGGGAGCTGGAAGTGCTCGACCTGGCAGCGAAAGGCATGACTAACAAACAGATCTCATATAAACTTAACATCAGTGAAAATACGGTTGGTGCCCACCTAGCCAATATCTTTCGAAAACTCAAGGTTGAATCAAGGACTGAAGCCATTCTGCACGCCATGAAAATGGGCCTCCTGAGCATGGATGAAACCGCCGGCGAGCAGGAAACCTGAATGGAATTTTGCAGCAACACTCTATAAAGACAGGTTTTTTATTTGACATCACGGCACTAAATTTATCGCTACCGAACCTGGATTTAAGTGAAAATGCAGAGCAAGCAAACAGAAGAAGAACAGACTGTAGAGAGATTCATCGGAATCAGTAAAGGAACGCGCAGCAGAAACGACATATCGCGTTCCAAGATATCGGCAAGAGAAGACAAGTTTCATTTACTGGTATCGGACATCCCGGACGTACTGTGGAAGATAGATAGCAACAACTACATCATATACATCAGTGATAATGTGGAAGCGATTACCGGATATACCGCAGAAGAAGAATGCGCCATGGGCCCCTATCTCAACTGGATCGATCGGGTTCATCCCGACGATGTCAAAGAATACGTAGCTGCCAACAATGCCCTGTTCGAAAAGGACAAGACCTTCAATATTGAATACCGCTTAAGGCGAAAGGACGGGGAGTGGGTCTGGATACACGACAGAGCCGTAGTTACCTACGATGAGGGCGGGAAGAAGTATGCCAGCGGCGTACTCTCCGATATCACCGAGCGCAAGCAGGCCGAGCTACACATTAAAGAACTGAAAGAGAAATACGAGGCCCTGATCAAGAACATCCCCGACGTAATATATTCCAGCCTTCCCGATGAGAAAAACACGTCGATTTTTATATCAGACCGATATCAGGACTGGACAGGATACTCGCCTCAATATTGCTATAAAAACCCTGATACATGGCTGCAATCGCTACATCCCGAAGACAGAGAATGCGCGGCCAAGGCTTACATCGAAGCCTGTAAAAAGAAGAGGGAGTTTATTTGCGAATACAGGGTAGTCCATAAAAACGCCGGACAGATGCGGTGGATTCGGGACCACGGTGTGCCCATCAAAGACGAGGAAGGCAATATCATACGATACGACGGCATACTCACCGATATCACCGAATACAATCAGCTGAAGGAAGACCTGGAGTTTTACATCAGGGAAACAACTATTGCTCAAGAACAAGAGCGCAAACGAATCTCCCGCGAGCTGCATGATGAGACGGCCCAGTTGATTGCCAATCTGTACAACAGAATTAATGTCATCCTGATGAACGAAAGATTAACCAAGAGTACAGTCGAGAGATTAGAACAGCTTCGTTCCGAGGTTGACGTGATATTGGAGGGAGTACGCAGATTCAGCCACAATCTGCGTCCCGGGCTCTTGGACCAGTTCGGGTTAATCCCCTCGCTGGCATTGCTCAGTGAGGAGGTGATCGATCAGGGGATATCGGACTGCAGTTTGAATATTACCGGTCACGAACAACGGCTGTTACCCGAAAAAGAGATAATACTATTTCGCATTACGCAAGAAGCGCTACGAAATGCGGTAAAACATTCCAAAGCGACCAAGGTCGTAATAGATATCGCCTTCTACAACGGGAGCGTCAGGCTCAAAGTCACCGATAACGGACAGGGTTTCGAGGTACCCGGCATACTCAGTAGTTTCGCCCGCGATGGTAAACTGGGGTTGATGGGTATGCAGGAAAGGGTACACCTATTCAACGGGAAACTGAGCATTCGCTCCGGCAAAGGTCAAGGCACCGTTATCATTGCCGACCTACCATTATAATACACCCTCCAGAAATATTACCGATACGCACCTATTACCGGATTGACAGAATGGTGACTGACTCCTCGATATAACAAAAACCATTACCCAAAAACCATTACCCGAAATTAACCCAAACCCACGATTTCAACAGGAGCCATTCTATGAGAAGATATTCGTAAATTTATGCGGTAATACCAGATTATTAAGGGTAGACTTTGCTTTTCAACCTCCTTACTGACTGGTGGTTCGGCGCTGCTTATCAGTAGCGCCGAACCGTATGGGGTTATCGGGGGCAAAAAGCAATTCGATTGCAAATTACCTTGACGAATATCAAGTAAATTGGCTATGGACATTACCCATGATTATATTGATGGCTGATGCTGATGGTAGGAGGTAGTCTATGTAGCAAGGTTCAATAACGGAATCAGATTACAGGTTCAGAAAGGAGATTTGTAATTCTAATGAAGAACAAGAAACTAGCAAAGATCATGATCGGCGTCTCCCTGGTAGTAGTGATGGCAATCGCCATACCGATGACGACCGGCTGCACCAGTCAAGCTCCGACACCGGGACCGACGCCCACTCCCACCCCGGGAGAACCGACACCGGAACCGGCACAGGACTTGCCGATATACAAGTGGCGAATGACCAGCCCCTTCGGTGCTCCGGACACCCAGGAGGACGTTAGAGAGAACTACGCCGATGTTCTGAATGCAATGAGCGGAGGTCGTATCGAACTTACCGTCTATGAACCGGGCGAGCTGGTCCCGGAAGGCGAGGTAGTAGCCGCAGTTCGGTCAGGCACCATTGACATCGGCTGGTGGTACTCTACCGCCGGTGCCGAGACGCTCTTCAGGGATATCGAGTGCGGCATGCCGTTTGAGTCATCCTGCCCCTCTGAGATGCAGAGTCTGATATCAAAACGGGGGTTGGGAGAGCTTTGCGCTGACTCCTACGCTGATATTGGCGTCCACTGG
>JAQUOC010000033.1 GCA_028717305.1 Dehalococcoidales bacterium | reverse complement strand
CTATTTTATTGGGGTCTGTATTTTGTGCTGACGATGGCTTTTGCCTTCTTCTATACCATGGTAATTTTCCAGCAGCAGGATTTGCCCGGTACGCTGCAGCGGCAAGGTGGGTTTATCCCCGGTATTCGACCGGGTAAAAATACCAAAGAGTATCTTGATGCTGTTATTAAACGCATTACCTGGGCCGGTGCCCTGTTCCTGGCGGTAGTGGCGATTGTACCGTTCCTGGCCAGGGAGGCTACTAGTATTCAGGTGATACAGTTGTCCAGTATGGGGCTCTTGATCGTGGTTGGTGTTGCTCTTGATACCATGAAGCAGATTGAAGCGCAGCTGGTTATGCGCCGATACGAAGGTTTTATCAAATAGGCAGCTTGGCTGGACTTGAAGTATTATTTACGTTAAGAGAGGAGACAGTGTATATTATTCTTCTGGGTGCCCCCGGTGCTGGTAAGGGGACGCAGGCCGCTTATCTGGCTCAAAACCTGAATCTGATTCATATTGCTTCCGGAGACCTTTTCCGTCAGGCACTGGAGCAGAATACTGTGTTAGGTAAGCAGGCTAGGTCCTATATGGAGAAGGGGGTACTGGTTCCTGACGAGATAACAACGAAAATGGTGCTTGAGCGTTTGGCGGCTCTGAGTGATGAATCCGGGGTGGTCCTCGATGGTTTTCCCAGGAACTTGCCCCAGGCTGAAGCGCTGGATAAGGCTTTGGCCGGTAGTTCCAGGGCTATCGATAGCGTAGTATATATCAAGGTTTCTCCAGAGGTGCTCCTGCGGCGTTTGAGCGGGCGTTGGATTTGCCGTAATTGCCAGGTGCCATATCACGAGGTGAGTTCTCCTTCTCGGATTAAAGGCAGATGTGATAGGTGTAGCGGTGAGTTATATCAGCGTACTGACGATACTCCGGAAACGGTGAAGAAGCGGCTTAAGGTATACTTTGCCGAGACGGCTCCCCTTATTGATTATTATATTAGAACGGATAAACTGGTCGAGATAGACGGGGAGGGAAGTGTAGAAGATACTGGCAAGAAGATTGTCATGGCTCTGGAGAAGGGTTGTTGAGCAATGGGTATTTTGATTAAGTCAGAGCGTGAGATCGCAGCAATGCGTCGAGCGGGCAGGGTGGTAGCCATTGTGCTGGAGGTATTAAGCGGAGCAATAAGACCAGGGATGAAGACTAAAGAGTTGGATGTTATCGCGGTGAGAGAGTTAAAGAAACTGGGAGCTAAACCGTCGTTTAAGGGATACCATGGTTTCCCGGCTAATCTTTGTGTATCGGTAAATGAAGAGATAGTGCACGGGATTCCGGGGGAGCGGGTTTTAGAGGAAGGTGATATAGTATCTCTTGACTTTGGTTCGATTTATGACGGCTTTCAGGGGGATGCGGCAGTAACGGTGAGTATTGGTGAGGTTAAACCGGAGGCTAAGCGCCTTATCGAGACTACTAAGGATGCTCTGGAGGCTGGTATTGCCAAGGCTTGCGCCGGGGCGAGGCTGGGGGATGTTTCCGCTGCTATTCAGAGCTGTGCGGAGTCAGGGGGGTATTCCGTAATACGGGAGTATACCGGTCATGGTATTGGCCGCCAGATGCACGAAGAGCCTCAGATACCTAATTTCGGACAACCGGGAACAGGACCGGTGCTGAAAAAAGGTATGGTACTTGCTCTTGAGCCTATGGTGAGTATGGGTGATTGGCGGACCCGGCTTGGCGGTGACTGCTGGACGGTATCTATGGCTGACGGTAGCCTTTGCGCGCACTTTGAGCACACTATTGCCATTACCGATGCTGAAGCGGAGGTGCTGACTGTTGTCTAGAGGGGTAGCATATGCCTAAGAAAGAGGCTATTGAGGTTGAAGGGACGGTGTTGGAGCCTCTGCCTAATGCTATGTTTCGTGTTGAGCTGTCTAACGGACATCAGGTGCTGGCGCATATTTCGGGGAAGATAAGGTTGCATTATATCAGGGTATTACCCGGCGATAGGGTGATAGTAGAGCTTTCTCCCTATGATCTGGGGCGGGGTAGAATTACCTATCGCTTAAAGCAATAAATAAGGAATTCGCGATGAAAGTTAGATCTTCGGTTAAAGTTAGATGTGAAAAGTGTAAAGTGATTAAGCGGCGGGGGGTGGTCAGGGTCATTTGTACCAACCCTCGGCATAAGCAGAGGCAGGGCTGATTTACCTATCGTAGTAAGGAGGGGTCTTAATGCCACGTATAGCTGGTGTAGATATACCAAAAAACAAGCAGATTTGGATATCGTTGCAGTATATCTATGGTATTGGTCCTGAGTTAAGCCGGAGGATTCTGGTTCAGACAGGTATTAGTGCCGATACCAAGGCGGATAGTCTTACTGAAGACGAGGTTAACCGTCTCCGGGAGGTTATTGACCGCGAGTATAAGGTTGAAGGTGATCTCAGGAAAGAGGTTAATTTCAATATTAAGCGCCTCATTGAAATTGGTAGCTATCGTGGTCTCAGACATCGGCATAGTCTGCCGGTTAGAGGGCAGCGGACACGGACTAACGCCCGTGCCCGTCGTGGTACTAAGAAAACGGTCGCTGGTAGAGGTAAGAAACGCGGCATGACTAAGAAATAGCCGGTTATATTAGATATCAAGTAGGAGGTAAGAATGGCAGAGAAGAAGCGTACCAGAGTCCGGAGACGGGAAAAAAAGTCTATTCCGTCGGGAAAGGCTTATATCCAGTCTACGTTCAATAATACTATCGTTACCCTCACCGACCCGGAGGGGCACGTTATCTCTTGGGCAAGCTCGGGGACGGCAGGGTTTAAGGGCTCGCGTAAAGGTACTCCTTATGCAGCTCAGATGGCGGCTCGTGATGCGGCACGGAGAGCCATGGTGCATGGCTTACGTCAGGTAGAGGTTTACGTCAAAGGGCCAGGTAGCGGTCGTGAAGCGGCGATTCGTTCTCTGCAAAGTTCAGGCCTTTATGTTACCAGTATCAGGGATGTGACTCCTCTTCCTCATAATGGCTGTCGTCCTCCAAAAAGAAGACGGGTATAGAGGGTAAGAAATGGCAAGATATACTCAAGCAGTCTGTCGTTTGTGTCGGCGTAGCGGTGAAAAATTAATGCTTAAGGGTGGCCGTTGTCTCACCCCTAAGTGTTCCGTTGATAGGCGGGCGAAGCCGCCCGGTCAGCAGAGCGCCGGACGGAGACGGCGGATTTCTGACCGTGGTTTTCAGTTAAGAGAAAAGCAAAAGGCCCGCTATACCTATGGCATTATGGAGGGGCAGTTCCAGAGGGTGTTTGCTCAGGCCGAGAGGCAGCAGGGTATTACTGGAGAGAATCTTGTCGTGCTCCTGGAGCGGCGGCTTGATAATGTAGTATATCGCTTGGGTTTCGCCGATTCTCGTGCGCAAGCCCGACAGATAGTCCGTCATGGACATATCAAGCTCAATGGTCGTAAGACAAATATACCTTCCTATCAGGTTAGGGAGGGAGATAGTATTTCCTGGCGAGAGAGCAGTACCAGAACCGGGTATTATAAGGAAATGGCTGAGAATATCGATGCTAAATTCCTACCGAGCTGGTTGAGTCTGGACAAGCAGAATCTGGTTGGCCAGGTGGTGTCACTGCCTACCCCTGATGAAATCGAGGCCAAATTTGAGGGGAAGACTATAGTCGAGTTCTATTCACGATAAGTCAGTTGATAAGGAGGGAGCATTTTGTCTCGCCTAGTGATACCGAAGATTACCTGTGTTGAGAGTAAGGACAATTTTGGTCAGTTTCTGGCTGAGCCGCTGGAAAAGGGATTCGGCGTTACTCTGGGGAATTCCCTGCGCAGAGTGCTGCTCAGCTACCTCCCCGGGGCAGCGGTAACCGGGGTCATGATTGAGGGAATACAGCACGAATTCTCTACTATTCCTTACGTAAAAGAAGATGTTACCGAGTTGATTCTTAATTTTAAGGAGTTGAGAATCAGATCCCTTTCCGGGCAGCCGGGTAAATTGATACTGGAGGTAGAGGGGGAGAGAGGTGTTTACGCTTCGGATATCAGACCGTCGATTGACCTTGACATTGCTAATCCGGAACTATATTTAGCCACTCTGGATTCGCCTGAAGCGAGACTCTATGTGGAGCTGGATGTTGAAATTAATGAAGGTTATCAACTGGCCTCATCTGTTGATAACCTGCCTATCGGAGTGATTCCCGTTGATGCTATCTTTACGCCGGTGCGAAAGGTCAATTTTACCGTTGAGCCGACGCATGTTGGTGAGGTAACCAGTCGTGAACGACTGTCCCTGGAGATATGGACGGATGGTACGATATCGCCGGTAGAAGCCCTCACCCGTAGTGCGGCTATTTTGGTGGAGCAGTTGACTGCTTTTGTTGACTATGCCCAGGTCTCCCGGGCCGATGAGGAGGAACAGGTTGTACGATTATCTATACCTGCAGAGTTATACGATATGCCGGTGACTGACCTGAACCTATCTGTGCGCACTATGAATTGCCTGAGACGTGGCAATATTGAGACAGTGGGTCAGATTATCAGTAAGAAAGAGAGTGAGTTACTGGCGCTGAGAAACTTCGGGCAGAAGTCTAAGCAGGAGATAGAGGAACGCCTTGAGGAATTGGGCCTTTCTCTTAAACTGCAGACGGAAGAGCCAACTACATCAGAGGAAGAGGAGGTGGAAGGTGAGACATAGATTATCCGGTAGAAAACTGGGCAGGAATTCGGGGCACAGAAGGGCAATGTATCGTAATCTGGTAACCGACCTCTTGGGCTATGAGAAGATTACTACTACGGAGGCAAAAGCCAGAGAGGTACACGGTATGGCTGAGAGGGTGATTACCCTGGGTAAGAAGGGGGGGCTTCATGCCCGCCGTCAGGCATTGTCATTTATTCTGGACGCCAAGACGGTTGATAAGGTATTTGATAACCTTGCTTCTAGATATGCTGAGCGTAGCGGGGGCTATACTCGTATTATTAAGTTGGGTTCTAGATTGGGTGACGGCGCAGCTATGGTTAGGTTGGAACTGGTAGAGTAAAAAGGTTTCGAGATTGGTGGCAGTCACCAGGGTTGTTTTAATAATAGAATATGACGGCAGGTGCTATCACGGTTCTCAGCTCCAGGTCGGGCTAGCCACTATACAGGAAGAGATAGAGCAGGCAATCCGAGATCTTACCGGGAAGAGGTGTCGGATAGCAGCTGCCAGCCGCACGGATGCCGGGGTTCATGCTTGCGGACAGGTGGTTAGTTTTCTTACTAATTCAATCCTTCCCGAGCAGACATTTGTTAGGGGGTTAAACTACTATTTACCCAGGGATATTGCGGTTAAGGCTGCCTATAGAGTAGCTACATCTTTTGATGTACGGCGTGATGCTGTTAGCCGGGAGTACAGTTACTACATTTTAAATGGTTTGACCCGTTCCCCAATCCGGAGGGGTTTTGTCCATCTTGTTGGTGGGCACTTGGATATTGAGGCTATTAATGAAGCCTGTCAGGCTCTTCTTGGTAGGCATGACTTTGCTTCATTTGCCAGTGCTACTGGTGTAAATCAGAAATGCACTGTGCGGTGTGTGTATCGAGCAGTGATGGAGAAGCGGGGGGAATTGGTTGTTTTCAACATGGTGGCTAATTCCTTCTTGCCCCATCAGGTGCGTAATACAGTTGGAATGTTAATAAAGGTTGGAATGGGTAGAGTGAGTCTCAGTGAATTTCGTAGTATAATTGAGGCGAGGGTGCCGGGTCTGGCCGGTCCGATGGCGCCGGCCTGTGGACTACGCCTGATGCGGGTAAATTACCCGGTCTCTTTTGGAGGAGAGACATTATGAAAACCTATAGTGTTAAGGTTTCTGATATTAAGCGGGAGTGGCATGTTATTGATGCCTCGGATAAAATATTGGGCAGGTTGGCTACCGAGGTAGCCAAGTTGCTGATGGGTAAGCATAAACCGATGTTTTGCCGTAACCTGGATGTCGGCGATTTTGTGGTTGTTCTCAATGCTGAAAAGATCCGGGTTAGTGGTGATAAGGTCAAACAGAAGGTTTATTATCGACACTCGGGATACCCTGGTGGTTTTAAGAGTGTCACTCTTGAAGAGTTGATGCAGAGTAACCCCACCCGCGCCGTTGAATATGCGGTTAAGGGGATGTTACCTCATAATCGATTGGGTGCTAGCATGATCAAGAAGCTGAAGGTATACGTTGGTGATAAGCATCCTCATCTGGCTCAGACAGAGGGCAAGCTAGTTAAGGCTGAAGGTAAAGGAGAGATTTGAGGTCTGCCTGCATCAGCCGCTTCTCATTAGTACTAAGGAAGGGGGGTAAAGAGTAAGGATTCTATCATCCTGAAGAAAGATATGGTTCAGATGGAAACACAGGCTTACTTTTACGGAACTGGCAGACGTAAAACGGCTACTGCCAGAGTAAGACTGATGCCGGGGGAAGGCGCTATTATCGTGAATAATATGCCCTATGAAGAGCGGTTTCCCCGCTTCGAACACCGGCGCATCATACAGCAGCCGCTTCTCGTTACAGAAAGCCTCGGTAGATATAACGTTGTGGTTAAGGTAGAAGGGGGTGGCATATCGGGTCAGGTCGGGGCTATTTCCCACGGTATTGCCAGGGCTTTATCCAAATCCGACGAAAGGCTCAGGTCGGTACTCCGTCAGGGAGGACTGCTGACGCGGGACTCTCGAGTCAAGGAGCGTAAAAAGGTTGGCTTGAAGAGGGCTCGTAAAGCACCTCAGTACACCAAGCGTTAGCCTTTGCCATGGGGAAACAGGTTAGTTTGTTCTAGCTGATTAGGATGCCGGGATCATAAGTCAGTGTTTATGGCTGTTGATTCCGGCATTTTGCATTACCGGATTAGATCAGCCTCCAGTCCTTGTAGCCCTGCCGGATAATATCTAGATACTCGGCGGATGGCTTGCTTTCTCGGGACTGGCGGTTGTTGATGTAGGTTACTGCTTCGACCGGATCATTGTCCTCATTATTCACGATCACATTTAGCCGTTGATAATCGCTGCCCTCGAATTTGTCCAGCCGACTCAAGCACTCCGCGTTGACCTCATAGATGCCGCCTCTGACCCTTTCTCCTCTGAACGATCGTATTGTGGCCACTCCCCCCCGCCAAGTGCGGGACCATCCAGCGAAGACCAGTTGGTAGTGATGAAGGGTAGCGGTGAACCTGGGCTTACTCTCCGGGCAGCGTTCTTGCATCTGTTTCCGGTTCAGGTTGGAGGCGTAGGCAAAATAGTACATTCGTTCACCTGGTAAATCCTGATTGGCAACCCGTCTTTTCTATTTATTCCGGGCCAGCCGCTCTTTAAGAAAGTCTATCGCTTTTACCGGCGAAGGGTCAACCTGATAAAGTATTGCCAGGTAGTAGCTGACATAATCACCGAAGAGTGTCAGGCTCATTACCTGGCCCAAGGGGTAGTCGCCGTCGCCATCAACAATCTGGTAGTCAACCCTTGCTTGTTCTAGGAGCTGGCAGGTTACCTGATATCGGAGCAGCACCCGTTCCGGTAGCAGGGGAGAGCGGAGCAGCACTACCAGTATTTTACCGGCCAGTTCTGCGGGAAATTGGTAGCCGACAATGGCATTGTGGTTCAGTTCCGGAAAGACTTCGTAGAAAGACCAGGCTTTACTGTTCTCGTTAAGCTGAGTCTTCCAGCGACGGGCTACCTCGGAGGCTATTCCGGCGCCGTATACTACCGGCAGGTGTTGATGCAGTCTGACTGAGAGTTGTTTAGCCAGGTTTCTGTCTATTGGTACACTTTCGCTTATTCTTCGGGATAATTTCTCTAGAGTCGGTACCGTTTCGACTATCTCCCGTGATTTATCGCTTATGAGGCCTAGCTTCTGTAGAAAACAGAGGATCGGTATCAGACTAAATGGTAATGCCGCCCTGGGTTGGGCTTTATAGTCAAAGCTAAAGACGGGGATGTTTCTTCTTTCGGCCATCGTGCTAAGTTTACCTCCGGTGGTGATGGCCAGTTTCTTGGCCCCTGTCTTAAGAGCCTGCTCAAATGCAGTCAGGGTCTCCTCGGTGTTCCCTGAGTAGCTGGAGGCAATAAGAAGTGTCCTGTCATCAACAAAGGCGGGCAGTTGATAGCCCCGGCAGGTCATAATGGGTATCCTGGCCTCGGTCGCTACCAGGCTGGTGACTAAATCGCCGCCGATAGCCGAGCCGCCCATGCCTGAAATCACAACCTTGTCGACGTTGGCGTATTCCGGGGGCAGGTTGAAATCTGCCGCCATCCGCCAGGCTAATTGACATAATGATGGCATTTCCTGGAGACGGGTGAGCATATCTTCACGGTCATATTTCTTCAGTGTCAGAGAATCGTCCAAGATTGTAGTGTCCATTGACCCTGCCCCCCTATTTCACGTGATGGATCAGTCCCTTTGTTTCCCATTCATCCGGGGTAGTTTAAGACTTAACCAGTTCCTGAGCCATGCCGAGTAGCCTTTCTACTCTTTCCGGTGAGTTGCTTTCCGCGTAAAGTCGGAGCAGCGGTTCGGTGTTGGAAAACCGGATTAATAGCCAGGAGGTATCAGCCAGCATGAACCGGAAGCCGTCTCTGGTATCGAGGCTGTCTACCCTGATGTCGTCTATCGACTCGGGGTTGTAATCCCTGACCCGTTTGTTGATGACCTGGCGCTTACTTTCACTGAATTCAACATCGATGCGTCTGTAGTAGTGAGGACCGACCTTGCTGTGTAGATAGTCGATTAGCTCTGAGGGGCTTTTCCCTGTCTTTATCATCAGGTCGAGAAAATAGAGACCGGCCAGGATCCCATCCCGCTCTGTGACGTGGCCTCTGAAGCCATAGCCGCCGCTTTCTTCACCGCCGATCAGCGCCTGTTCATTTTTCATTATTGGTGCCACATACTTGAATCCTACCGGTGTTTCATATACCGGTACGTCGAATATTTCTCCCAGGCGGTAGGCCATACTGCTCATCGTTAGCGTCTTGACTATCGGCCCTCTTTCTCCGCGTACCTCCAGCAGGTATAGGCAAAGCAGGGCAAAAACATGTAGAGTGCTGATGAACGTGCCGTTCTCATCGATAATCCCGATGCGGTCGGCATCACCGTCAGTTGCCAGTCCTATGCTGGCCCTTTCCTTTCTGACTGTAGCGGCCAGCTTCTCCAAGTTAGTACCTATTGGCTCCGGCTGCTCTATACCGGGAAAGAGGGGGTTCCTTATACTGTTTATCTCGATAAGTTCAGTATTACCGCCGGAGAGGAACTTCTTAAAATAACCTGCACCAGCTCCGTACATAGGGTCGATGGCTATCTTTAATCGGGAGCGGCATATTTCATCCAGATTGATTAGGCTGGAGAGCTGCCGGCAGTAGATCGGTTCCAGGTCGAGATGTTCCAGTAGTCCCGCCTCCCGGGCTTGCGATAATGGCATCTTGTTTATCTTCCCCGTGGTTAGAATACGGGCAATATTCTCCTCTATTCTGGCCGTAACCTGGGGTGCGGCGCTGGAACCGGAATCGTCCTTGAACTTAAAGCCGTTCCATCGTGCCGGGTTATGACTGGCGGTTATAATAATACCCCCCCCTGCTTTTTGGGAGGTAATGCCGAAGCTTACTACCGGGGTTGGAGTTGCTTTGGGACAGAGTTGTACCTTGACTCTATTGCCGGCGACTACCTCGGCAGCCGCGGCAGCGAAGTCTTCGGAGGCAAAGCGGGTATCAAAGCCAATAATGATTCCCTGCCGGGCCAGCCCGGTCTCTTTCAGATAGTCGGCTACTGCCTGGGCACATACCCGTACGTTATCGAAGGTAAAATCCTGGGCAATAATCCCCCGCCAGCCGTCAGTGCCGAACTTAATGAGATTGTCTATTCTACTTCATCTCCTCTGTTATTACTCTGCTACTTACCCAGTGCTTCTTTTCTCAAGATTTCCGCTTTATCCGTCTTTTCCCAGGGGAGATCCAGGTCATTCCGCCCGAAGTGGCCGTAGGCGGCAGTCTGCCGATATATCGGGCGGCGCAGGTTAAGGTCTCGAATAATTGCTCCCGGTCGTAGATCGAAGTGCTTGTTAATCAGGTTGGTGATAACATCATGATCGACCCTGGCGGTGCCAAAGGCCTCAATAGATACGGAGAGTGGGTGGGCAACGCCGATAACATAGGCGATCTGTACTTCCAGCCGTTCGGCCAGTCCGGCGGCTACGATGTTCTTGGCAATATAGCGGGCGGCGTATGCTGCCGAGCGGTCAACCTTGGTCGGATCTTTACCCGAGAAAGCGCCACCGCCGTGTCGGGCGATACCACCGTAGGTGTCGACCAGAATCTTACGCCCGGTAAATCCGGTATCGGAAACCGGTCCGCCTATTACGAACCGTCCGGTAGCATTGACGTAGAATTCCGTTTCATCATCAATCAATGAGGAGGGAACGATTGCTTTCACTACCTGCTCTTTAATATCACTCTCTATCTGTTCACTGCTGACGTTTTCGTTGTGCTGGGCGGCGATAACTACGTTGGTGATACGTTTCGGGGTGCCCTTGCTGTATTCCACGGTTACCTGTGACTTGCCATCGGGGCGCAGGTACGGCAGGATCTTGTCCTTTCGCACCTGGGCCAGCCGTTGGCACAGCTTATGTGATAGAGAGATCGGCATCGGCATAAGCTCCGGGGTTTCATTACAGGCAAAGCCGACCATCATACCCTGGTCACCGGCGCCAATCTGCTCGAGCTCATCGTTTATGGCGACTTCTTTCTTAACTTCTCTGGATTTACTCACTCCCAGGTCGATATCGGCTGACTGTTCTTTAATGGATACCAGCACTCCGCAGGAATGGTAGTCAAAACCGTAACTGGGGTTAGTGTAGCCGATATCGTGGACTACCCTTCTGACTACCTGCGGTACTTCAACATAGCAGTTGGTAGTAATCTCACCAAGGACGATTACCAGTCCGGTGGTCGTTGCTACTTCACAGGCAACCCGGGCGTAGGGGTCTTTTTCCAGAATATGGTCCAGAATAGCGTCTGATATCTGGTCACACATCTTGTCCGGGTGTCCTTCGGTTACTGATTCCGAAGTGAGTAGATATTTTGATGCGTTCTTAAAACTGTTCGTCATTTTTTCTCCTTTTTATGTCCCTTCTTTCCAGCTGGCCAGGTATTGCTCTTGCTCAGGGGTAAGCTTGTCTATTTGAATACCCAGAGACTGAAGCTTCAGCCGGGCTATCTCCTTATCTATTGCTTCTGGCACCGGGTAGACCTTCTTCTTAAGGCTACTGCTGTTCTCCGCCATATACTTCAGACAAAGTGCCTGATTGGCAAAACTCATGTCCATTACGCTGGCGGGGTGTCCTTCGGCGGCGGCCAGGTTAATCAATCTCCCCTCTCCCAGCAGACACAGGTGGCGGCCGTCTTGCAGGGTGTATTCATCGATGAGGCCCCTTATACGTTGTTTTCCGGTAGCGATGCTCTCCAGTACCGGGATGTTTATCTCGACGTTAAAATGTCCGCTGTTGGCCAGTAAGGCGTTGTCTTTCATTACCTGTATATGGGCTTTATCGATAACATTTTTGTTGCCTGAAATCGTGATGAAAACATTACCAACTTTTGCTGCCTCTAGCAGGGGCATAACCTGGTAGCCGTCCATGACTGCTTCGAGAGCACGGGTTGGTTCTACCTCACATATAATTACCTGGGCGCCTAGCCCCCTGGCTCTTAGAGCGATGCCACGCCCGCACCAGCCATAACCACAGACCACCACTTTTTTACCTGCCCAGAGGATGTTGGTGGCACGGGTGATACCATCGATGGTGCTCTGTCCGGTGCCGTAGCGGTTATCAAAAAGGTACTTGGTCTTGGCATCATTCACCGCAATGATGGGGTACTGCAGCTCCCCCGATTTTTCCAGACTGCGCAGTCGTATCACGCCGGTGGTGGTTTCTTCAGTGCCACCGATGACATCCCGAATCAGGTCGCTTCGTTTGGTATGGAGGGTGGTGACCAGATCGGCGCCGTCATCTACGGTGAGATGAGGCTTATTGTCCAGGGCAGTGTTGATATGCTGGTAGTATCTGGTCTCATCTTCACCCTTGATGGCATTGGTGGGGATGCCGTACTCGACCAGGGCGGCAGTAACATCGTCCTGGGTACTGAGGGGGTTGGAGGCGCAGAGAATGACGTTGGCCCCCCCATCCTTTAGAGTCAGGGCCAGATTGGCTGTCTCGGAGGTAATATGCAGGCATGCCGAGATGCGGACCCCTTTGAGCGGTTTTTCGGTGGCGAACTGTTCCCTGATCAGCCTTATTACCGGCATCTCGCGGGAAGCCCATTCTATCCGCTG